>JBJMGQ010000482.1:0-4652 GCA_045807845.1 Pyrinomonadaceae bacterium | reverse complement strand
GGTCGCGAACTGGAGCATGATTCGCCTCGATTTTGCTCGCCAAATCAACTCTGAGAGGCATCCGGTCCTTGTCTACTGAAGCTATAACTCCTGAAGTCCTCCGCGGTAGGGAAGTAACGGCGCGGAGGTTTGACCCGAAGAGCGCGACTCCCTTCATCAATAAATCAGTCTCAGAACAGACGCGGCGCGCTTACGGCAGGGCCGTGCGGGAGTTCTTCCAGTTCACCGGCATGAAGCACCCTTCGGAGGTCGTGCCCAACGACGTGATCCTCTGGAGGGACAGGCTACGCTCCCAAAGGAAGAGCGCCTCGACGGTGGCATTCAAGCTGTCGGTCATCCGCTCCTTCTTCGAGTATCTGAAGGCGGCAGGGGCCGTGCCGCTCAACCCGGCCTCGACGAAGTTAGTTTCGCCGCCCGAACTGCCGTCGGAGCCAGCAGGGCGTGCGCTCTCAGCCAAGGAGGTGCGCTACCTCCTTTCGGGGCCCGACCGAGGTAAGGCCGAGGGGGCGAGAGATTACGCCCTGATGCTCGTCATGCTCCGCCTCTCTTTGCGCGTCTCGGAGGTCTGCTCTCTACGGGTCTCGTCGGTGAAGTGGAGCCACGGCCGCTGGACTCTGCGGTGCAAGGTGAAAGGCGGGAGGGAAGAGGTCTGGCCGCTGCCGAAGGACGTCAAAGAAGCGATTGACAACTACCTGCGGCTTGACCGGAAGCGGCGGGAGATCGCGCATTCCGACGGGGAGCACTCATACCTCATCCAGCCGCACACGAACTACCGCACGCTTGAGTTCGACAAAGCGCTCTCGACGAGGATGGCGCAGAAGATCGTCAAGAAGTGGGCCGACTACTCCAGAATCGGCGACCTCTCGCCGCACGACCTGCGGAGGACGGCGATCACCAGGGCGCTGGAGTCGGGTCTGACTTACCGGCAGGTGCAGATGATGAGTAAGCACAAAGACCCGAAGACCGTCATGCGTTATGATCACGGCAGGGAGAACTTAGATCAGAACGCCGTCAACTTCGTAAGCTACGACGAGGAATGATCGTTGAGAGAGATTACGGGAGGCCGAAGTCATAAAGAGGGAGGACAGAAAGAACGGCAAATCTGGCCAGCCCCACAGTGAGCGGGCGGGCGAGGCCATGCTCGGCTCGGGCGAGCGGTCGCCGCTGTACCGGGCGTTACGAGACTCATCCTGCTCGCGGTGCGGAGGAATAATCCGAGAAGGCGATCTCTTCACCAGGGAGGCCGAGCCCGCCACGGGTCTGCCACTTATCCGTCGTTGCAGAGTTTGTGTCCCGTTCAGGGCAGGTGGCGGGTTACTCTCGGTGCTGCTCAACCCTGAAGACGGAGGGGAGGAGATGCCTACAGTCACGGCCGCGGATATGAAGGAGAAGGCGCTGTCGCGACTAGGGCCTGCGCTGGCTGCGGGCCGGCGGCGGCGCGGCGACACCACCGACTGAGGGCGTGAGTCTTCTCCTGCAGATAGGAGTTCCGTCTGTGGGTTTCTACAGCTTCCGTATGCCGAACGAGCCTCCGGCAAGTATACTTCCCGCCTTTTCAGAGTAGACTATGAGCATGAGCACACCGCCAACGTCGGGCACGCCCGATGACTTCGAGGGGGAGATCATTGACATCAAGCCGCCGCGCGCGCAGGGAAGGCACAAGCGGAAACGCTGGCTCCTGATCCTCGTTCTGCTCGCGCTCGTCTTCGCGCTCACGCGCGCGGGCGGCATTTACGTGGAGACGCTCTGGTTCGGCTCGCTCGGATACGAGTCCGTCTACTGGACGACCTTCGGCTACGAGTGGGCTGTCTTCGGCCTCTTCGCGCTCGCGACGACGGCCGTCTTGCGCGGCGTGTTCTGGCTGCTGGAGCGCGCCTTCGTCGTCTCGGCGCTCGCGCCGCGGCGCATCATGCTTAACGGCCAGCAGCCGCTCGACGTGAAGCCCGCGCGCCTGCTGAAGCCTCTGGCGTGGGTGGTCGCGCTGCTCTTCGGCCTCTCCTACGGGCTGTCGATGAGCGCCTCGTGGCAGACCTTCGCGCTGTGGCTGAACGCCCCGCCGACCGCCGAAGCCGACCCGGTCTTCGGCCGACGGCTCGGTTTTTATCTCTTCACGCTGCCCGCCGCCGACGCGCTCTCGTCGTGGCTGCTGACGCTTGCGTTCGTCGCGCTGTGCGGTGCGTGTGTCTACGCATTTTTGAGCATGGCTTCGGACGGCGCCGACCTCCGCGGGACGCTCTCCTCGAAGGGTGTGCGCCTTTCTCCGTCGGCGCGCGGCGCCGCCTACGCGGCCGTTTCGACGGCGCTCGCGGCGCTGCTCCTCGCCCTCGCGTTCCGCGTCTACCTCTCGCGTTTCGCGTATCTGTTCGACGACCACCAGATTTTCAGCGGCGTCACCTACACCGAAGACCATTACCTGCTGCCCGGTCTCTCGGCCGTCGCCATCTCGCTCGTCGTGGCCGCCGTCGTCGCGCTCGCGGGTGCGCTCATTCTACGCCGCCTGCGCGTGCTGCTCGCCGCCGTTGCGCTTCCTCTGCTCGTCTACGTCGTCGCCGCCGTCATCGTCCCCGGCTACGTGCAGAGCTTCATCGTCAAGCCGAACGAGCTTGAGCGCGAGACGCCATACATCGAGCGCAACATCGCGGCCACACGCCGCGCCTTCAACCTCGAACGCGTCGAGGCGCGCGACTTCCCCGCCGACAACTCGAACGAGGACTACGCCCTCGCCGAGAGCCGCCCGACGCTCGACAACCTCCGCATCTGGGACTACCACGCGCTGCAAGACACGCTCCGGCAGGTGCAGGAGATTCGCACCTACTACGACTTCAACGACGTGGACATCGACCGCTACACGGTCGGCGGCCAGACCCGTCAGGTGCTGCTCGCGGCGCGCGAACTCGACATCTCGAAGCTGCCCGCCTCGTCGCGCGGCAACTGGATCAACGAGCGCCTGATCTACACGCACGGCTACGGCGTGACGATGAACACGGCCAACGGCTTCACGCCCGAAGGCCGCCCGCAGTTCATCCTCTCGAACATGCCCATCGAATCGACCGCGCCCGACATCAAGGTGACGCGCCCGCAAATCTACTTCGGCGAGAAGACCGACACGACCGTCTACGTCAACACAAGGCAGAAGGAGTTCGACTATCCGCAGGGCGACGCCAACGCCTCGACCGTCTACGAAGGCGCGGGCGGCTTCCGCGTAGGCGGCGCGCTGCGGCGCCTCGTCCTCGCATGGGAGTTGGACGACACGTCGCGCCTGCCCTTCGCCGACGACGTGACGCCGCAGAGTCGCGTGCTGATGCGGCGGCGCATCGGCGAACGCGTCGAGATGCTCGCGCCCTTTCTGCACTACGACGCAGACCCTTACATCGTCATCGGCGATGATGGGCACCTCTACTGGATGATGGATGCCTACACGACGACCGACACATACCCTTACGCGCGCCACTACAACGCCGCCGGGGG
Organism: Pyrinomonadaceae bacterium; assembly: GCA_045807845.1. Lineage (GTDB taxonomy): Bacteria > Acidobacteriota > Blastocatellia > Pyrinomonadales > Pyrinomonadaceae > QHXN01. Next base: position 1,184 of record JBJMGQ010000482.1, on the reverse strand, counting down.
CACCATCAACTACATCCGCAACAGTGTGAAGGTGACGGTAGATGCCTACGACGGCAGCGTCGTCTTCTACGTCTTCGACCGGGAAGACCCTCTGCTCGGCGCCTACCGCAACCTCTTCCCGAAACTGTTCCGCGACGCCGACGCGATGCCCGAAACCCTGCGCGCGCACGTGCGCTACCCCGAAGCCTTGCTGACGGCACAGGCCGAAGCCTACAGCCTCTACCACACGGACGACGCCAAAGTCTTCTTTCAGCGCGAGGACATGTGGAGCGTCGCACGTGAGTCGGTCACGAAGGAGGGCGGCGGGGCGGAGGCGCGTCCGCTCGAACCCTACTTCGCGCTGCTGCAACTGCCCGGCGGGACGAGCCATGAAGTGTCGCCGACGACCGAGTTCACCGACGTGATCGTCTTCACGCCCGCGTCGCGCGACAACCTCATCGGCTGGATGGCGGGGCGCAGCGACGGCGCGGCCTACGGCTCGCTGCTCGTCTACAAGTTCCCGAAGTCGAAGCTCGTCAACGGGCCACTTCAGGTCAACGCGCGCATCGAACAGAACGCGCAGCTCTCTTCACAACTGACGCTCTGGAATCAGCAGGGGTCGCGCGCGCAACGCGGCAACCTGCTCATCGTCCCGCTCGGGCGCGGGCTGCTCTACGTCGAGCCGATCTATCTTCAGGCCGAGCGCTCGCCGATGCCGGAGCTGCGCCTCGTCGTCCTGGCCACGCAGGATCGGCTCGCCTTCGGCACGAGCTTCGCGGAAGCACTGACGAGCCTCTTCGGCGGCGACGCCGGGGCGAAGCCGACGCCCCCCTCGGCAGGCGGTACGCCGGCAGGCGACGCATCACAGGCTGCTACGGGGACGACGGCGGAGTTGATCGAACGCGCCGCCGCAGCCCTCGCGGACTACCAACGCCTGACCGCCGAGGGCAAACTCGGCGAGGCCGGCCAGAAGCTCGAATCCCTGAAGCACACTCTCGACGAATTGCAGAAGGCGAAGCAGGAGCCGGCGAAAAAGGATTAGTGACCATGAACGGCCAGCACAGGAAGGACGTGAGGCCCGCCCTGACGGTCGAGATAGTTCTGAAAGGTTGTGGTGCAAACGCGAAGAGTAGTCGATAATCGGCGGCATGCCTCAACTCTCATTATCTCTCTTCCGTGGCCGCCACCTTCGATTGCGCAATCAT
>JBJMGQ010000481.1:0-7098 GCA_045807845.1 Pyrinomonadaceae bacterium | reverse complement strand
TCGCGGCCACGAGTTGGCCCGCGTCGTCCCACTTGTAACCGCCCGTGCCCGCCCCGTGCCGGTCGTCGTCACGGACGACGACGGTGAGTGAGAAGCGCGGGTTCGAAGCGTATGTCTCCCACTGCGTGCGCCCCGACTCGGTCGAGAGCAGGTCGCTCTTCCAAGCCAGATACCGTTCCCTGTATTTTGCAGGGATGGATTCCACAACCCCGCCCCGCGGCACGGATGCGACGCTCCGAGGCTTACCCGCAGAGGGGCCTGTGCCCGCAGCCTCGACGCGGAACAGCGGCGCGCGTGCGAGACAGCAGAGCGAGAGAAGAAAGACGAGCAGAAAAAAGCTGCGCGGTTTTAGCATCGGGTAGACCTCTCCGGGTTCGTGGCGCGGCCTGCTTGAAAACTGTTGCGTGCGAAGTCGTCAATAAACAACAGACCGCGTGCGCAAGTCAATCTTTTTGTGACCGGAGAAAGTTTGGCCGTGTGAAGCAGTTGTCAGGAGTTGTGTGCGCGGCCCGTTGATGCGCGGCCTTTCCGTCACGCGTTGAAGGCGCACGTCTCGGCCCGGCGGCTTTCGAGCGCACGCTGCACCTGCTCGGCAAGACCGGGATGCCGGCGCATGAGGTTGTCGAGCTGTTCGCGCTGGAGGGCGAGGAAGGTTGAGGGCGTGAGTGTCTCGACAGTGGCGGTTGTCGGCGAGTCTGTGAGCAGAGCAATCTCGCCGAAGAAGTCGCCGTCTTCGAGCGTCGCGAGTGTGCGGGTGTGGCCGTCCGAGCCCTTCGCGCTGACAGAGACCTTGCCGCGCACAACGATGTAGAAGCGGCGCCCCTCCTCGCCCTCCTTAATCAACGTGCGACGCGCGGGGACGCGTTCGGTGATGAGCGCGCCGGCAATCTCCTTCAAGTAGGCGCGGTCGAGGTTCTTAAAGAGCGGCACGTCGCGCAGGACGTTCAAATCCGTCACGCATGGGTCGCCGGCCGGCGTAAGCGTCGTGCCCGTCTGTCGTCGCCACATCGCCGCGTAGGTGCCGTCACGGTAGAGCAGTTCATCGTGCGTGCCCTGCTCGATGAGCCGGCCTTCGTGGAAGACGAGGATGTGGTGGTAGTTCACCACGGACGAGAGCCTGTGCGTGACGGAGACGACGGTGCGACCGAGCGAGACGCGCTCGATGGTCTCGTTGATGGCGGCTTCGGAGTCTGGATCGAGCGCGGAGGTCGCCTCGTCGAGGATGATGAGCGAAGGGTTGCGGATGAGCGCGCGCGCGATGGCGACGCGCTGGCGCTGGCCGCCGGAGAGCAGGCCGCCGCGCTCGCCGACCGAAGTGTCGTAGCCCTCGGGCATACGCACGATGACTTCGTTAATCTCCGCGGCGCGCGCGGCCGTCTCGACCTCTGCGTCGGTGGCTCCGGGACGACCCATCCGTATGTTCTCGCGGACGGTCGTGTTGAAGAGGAAGCTCTCCTGAAAGACCACGCCGATCTGTTCATAGAGCGAGTCGAGCCGCGCCTCGCGCAGGTCTATCCGGTCGAAGAGGACGCGCCCCTCGCGCGGGTCGTAGAAGCGCATGAGGAGTTTGAGGCACGTGCTCTTGCCGCAACCGCTGTGGCCGACAAGCGCGACGCGCGTCCCAGCGGGCAGTTCGAGTGTCACGCCCGAAAGGTCGTCGCGCTCCGGCTTATAGCCGAACCTCACATCCTCGAAGCGTATGCTTGAGAGCAGCGGCGACAGTGCGCGCGCGCCGGGGCTTTCGATGACGGTCGGTCGCTCGTCGAGAAGTTCCTGCACGCGGCGCATGCCGCCCGTCGCTTGCAGGAGGGTGGGCGTCACGGCCGTCAGTCCCATGACCGCCGTGCTCACCGTCAGGAAGAGCGCGTTGAAGGAGACGAGCGAGCCGACCGTGAGCGAGCCGTCGTACACGAGGAAGGAGCCGACGCCGATGAGCAGAACGTGGAAGAGCAGCATGAAGATGTTCGGGCTGCGCTCGCTGACGTAGCTGAGGAAGTTGAAGCGTGAGGCAAGCCCGGTCACCTTCCCCGCCTGCGCCCCGAAGCCGGCCAAGAGCTGGCGCCCGAGCCCGAAGGCACGCACCACCTGCTGCGCCCCGAGATTCTCGTGGATGACGTTCGTCAGCGCCGCCTGCTCCGTGCTCAAACGGTCGCCCGCAACCAGCGCGCGTGGTGCGAACAGGCGCGGGCCGGCGAAACACAACGGCAGCCCCGCCGCCGCGCAGAGCGCGAGCCGCCAGTCGAGCGCAAAGAGCACGCACGCGCTGAAGACCATGTTGATGAGGCAGAGCAGTGCGCCCGGGATGCCGAGCACGACTGCGTTCTCGACCGCGCTCAAGTCAGTCGAGAAGCGCGCCGAGAGGTCGCCCGTGCGCGCACGCGCGTAGAACTCCGGCGAAAGAGTCTGGAGGTGGCGAAACATATCCGCGCGCAAATCGCCGATGATGTGCGCGCCGAGCCACGCGTAAAGATAATCGCGGACGACCTGCGAAGCCGCCGTCAACAAGTATCCGACGCCGAGCGCGGCCAGTATCAAGGTCAACGCTTTCGGGTCGCGCGGGGTGAAGGCGAAATCGATGATGAGCTTGAGGCTGAGCGCGAGCAGGACGTTGAAGACCCCTTCGATGAGCAGCGTGACGACGAGCACGGCGACCCGCGGCGTGTAAGGCTTGACGCGGGTTAATAGTATTCGCAGAAGCCTGCCCGGGCTCATCCGTATCTGAACGTCTTGATTATCTTCTATCTCGGCTGACATTAAACTCTCCGCGCGAGTCTAATCCTCGATATCGTCTCCGACTTCTAAGGCGGGAGGGCCGCGCGGATACTATCAGGCAGCAGAGTTTTTTTCGGAATTTTTCTGCCGCCCGGGCAATATAGCGTATATTTAAACCCCGAGCAGTCAAGACACCCCGCGCTGGTCGCAAATCAGGTGACGCGGGCGACGCTTCCGTGCCCTCCGTGCGTCCGCACAAAGCCCCGGCGAAAGACGAGAGCCATGACGCCCAACATTCATGAAGAATCCGAACGCGACCCCGTCGAAGAGGCTTGCGAGCTGAACGACGCGGCCGTCGAACGTTTCCGCGCGGGGCGCGCGAAGGAGGCCGAAGAGTTGTTCCGACGCGCTCTGCTCCTTCTGGAAGAGGCGGAGGGCGAAGACTCGCCGGACGTTGCCAACGTGCTCTCAAGTCTGGGCGCGGTCGGCGAGCAGCGTTGCGACTACGCAGGGGCCGAAGCTCACTACGCTCGCGCCGCCGCCATCATGGACGCGCACGCCGACTCGGACGACGAGGACGTGCGGCGGCTCCGTCTCCAGACCCTCTCCGATCTCGGCCGCATCCGGCGCGTCCTCGGGCGCTACGAAGAGGCCGAGCCTCTCATCAAGCGCTCAATCACTATCGCCGAAGAGTTCTTCGGCGCGGACAGCTTGGAGACGGCCGGCGCTTTGAACGACCTCGGCATGCTCTACAAGTTCAACGGGCGTTTTGAAGAGGCCGAGCCGCTCTACCGCCGCGCCCTCACCATCCTCGAACGCCGACTCGGCCCCGAGGCCGTCGAGCTGGCCTCCATCTATCACAACCTCGGCGGACTTGAGCACGCGCGCGGGCGACACGCTGCGGGTGAGCCGCACGCGCGCCGCTCCGTCGAGCTGCGCGAGCGCGAGTTCGGCCCCGAACATACGGACGTGGCGGCCGACGTAGCGGCGCTCGCCGCGCTGCTCGACGGTCAGGAGAAGTTCGAAGAGTCGGAGCCGCTCTATCGTCGCGCGCTCGCCATCTTCGAGCGCGAGTTCGGCCCCGAGCATTATGAGGTCGCCGTCAACCTCAACAACCTCGCGATGGTGCTTGAGGCGCGGGGCGAAACCCGCGAGGCCGAGGCACTGCTCAAACGCGCGTTGACGATTAAGGAGCGTCTGTTTGGCGCGGAGAACGTCGAGTGGGCGATGACGGCCAACAACCTCGGCGTGCTCTACAGGGAGCAGGGGCGCAAGGTCGAAGCCCGAGAGTTGCTCTCGCGCGCCCTCGCGGCCTTCGAGCTAACGCTCGCCGAAGGCCACCCGAATCTCGTTGCATGTCGTGACAACCTCGCCCCGTTGCGTCGCGCGTGAAGCGCAACGAGAGATGGGGAATAATCTTCACGTAGAAAATAATTTCGCCGCGGCTGATCCTTTTTCGCCTCCGCTTCCGCTTTAGCAGGTGAAGCAGGACGGGCGACGCCGGGTCGCCTCACATCAACTCTGAAACCCCAAGGAGAGCAGACCATGAAGGTGAAGACAAAAGTGAAGGCGGGCAGCGGTGGATTAGCCACGAACCACAGCCAGAGCGTGAAGGGCTTGCGCGTGAAGTCGAGTGTCAAGGGGGGCACGCGCTGGCTCAATCATAACCAGAACGTGAAGGGCCTCCGCGTCAGGTCGAGCGTGAAGGCGGGCGGCAGATCACTCAACCACAACCAGTCGGTCAAGCGCGCGGCCTGATTGGCCGGCCAGTCATCATAGATACATACATCAGGCCGGAGTGGACGCGGGCAGGCGCGTCCACTCCGGCCGCTTCGTTCTTTGCGAAAAATGTTTCCTCCTGATGATAGTTTTCGCCCGCCCCCGCGCCTTCGTGGATGAAGCAAGGGCGCGCGGATAAACTCGTTGCAAAGGCGCGGCCGTGGCGCTACACTCCCACGCACCTTTCGGAGGCAGAAATCGGCGGCGGGCGCTCACCCAGACAGGCTCCGCAAGTTTGTAAGCCGTGCACCTCCGAAGCATCCCTTTTCAAGCGCCGGGTCTCATTCGACTTCGTCGATTCGAACTCCTCTGACATGCGTGCAAGGACGTTGAAGACACACATCAAAGCCGGTGCCGGTGCCGCTGCCGCTCCGACCTTCTCGCGCTACATGCGCTCGCTCGGCGCGGACAATCAGCGCCGCACGATGCTTGCGCTTGCGCTCGCCTTCGTCGTCCTCGGCGCGTGGGGCGCGTGGCTCTTCCTCGCGCGCGTCACGCTCTATGAGGTCACAAGCGATGCGCGGCTCGAAGCTGAACAGGCGGGCTACACGGTCGAGGCCGCTGCCGCGGGTCGCGTCGTCAACACACATCTCGCGCTCGGGCAGGAGGTGAAGGCCGGCGACGTGCTCGCCGAGTTGGACACGGACGAACAGCAGCATCGTCTCGAAGAGGAGCGCGCGCGCCTCGCGACCGTGGCGCCGCAGGTCGAGGCGCTCGCGCGTGAGGTCGCCTCTGAGCAGCAGGCCGTCGAAGACGCGCGACAAGCGAACCGCGTCGCGCTCGAAGAGGCGAGCGCGCGCGTGCGCGAAGTCGAGTCGGCCGCGCAGTTCAAAGAGGAGGAGGCACAGCGACTCGCGGGTCTGTTCAAGGAGGGCGTGATCGCCGAGATGGAAGTCCTCCGCGTCCGCTCCGAAGCTCGAAGCAAACGCGCAGAGGTCGAGAGTCTTCAACACGCCGTCACCAAACTCGAACGACAACAGCGGACGGAAGAGACCGAGCGCCGCGTCCGCATCGACAAGCTGCTGCGCGAGAAGACCGAACTCGAAGGCCAGCGCGCCATGACGGCCGCGACCATCAGCCGCCTGCAAAACGAGATCGAGCGCCGCACGATACGCGCCCCTGCGAGCGGACAACTGGGCGAAGTCACCACCTCGAAGGAGGGCGCCGTCGTCAGCGCAGGCGACAAGCTCGGGACGGTCGTGCCTTCCAACGGCGCGATCAAAATCGTCGCCGAGTTTCCGCCGTCGGCGCTCGGTCGCGTGCACGCAGGGCAGGGCGCCCGCATGCGCTTAGCGAGCTTCCCTTGGACGCAGTACGGCAGTCTGCCCGCGATTGTCACGCGCATCGCGGGCGAGACGCGCGACGGCAAAATCCGTGTCGAGCTTTCAGTCCGCGCCGACGCGCCTTCGACCATCCCACTCCAACACGGCCTGCCGGGCGTGGTCGAGATAGAGGTCGAGCAGGTCTCGCCCGCGACGCTGCTTTTGCGCACGGTCAAGCTCCTCACCACTCCTTCAAACAAAGAGGGCCAAGTGCCACGGAGCGCAGGCTGATGCCCTTGAGACTCTTCGGGCGCAGGCGCCTCTTCGTGCCGGAGGTCGTCCAGACCTCTTCGATGGACTGCGGCCCCGCCTCCCTCAAATGCATGCTCGAAGGCTTCGGCATCACGGCGAGCTACGGGCGTCTGCGCGAGGCTTGTCAAACGGAAGTTGACGGCACGTCCATCGACACGATGGAGGAGGTCGCCGTCCAGCTCGGCCTCGAAGCAGAGCAGGTGATGATTCCCATTGACCACCTGCTGCTTCCCGGCTCTGAGCCTCTGCCCGCGCTCGTCGTCGTCCGCCGCCCGCCCAACGCCACGCACTTCCTCGTCGCATGGCGGCGCACGGGTCGCTTCATGCAGTTGATGGATCCCGCGACGGGGCGCCGCTGGGCTGCGGCGTCGAAGTTTCTCGAAGAGGTCTACGTCCACACGATGCCGGTCGCGGCCGAGGGCTGGCGCGAGTGGGCCTCTTCCGCTTCCTTCACCGGCGCGCTCGCGAAGCGTCTGGCGCATGTGGGCGCGAGCAAGAGACTGTGTAAGCGTCTGATTGAAGGAGCCGTGGGCGCCGAAGGTTGGCGACGACTCGCGGCGCTCGACGCGGCGACGCGGATGGCGGAGTCGGTCGTGCGCTCAGGCGGCATCAGCCGGGGCCGACAGGCGGCGGGCGTCGTCGAGCGCTTCGCCGCACGCGCCGCTGGCGAAGGGGCGGAGGACTGGGCGGCCATCCCCGCCGACTTCTGGTCGGCACGCCCCGCGCCGCCTGATGAAGACGGCGCGGAGCAGGTGCTTCTGCGCGGTGCGGTGCTCGTGCACGTACGAGGCTTGCGCGCGGGCGTGAAGGCCAAGCAGGTTGCAGGCTCAACGAAGGTTGAAGAACAAGCCGTCGAGCAGTCAGTTGATAAGACGCAACTGCCGGCCGAGCTGGCCGCGGCGCTCGAAGAGAGGCCGGCGCGTCCCGGCCTTGAGCTGCTGCGCATACTGCGTGCAGACGGGCTGCTGTCGCCGCTCGTCCTGCTCTTCGCCGTCGCGCTCGCGGCGGCCGGCACCGTCGCCGAGGCGCTCAT
>JBJMGQ010000480.1:0-20986 GCA_045807845.1 Pyrinomonadaceae bacterium | reverse complement strand
GAGCGCCACCAGAGGGTTCACGTAAGAGTAGGTCGAGACGAGCGGCAAAGGCAGCTTCTGGATCGCGTACATGTATGCGCTGTAGGCCACAATCGACCCGAACACGATGAGGTACAGGAGCGCGCCCGCGCCCCTCGCGCTGAAACGCATCCCAGACCATTCGCCCACGAGCGTCCCCGCAATCGTCAGCACCACGCCCGCCCAGAGCATCTGCACCGCCGAAGCCATCAGCGGCGACACACCCACCGGCCGCAGCTTCGAGTAGACCGAGCCCGCCTGCCAGAAGAAACTCCCGACCTGTATGATGACGACGCCCAAAACGTACTTACCGTTCAGCTCCGCCCCGAAGAGCTGCGGCCCTACGAGCATCGCCAGACCACCGAAGCCCACGGCCATGCCCAACAGCCCGCGCACGCCGACGCGCTCGCCGTCCTTCTGCAAACGCTCAAGCGCCGCCGCCCAGAAGGGAGAGGTCGCCACCAGAAGCGCCGCCATCCCGCTCGGCACCCACTGTTCGGCCCACACCACCGCGCCGTTCCCCACGCCGAGCAGCATCAGACCGACCACGCCCAGGTGTAGCCACTCGCGCCCGATGGGCAAACGCGCCCCCCTCTGCCGGCTCATCACGAGGAAGAGCACGCTGCCTGCGATGAGGAACCTCAGCCCCGCGAAGAGCGTCGGCTGAAAGTCCTCCAACCCCACGCGTATCGCGAGGTAGGTCGTCCCCCAGAAGAAACAGACCGCCGCCCACGCGCCGTAGGCCCCGAACCTCTCCCTGCTTGTCATCACTCACCCGCCCTTTCCCTGTTCACCGGCAGCTCCGTAGACTCCTTGACGGTCTTCAGCACAATCGTCGTCCGCGTGCCCTTTATCGCCTTGAAACGCCCCAGCTCGTCCCGCAAGATTCGGTAGAGGTCGTCCGTGTCCCGCGCACGCACCTTCAACAGAAAACAGTCCTCGCCCGCAAGGTGGTGCAGCTCCAAAACGGACGGCAGCGCCGCCAACTCCTCGGCCGTCCCTTCGGCGCGCCCGACCAAATCCTCCGGGTCGTCCACACGCAGGAAGACGAAGGCCACGAGCCCCAGCCCCAGCGCACGCGGGTCTAGAATCGCCGTGTAGCCCTTAATCAGGCCCCGCTCCTCCAGCTTTCGCACGCGCTCAAGGGTGGCCGAAGGGGTCAGCTCGACCGCGCGCGCCAACTCCACGTTGGTCGTCCGACCGTCCTTCTGAAGAAGCTCCAGAATCTTCGCATCTCTCTCGTCAAGCATCTCCGGCACCTCTCCAACCCTTACGAATCCCCGAGCCGCCTCGTTCCGTCAAATTCGGTTAAAGTTTTGAATTGCCGTTCATAATACGCCGCATGGCATCATCTGTCAATTAATATTCTCCTAAATGCCTTTTATAGGACAATAAAAGCGGCGGCATTTACAGCCGACGGAGTGAGACAACCCGGCAATTCCCTTCTTCATCCATAGACTTGACAAGACGGGACTCAATATTTATTATTCCCTCGTGCTCACGCATTGAGGATCGCTCCGGCGCCACTAGATGGAGGTCGTGCAGAGCAGCAAAAATTCTCTGTGGAGGTAAAAATCATGAGCATTACACGTTATGACCCTTTCCGTGACCTGAAGACCTTGCAGGACGAGGTCAACCGTCTCTTCTCCACCAACTTCTCGCGCGGCTTCGGCGACGAAGGCATCGCCCGCGGTGCTTGGACGCCGAACGTGGACATCTTCGAGAACAAGGACGAGCTCGTCCTCGAAGCCGAACTCCCCGGCATGAACCGCGAGGACTTCGAGCTGACCATCGAGAACAACGTCCTGACCTTGCGCGGCGAGCGCCGCTTCGAGAAGAAGGACGAGGCCGACAACTACCACCGCGTCGAGCGCGCCTACGGTGCCTTCACGCGCTCGTTCACGCTGCCGCAGACCGTCTCGCCCGAGAACGCGGCGGCCGAGTATAAGAACGGCGTGCTACGCGTCGTGCTCCGCAAGCGCGAGGAGGTCAAGGCCCGCCGCATCGAGATCAAGGGCGAGTCCGCCGAAGGCGCGACGACCCCGAAGACCATCGAGGCACAGGCCGAGACCCCGGGCGCAGAGGCGAAGAAGCGGGCGGCGAACGGCTGAGTCGCCGGACACCTGCCCGCACTCCTGCGTTAGCGGCGGGCGGTCACCGCGCCTTCTCTTAAAGGGCCGGGGCCGCCCCGTCCTTTTCGAGTGGATGAGAAGTTTGAGCAGTTAAGGATTCTCTTCGGTCATGGACTTAGAGCGTTTCACACAATTAGGTCGGAAGGCGTTTCTCGACGCCGTAAGTTTGGCAGAGCGCAACCGGCACCCGGAGGCGGGGCCCGAGCACCTTCTGCTGACGATGCTCACGCAGCCCGACGGTTTCGCCGCCGGCCTTCTGACGAAATTCGGGGGTGACGTGCAGGGCGTCCTGACCGACGCCCAGTCCGCCATCAGCCGCCTGCCCAAGGTGGAGGGGGCGCAAAGGTTCTCCAGCCCGCGCCTCAACCGCGTGGTGGACGAGGCGGACAAACTGGCGCAGAAACAGGGGGACACGTTCATCGGTCTCGACCTCCTCCTGCTGGCCATCGGCGGCGAGAAGGGCGGGGCCGGCCTCCTCCTGCGTCAGCACGGCTTCAAGCCGGACGCGCTCGCCGAGTTCATCGAGAAGCGCCCGCCCGTCACGACGGACAACCCGGAGGTCAATTACGAGGCGCTTGAGAAGTACGCCAAAGACCTGACGCAGCTCGCGCGCGAAGGCAAGCTCGACCCCGTCATCGGCCGCGACGAGGAGATACGGCGCACCATCCAAGTGCTCTCGCGCCGCACGAAGAACAACCCCGTGCTCATGGGCGAGCCCGGGGTGGGCAAGACCGCTATCGTCGAGGGACTGGCGCAGAGGATCGTGTCGGGTGACGTGCCCGAGTCGCTGAAGACGAAGCGGCTGGTCGCGCTCGACCTCGGCTCGATGCTCGCGGGCGCCAAGTACCGCGGCGACTTCGAGGATCGCCTCAAGGCCGTCCTGCGCGAGATCGAGCAGGCGCAGGGCAACATCATCCTCTTCATAGACGAGATGCACACGCTCGTGGGCGCGGGCGCGGCCGAGGGCGCCATCGACGCCTCGAACATGCTCAAGCCGGCGCTGGCGCGCGGCGAGCTGCGCTGCGTCGGCGCCACCACGCTCAACGAGTACAAGAAGTACATCGAGAAGGACGCGGCGCTCGAACGCCGCTTCCAGCCCATCTACGTCGGCGAGCCCACGGTCGAGGACACCATCGCCATCCTCCGCGGCCTGAAGCAGAGGTACGCGGAGCACCACGGGGTCATCATCAAGGACTCGGCCATCGTCGCCGCGGCGACCCTCTCGAACCGCTACATCACCGACCGCTTCCTGCCCGACAAGGCCATCGACCTCATCGACGAGGCCGCCAGCCGGCTCGCCACCGAGAACCAGAGCGTGCCGGAGGAGATCGACCGCCTCCAGCGCCGGCTCATCCAGCTCAAGACCGTCGAGGAGCAGCTCGCCAAGGAGGAGGAGCCGGCGGCGGTCAAGCGGCGCGAGGAGGCTCAGAAGGAGGATCGGGAGGTCGCGCGCGAACTGCAAGACTTGAAGCTCCAGTGGGAGGTCGAGAAGGCGGGGCTCGGCGACGTGGGCAAGCTGCCCGAGGAAGTCAACCGGCTCAAGCACGATTACGACACGCTCTACAACCAGATCAAGGTGAAGGAGAACGAAGGCACGCCGCCCTTGCCGGAGGAGTACACCGCGCTGGCCAAGATCGCGGAGGGGCTGGAGGAGAACAGAAAGAAGCTGGAGCTGCTTGAGTCTACGGGCTCGGAGACGGGCGACCGCAAGCGCCTGCTCAAGGGCGAGGTGGACGCCGAAGAGGTCGCCGAGGTGGTCTCGCGCTGGACGGGCGTACCCGTCACGAAGATGCTACAGGGCGAGATGGACAAACTCATTAAGATGGAGGAAGGGCTACACGCGCGCGTCATCGGGCAGGACAAGGCGCTCGCGGCCGTCGCCAACGCCGTGCGCCGCGCGCGCGCCGGGTTGCAAGACCCGAACCGGCCCGTCGGCTCCTTCATCTTCCTCGGCCCCACGGGCGTCGGCAAGACCGAGACGGCGCGAGCGCTCGCCGAATTCCTCTTCGACGACGAGCGCTCGATGGTGCGCCTCGACATGTCTGAGTACATGGAGAAGCACGCCGTGGCGCGCATGATCGGCGCCCCTCCCGGCTACATCGGCTATGAGGAGGGCGGGCAGTTGACCGAGGCGGTCAGGCGTCGCCCGTACAGCGTCATCCTCTTCGACGAGATCGAGAAGGCGCACCCGGATGTCTTCAACATCCTCTTGCAGATTCTCGACGATGGGCGTCTGACCGACTCGAAGGGGCGCACCGTTGACTTCAAGAACACCGTGCTGATAATGACCTCGAACTTGGGGAGCCGCGAGATACAGGCCGTGGCCGACGACGAGAAGCAGGTCAGAGAGGCCGTCTTGGAAGTCTTGCGCGAAAACTTCAAGCCGGAGTTTCTGAACCGGGTGGACGACATCGTCATCTTCCACCAGCTCTCGCGCGAGCAGATCGGCGACATCATCGAGATACAGCTCGAACGCCTGCGCCGCCTGCTCGGGGAGCGCGACATAAACATCGTGCTCGAAGACTCGGCGCGCGCACTGCTCGCGCGTGACGGCTACGATCCGCTCTACGGCGCGCGCCCTCTGAAGCGCGCGATTCAGACGCTCATCCAGAACCCGCTCGCGTCGCAGCTCCTGCGCGGCGAGGTTCTGCCCGGCCAGACCGTGCGCGTCTCGGCCGACGGCGACCAGATGCAGTTCACGGCCGACGGCGGCGACGCCGTGACCGAAGCTGCGAAAGCATAAGGCTGAACGATGAAGTATGAACGCTGAACGCTCAACTGTAAGACAAAGTGTTTCAGTTCATCGTTCAGCGTTCATACTTCTGACTTCCGAACTCGGAGGATGATTCGATGAGGCATCATAGATTCGACCCGCGCGACCTCTTCACTTTGCAGGACAGGATGAACCGCCTCTTTGAGGAGGCGGCCGACCGGCGCCCGCCCGCGCGCGAGGAGGAGGGCGAGATTGAGCGCGCCGACTGGATTCCGGCGGCCGACGTGTATGAGGATGAGCGCGAGTACCTCCTTGCACTCGACCTGCCCGGCATCAACCGCGAAGGGTTAGATGTGAACTTGGACGACGGCCGCCTCGTCATCCGCGGCGACCGCGCTGCCGTCGCGGGGCTGCACGCGCGCCGCGCGGAACGCCCGCAGGGACGCTTCGTGCGCACCTTCAGTCTGCCCGACGCCGTTGACCGCGCGTCGATTTCGGCCGACTACAAGGACGGCGTGCTGCTGCTCCATCTTCCCAAGCGCGACGAGCGGCAGGGGCATCGCCTGAAGATAGACGTGAGGTGAGCCGCTCGTCGCGCGGGCGCGGTGTTGGGCTGAACCGGGCTTCGGGTGTTAAGCTTTCACCAGAAGACGACGAATCCCATCAACGGTTCACGAGCATGAGACTATTTCGCAGAGGGAGTAAGAAGCGAGATATGGCAGAGAAGGAGTCGGCCGAGAAGGACTGGCCGGAGGAGTTGAGCAACGAAGAGGACGCGCCGAAGGTGCGCTTCAACGACCGCCGTCGCATCCGCCTCGGCGAAGAGGAAGAGGGCGGCGCCGAAGTGCAGCCCGCGGAAGCGGCGCCGAGCGCGAAGCCCTCTTACGTGGAGGAGCTTGAGTCGCGCACGCGCGAAGCGGAGCAGAAGGTGGCAGACGTGCAGGCACGTTTCGAGCAGGTCAGGACTGAACTCAAACGCGAGACCGACGAGCTGCGCCGGCGCCTCGCGCGCAACGCCGACGAGCGCATCACGCGCGAGAAGGCTGCGCTGCTCGCGTCGCTGCTGCCCGTCCTCGACAACCTGCAACGCGCCGTCGAGGCGGCCGAATCGGGCGGCTCGAAAGAGGCCCTGCTCGACGGCCTGCGCGGCACCCTCAGCGGCTTCGAGAACTTGCTCACGCAGATCGGCGCCGAGCCCATCGAAGCGCTGGCTCAGCCCTTCGACCCCGAGCTGCACGAGGCCGTGGACACCACCGAGGTCGAGCCCGCGCTCGACGGCCAAGTCACCGCGCAGTACGGCCGCGGCTATCGTCTGGGCACTCAACTGCTCCGCCCCGCGCGCGTGCAGGTCGGCCGCGCGAAGAGCGAAAGCGCGGGCGCGTAAGCGACACGAAGCATCGAACCAACTGACAATTATTTTCTCAGGAGAAACCAAAAGTGGCAGCGAAGGATTTGAAGTTCAGGGAAGAGGCGCGGAGCGCGATGCTCAAGGGCGTGAACGTTCTGGCGAATGCGGTGCGCGTGACCTTGGGGCCGAAGGGGCGAAACGTCGTGCTCGGCAAGAAGTTCGGCGCGCCCGTCATCACGAAGGACGGCGTGACGGTCGCCAAAGAGATTGAGCTGAAAGACAAGTACGAGAACATGGGCGCGCAGATGGTCAAGGAGGTCGCCACCAAGACCAACGACATCGCGGGCGACGGCACGACCACGGCGACCGTGCTCGCGCAGGCCATCTTCCGCGAGGGCGTCAAGAACGTCACGGCCGGCGCCAACCCCATGTCCTTGCAGCGCGGCATCCAGCTCGGCGTCGAGGCCGCCACGGCCGAACTGGAGAAGCTCTCGAAGAAGGTCAAGAGCAAGGACGAGCTGGCAAACGTCGCCGCCGTCTCTGCCAACAACGACCGCGAGATCGGCGAGCTTATCGCCGAGGCAATGGACAGGGTTGGCAAGGACGGCGTCGTCACGGTCGAGGAGTCGAAGTCGATGCAGACCGAGCTTGACCTCGTCGAGGGCATGCAGTTCGACCGCGGCTACCTCTCACCCTACTTCGTCACCAACCCCGACCGCATGGAGGCCGTGCTCGAAGAGCCGCTGATCCTCATCCACGAGAAGAAAATTTCGGCGATGCGCGATCTGCTGCCGCTCTTGGAACAGGTCGCGAATCAGGGCAAACAACTCCTCATCATCGCGGAGGACGTGGAGGGCGACGCGCTCGCCACGCTCGTCGTCAACCGGCTGCGCGGCACCATCAAGGTCTGCGCCGTCAAGGCGCCCGCGTTCGGCGACCGGCGCAAGGCCATCCTCGAAGACGTTGCGACCTTGACGGGCGGCCGCGTCATCACGGAAGACCTCGGCATCAAGTTGGAGTCGGTCACGGTCGAAGACTTGGGTCGCGCCAAGCGCATCATCGTGGACAAGGAGACGACGACCGTGGTCGAGGGAGCGGGCGAGCGTAAAAGCATCGAGGGGCGCGTCTCCACCATCCGCCACCAGATAGAGGACACCACGTCGGACTACGACCGCGAGAAGTTGCAGGAGCGCCTCGCCAAGCTCGCGGGCGGCGTTGCGGTCATCCGCGTCGGCGCCGCGACCGAGACCGAGATGAAGGAGAAGAAGATGCGCGTCGAGGACGCCGTCAACGCGACGCGCGCCGCCGCGCAGGAGGGCATCGTCCCCGGCGGCGGAGTCGCGCTCGTGCGCGCGGCGAAGGCGCTTGAGAGGCTCGACGTGGAGGGCGACACGCTGACGGGCGTGCGCCTCATCCAGCGCGCGATGCAGGAGCCGCTCCGCCGCATCGCGGAGAACGCAGGGATGGACGGCGCCGTCGTCATCGGCAAGATAGAGGAGTCGAAGGGCGCGGTCGGCTACAACGCCGCGACGGGGAAGTTTGAAGATCTCGTCAAGTCGGGCATCATCGACCCGACGAAGGTCGTCCGCACGGCTTTGCAGAACGCCGCGTCCATCGCGGGACTTCTGCTCACCACGGACGCCGCCATTACCGACGCGCCGGAGCCGAAGCGAGCCGCCGGCCCGCCGATGGGCGGCGGCGAAGACTACGGCGACTACTAAAGCCGTGAACGGTACAGCGTCAACCGTGACCAGACAGAACCGTGAGCCGTGACAGGCGTTGAGTCCTTTGCGACTCATGTCGCTTGTCACGGCTCACGGTTTACGGTCTTCAAATTGCAATCCTGCGATGTGCTATAGTTCGGCTGTCCGAAAGCGCGACGACGAGCGCAACGGGCATCACGAGCCAGGCATCTAACAGAAGCCGGACGACGGGTAGGTTTGGCGAAAATGTTTCGGGTTTGAAAGCCCTCGCAAAAGCCGCGCCGCCCGCCGTCCATTTTTTTTAAGGCTGATGTTTTCGAGCCCCTGCGGAGGTCACCTCGTAAGACTCCCCCCGCGGCTCACCAGAAGGAAAAGAAATGATAGACCTGGGTACTTACAAAGATCGTTTCGCCGAGAGCGGGCAGCGTGTGCTTGAGCACGCCGTGCAGGAGTCGCGCCACCGTGACCAAAACTACATTGCAGTGGAACACATTCTCAACGGCCTCGCCGTCGAGGAGGCCGACCTCTTCAACTCGACCATGCGTGACCTCTCGCTCGACCCGCGCTCGGTGAAGGTGCTGATTGAAAAGCGTCTTGAGAATGCACGTTATCAGAACGTCAACAAGGGCATCCGCATCGCGCCCGAGACTATCGAGTTGTTCAAGCGCTCGATGGAGCGCGCGCGTGCACAGGGGCGCAAGACCATCGAAGCCACAGACCTCTTCATGGCCTTCTCGCAGGACGAGAACAGCGCGCTGATGGGCGTGCTGCGCGCCTTGGGCGCCAACAACGAGACGGTCGTCGAGCAGGTGCGTGCGCGCGTCCGCACGCGCGAGCAGCAGGAGGAGGAGTACAAGAAGAAGTTCGAGCTGCCTCCCTACCTCAAGCACTTCGGCGTCTCCTTGAACCGGCTCGCCCGCGCCGACAAGCTGCCGCCGACCATCGGCCGCGAGCGCGAGATACAGCAGATGATTGAAATCCTCTGCCACCGCGAGCGCGCCAACTCGCCGATGCTCGTCGGCGAGCCGGGGGTCGGCAAGACCGCGGTCGTGGAAGGGCTGGCACGACTCATCGAACTCGAACCCGAGAAGGTGCCTTCGCGCCTGCGCGGCACGCACGTCGTGCAGTTGCAGATGGGCGGACTGGTCGCGGGCACGATGCTGCGCGGCATGTTCGAGGAGCGCATCAAGGGCATCATCGACGAGGTGAAGGAGCGCGACAACCTTATCCTCTTCATCGACGAAGCGCACACCATCATCGGAGCGGGCGCCGCGCTCGGCACATCTTCCGATGCGGCCAACATGTTCAAGACGGCGCTCGCGCGCGGCGAGATGCGCATCGTCGGCGCGACGACCATCACCGAGTACAAGGAGTACATCGGCGAGGACGAGGCGCTCGCGCGCCGCTTCCGTCTGGTGAAGGTTGACGAGCCGTCCATCGCCGAGACGCGCGAGATTCTCTTCGGCCTGCGGCCTCGCTTAGAGCGCAACTACTCTGTGACCATCTCGGACGACGCCATCAACACGGCGCTTGAGATGGCGCCGAAGTACATCCGCAACCTCCACCTGCCGGACAAGGCCATCGGCTGGTTAGACACCGCCGCGGTGAAGGTTGAAATCAACGAGCCCGACACGCTGGTCGTGCGCCCCGAGCACATCATCGACGTGATCTCGCAGGAGTCGCGCATCCCGCGCGACATGATCTACCGCGACACCAACGACCGCTTCTTCACGATGGAGGCGGAGCTGGGCAAGCGCGTCATCGGCCAGAAGGATGCCATCCGCGCCGTCGCACAGCGCCTGCGCCTGAACAAGGGGCCGCTCAAAGAGTCACACTACAAGCCCGACGGCGTGCTCCTCTTCCACGGCCCCACCGGCGTCGGTAAGACCGAGCTGGCGAAGGCCGTCGCCGAGTTCATGTTCGGCGACGAAGAGAAGATGGTGCGCATTGATATGAGTGAATATCAGGACGGCACCATCGGCATCGAGAAGCTGATCGGCATGCCGCGCGGCATCGTCGGCAGCGAGCGCGGCGGCGTCTTGACCGAGCAGTTGCGCGAGAACCCTTACACGGTGCTCCTGCTCGACGAAGTCGAGAAGGCTTCGCCGACCTTGATGAACCTCTTCCTGCAAGCCTTCGACGAGGGCTGGCTGACGGACGGTCGCGGCAAGAAGGTCTACCTCTCCGACGCGATCATCATCATGACCTCGAACCTCGGCTCGGAGAACTTCAAGAAGTATGAGAAGCCCTTCGGGTTCGGCACGAAGACTTTGGGCGACATGAAGGCCATCCGGGGCGACGTGATGAAGGCGGCCGAGAATCGCTTCTCGCCCGAGTTCCGCAATCGCATCGACGAGATCGTCGTCTTCTCGCCGCTGACGATGGACGAGGTGCTCGACATCGCGAAGATTTACACCGGCAAGCTCTGCCGCCAGATGGAGCAGCAGGGCAAGGGTTGCCACGTCACGCAGGCCGCGCTCGACCTGCTCACCGAGAAGGGCTACAGCCCGGCTTACGGCGCGCGCTTCCTCAAGCGCCACATCGACGAGAAGGTCAAGCTTCCCATCACGGCGATGTGGAAGGAGGCTTCGAGCTTCATCGCCGACGTGGTGGACGGCGAGGTCGTCGTGCAGGCGGAGGTAGCTGCTTCTGAGAACGCATCCGACTTGAGCCCGGAGGAATTCCAGAGAGAGCTGGGCAAGGCTTAGTTACCGGCCGCCGCGCCGGGCGGGATTCTGAGCTATGAACAAGGGGCATCGTTGAGGTTCGACGATGCCCCTTTTCATTTCCAACCAACTAAGCATCCGGCGTTTGCCTTCCCTCCCCGCGCGCGTTTATAAATTTCTATATGAGAAAGACGCTTTACCTCTTTGCGCCGTCGTTCGTCGCGGCGCTGCTGCTGCTCTTGACCTCCGCCGCGTCGAGCGCGCAGGACGGCGCGAAGCCGCAGGCGGCGAAGGCCGACGTGCAGACCCCGGCCGCGAAGATTGACGAGAAGGCTCTGGCCGTCGTCGCGCGTGCGGTCGAGGCGTTGGGCGGGCCCACCTACCTCGGCGTGCGGACGGTCACCGCGAAGGGATACTTTACGCAGTTCCGCGATGGCATATCGGGCATCCCCACCACCTTCCGCGACTACATGGTCTTCCCAGACCGCGAGCGGACGGAGTTCAAGGGCGCGGGCGTCCAGTTCCTTCAGGTGAACACGGGCGACACCGGCTGGGTCTTCGAGGCCAAGGCCAAGAAGCTCTCCGACGTGACGCCCGATCAGGTGGAGAATTTCCGCACGGCGCTACGGACGAGCATCGACAACCTCCCGCGCGGCTGGTGGCGCGCGGAGGGCGCCGGGCTCACCTACGTCGGGCGGCGCGAGGCGGGACTCGCACGTCGCAACGAGGTCGTCCGCGTCACCTACCCGGACGGCTTCGAGGCCGAGTTCGAGTTCGACGCGCGCGAGGGGCTGCCCGCGAAGGTCATCTACAAAAGACCGGGCGAGGACGGCGAGCGGGTCGAAGAGGAAGACCGCTACGCGCAGTTCCTCACCATCGACGGCGCGCTCTTCCCCTTCGTCATCGACCACTACCGCGCCGGTGTCCAATCGAGCCGCGTCAACTACGACACCGTCGAGTTCAACAAACCCGTCCCCGACTCTCTCTTCGCCAAGCCCTCGGACGTGAAGTCCATCAAGTTCTAACGCCCGCACGGTCTTCGTCGCAAAGTTAAGGGGAGGATGAGAGTCACGACGACTCTCATCCTCCCCTTAACTTTTTGATTGAATCCCTAACTCTTCTTCAAGACCGACTCGTCGCGCACCGGCTCCGCGGCCTGCTGCGTGTCGGCGGCGACGAAGGCGGGGGCGGGCGGCTCGATGCCGGCCATGCGCGCGAATAATCTCTCGTACTCTTCGACGACGTGCTCCCAGTCGTAGCGCTCGCGGATGCGCGCCTGCGCGCGTTGTCGATATTGTGTGACCATCGCGCCGCCGCGCAGGACGCGCTGCAACTGCGCGGCGAGGTCGTGCGCGTCGCGGTAGTGGATGGCGGCGTCGCCCGTCACTTCGACGTTCTCGGGCGTGTTGAGCGTGAGCACGCAGTTGCCGTAGCCCATCGCTTCCAGAAGCGCCGGGTGCGTGCCGCCGACCTCGGTCGCGTGGACGTAGCAGAAGGCGTTCTGTTGCAAGGCGCGGTAGGCGTCGCCGAAGACGAAGCCGGTGAAGACGATGCGCCGGTCGCGGCGCGCGAGCGAGCGCAGGTGCGCGATGTACTCGTGCGCGTAGGGCGCGTCGCCGACGATGAGGAGTTTCTGCGGCGTGCGCACGCGGCGGAACGCCTCGATGACCATCTCGGCGTTGTTCTCGGGCTCAAGGCGCGAGACGTAGAGCACGTAGCGATTCGGCTCCACCCCCCAGCGCGAGACGGCCTGCCGGTCTGCGCGCCGCTCGACCTCCGCGCCGTAGGCGATCATCGTCGAGCGCGCGCCGTAGGTGGCAAGGTAGTAGTCCTGTATCACACGCGCGTCGGTCACCGTCTCGGTCGGCAGCCAGACCGACAAACGCTCGGCCACGCGGTAGTAGTTCTTCCCCAGCCAGTTCCACTTCCGGCGCTTGTGCTCAAGGCCGTCAACGTTGATGGCGACGGGCACGCCCGCGGCTCTGAGTACAGGCGCGAAGGGGGCGTTGGCGGCGTTGCAGATGAGCGCGGCGTCGAAGCGCCGGAGCGCGGCGGCGTGGAGGGCGGAGAGTCCGGCGTGGACGACCGTGTCGAAGTATTTGTGGCGGATGGTGGGGAGCACCTTGAGGCGCACGCCCTTGTACTCGATCTGGCGCGGGCTGACGTAGTGTGCTCGGCAGTAGACCGTCACGTCGTGCCCGCGCGCGACCAGCCGCGTCGAGAGTTGCTCGGCAAAAGTCTCGAACCCCCCGTAGCTGGCCGGAATCCCCCTCGTCCCCAGAATCGCGATTTTCATTAGTGATAAGTAAGAAGTGATGAATGTTGTGTGTTGTGTGTTGAGTGAAGGCCAGCCGCCCTCAATTCAACACTCAACACTGATCACTCATCACTCATCACTCTCCTGTAAACCTGCAAGGTCATGCGGGCCGTCTCCCGCCAGTCGAAGCGCCGCGCCCTTGTCAGTCCGCGCTCGCGTAAGTCGGCGCGCAGGGCGTCGTCGTCAATGAGCCGCGCGAGGCTCTCGGCCAGCGCGCCGGTGTCGAAGGGGTCTACCGTCAGGCCCGCGTCGCCGACCACCTCCGGCAGGCTCGTCAGGTTGCCCGTCAGGACGGGCGCGCCGCAGCTCATCGCTTCGAGCGGCGGCAGGCCGAAGCCTTCGTAGAAGGAAGGGTAGGCGAAGCAGAGCGCCCCCGTGTACAGTGCGGGCAGGTCGCCCTCCGATACGTACCCGGTGAGAACGACCGAGTCACCGAGCCCTTCCTCTTCAATTACACTCAGTGTGTCGCCGTAGAGCCAGGCCATTTTGCCGGCAAGAACCAGTTGCGGCAGATTACTCCTCCCGCGCTCGCGGCGCAAGGCCGAATAGGCGCGCAACAGCCGCGTCAGATTCTTCCGCGGCTGGATGGAGCCCACCGCCAGCACGTACTCGCCCGCTATCCGGTAGCGCTTTCTGATGCGCTCCAACTCGCTTAGGTCTGCCACCGGCCGGAAGTGTGGCGCGACGGCCAGAGGTATCGTCGTCACGCGCCCGGGGTCGAGCCCGTAAGTCTCAATCAGGTCGCGCCGCGTGTACTCCGAAGGGGCGATGACGTGCGCCGCGCGCCGCGCCGTCGCGCGCACGGTGAGCCTGAGTTGTACACGACTGCGGAGCTTGAAAGTTTCTGGGAGGTGCTCGAACGAGAGGTCGTGAATCGTCGTGACCACCGGGCACGGCGCGAGCGGCGGCGCCGTGTACTGCACATGCAGCAAGTCTACGGGGCGCCGTCTCAACTCGGCCGACAGCGTCAGCGGTATCCTCACCAAAGGCGTATGCGGCAGCGTCCTTCGCACCGAGACGTTCCCCCAACGCCCCCCGAACCGCGCCTCCGCCTCCGCCCTCGTCACATAGACCGTATAACGATTCTCTCCATCGACCTCCGCCAGCGCCTCCACCAGATTCGCCGCATACGTCTCATTCCCCGCCAACCCCGTTCCCACCGAATGCGCGTCAATCGCTATGTGCATGAGCTAAGAGCTGGGCCTTAAACTTGTAAGCTGAGATTAAGAGACCGAGGGCAGAACTCTCAAGGGTCTGCGGTATCCGGGAGTTCATCCGGCACGACTCCGCGGAAGGTGCGGCGGTGGATGGGGCAGCAACCGTGCGCACGGAGTGCGGCCCAGTGGTCGCGGGTGCCGTAGCCGACGTGACGTGCGAAGCCGTAGTGCGGGAACTGCGCGTCGTAGTCGCGCATGAGCGCGTCGCGGTAGGTCTTGGCGAGGACGGAGGCGGCGGCGATGGAGGCCGAGGCCGAGTCGCCGCGGATGATTGACTTCTGCGGCAGGGGCGACTCGCGCAGTTGCAGCGCGTCGATCAAAAGAAAGTCGGCGCACGGTTGCAGTTGCTCAAGAGCCTGCAACATCGCGCGCCGCGTGGCGATGAGGATGTTCGTCGCGTCTATCTCTTCCGGGCTGATGAGCCCGTAGGCGTAACACACGGCCGTGCGCCGCAACTCTTCCGCGATGCGCTCGCGCTGTAGCGCCGTGAGCTTCTTCGAGTCGTCGAGCCCCTCGGGGATGGGCGCCGCCGGGTCGAGGATGACCGCCGCCGCCACGACGGGGCCCGCCAGAGCCCCGCGCCCAACCTCGTCGAGCCCCGCCACGCGCCCGAACCCGAGGCCGCGCGCCTCCTCCTCGAACAACGTGTGGATGAGCGACTGGCGCTTCTGGCGAGCCATAATCGAAACGATGAACTGGGAACGCTGAACGATGAATTGAATACAAGCTGCCTTCAGTTCATCGTTCAGCGTTCCTCCTTCATCGTTCCCCTCTACTTGCTCTTGTTCGACGCCGAGGCGCCCTGCGCCTGACCGCCCTTGGCGGACTGGCGCGTGTCGAGCTCCTTGATGCGTGCGGCCTTGCCGCGCAGGTTGCGCAGGTAGTAGAGCTTGGCGCGGCGGACGCGCCCACGCCGCAGCACTTCGACCTTGCCGATGATGGGGCCGTGGACGGGGAAGATGCGTTCGACGCCGACGCCGAAGCTGGTCTTGCGCACGGTGAAGGTCTCGCGGATGCCGTCGCCCTTGCGCGCGATGCAGACGCCCTCGAACGCCTGAAGGCGCTCCTTCGTCTCCGACTCCTTGATGCGCACGTGCACGCGCACCGTATCCCCCGGCGCGAAGGCCGGGATGTCCGTGCGCCTCTGCGCGCTGTCCACACTGTCCAAGCGATTCATGATGTTACCTCGTTAGCTGTTAGCGTTCAGCTTTCAGCAATCAGCTTCTTCTTAACTTAAACACGGCTGACGCTCTCAGCCTCGATAAAACTTTCAACCCTCGTCCGGCTCGTGGAGCGCGGCGCGTTCCTTCTCACTCAACTCGGCGTGCGCGAAAAGGTCTGGGCGGTTGCGGCGCGTCTTGCGGAGCGCCGCCCGTCGGCGCCAGCGCGCGACCTCCGCGTGATGGCCGCCCAACAGAACTTCCGGCACGCGCCGCCCGCGAAACTCGACGGGGCGCGTGTAGTTCGGGAAGTCGAGAATCCCTTCGGAGAAGGACTCGTTGACCGCCGAGGTCTCGCTCCCCAGAGCGCCGGGGATGAGCCGCGTCACGGCGTCCACCAGCACAATGGCCGCGGGCTCGCCGCCCGAGAGAACGTAGTCGCCGATGGAGACTTCGTCGGTCGCCAACATCTCCGAGACGCGCTCGTCCACGCCCTCGTAGCGACCGCAGATGACGACGACCTGTTCGGCCAACGCCAACTCCGCGGCGAGCTGCTGCGTCAGCGTGCGACCCTGCGGCGAGAGCAGCACGACGCGCTTGCCCATCTCTCGAAGCGACTCGGCGCCTTCGGTCGTCCCTGTCAAAGATTCGACCGCGTCAAAGATCGGCTCGGGCTTCAAGACCATCCCGTCGCCGCCGCCGAACGGCCGGTCGTCAACGACCTTATGCCGGTCGTGCGTCCAGCCGCGCAGGTCGTGCGCCGCTATCTCGACCAGACGGCCCGCGCGCGCCCGCCGCACGATGCCGAAGTCGAACACCCCCCGGAAGAACTCGGGGAAGATAGTGATGATGTCAAACCGCAGCACGGGCTAAATTTCCAACAGCCCTTCCGGCGCGTCCACGCGGATGAGCTTCGCCGAAACGTCTATCTCGACGCAGATGCTCACGGCGAGCGGGACGAGATTCTCGCGGCCGGCTTCCGTATGGATGACGAGGACGGGCGCTTCGCCGCCGGTGTGGAGCACCTCGCGGACGGTGCCCAACGAAACGCCTTCGATTGTCTCGACGCGGCAGCCTTCGAGCTGCCAGTCGTAGAACTCGCCCTCTTCCAGCTCGACCGCCTCCGATTCGGGGACGGCCAACTCACAGCCCGCGAGCGCGGCCGACGCCTCGGGGCTGTCGAACCCCTTGAGCTTCAGGATGACGCGGTCGCCGTGCAGCCAGTGGCCTTCGAGTGTCAGGCGCTCGCGCCGCCCGCCGGGGAAGACCGCGATCAACTCTGCGAGCCCTTCGAAGCGTTCGGGAAAGTCGGTCAAAAGGTGACAGGCGACTTCGCCCCTGACCCCGCGCGGCTTTGCGACTCGCGCCACCGTGACCAGCTCGACCTCTTCAAGGTCTTCCGCATCGCTCATTCGACGATTTCGAGGATGTAGCGCTTGCGCTGCTTCTCGCCTGCCGCGTGGAGCAGCGAGCGTATGGCTTTGATCGTCCGCCCCTGTCGGCCGATGATCTTGCCCACGTCTCCTTGCGCCACGCGTATCTCGATAACGCTCGTCGAGCGGTCGCGCTCCACCTCGCGCACGTCCACCGACTCGGCCTCGCGCACGAGATGCTTGACGATTAACTCGACGGCGTCTTTCATCATCGGAGTTTAGACGGTCGGCTGCGACTCGGCGGCCGGCACCTTCGACTGGCGGCGGATGAGCTGCCGGACGGTGTCGGTCGGCTGCGCGCCGCGCCCCAGCCAGTAGTTGACGCGATCCATGTCGAGACGAATCTCGGCCGGCTCGCGCGTCGGGTTGTAAAAGCCGACGTTCTCGACGTAGTCGCCGTCGCGCTTCGACAGCTTCTCCTTGACGACAACGCGGTACGACGGGCTCTTCTTCGCGCCCATGCGCATCAGTCTGATTGCTAACATCGATCCTCCAAAAACAGTTTTCAGTTTTTAGTTTTCAGTTTTCAGCAAGCTCTTAGCTTTCAGTGGTGGCCTTTGTCTTGGCTGAAAACTGAAAACTCATTTCCGTTTCTTATGCCGTGGCTTCTTCTTCCGGCGCGCGCCGCCACCGCCAGTGGGCGCGGAGGGCAGTTGCGGCAGACCGGCTTCGTCGCCGCCGCCCATCATGCCGCTCATGTCGGGCATGCCCATCATGCCGGCCATGCGGCGCATCATCTTGCCTTTCAGGCCGCCGCCCCCGCCGCCCGCGGCGCCGAAGAGCCCCGAGCGCGAGAGCTGTTGCATCATCTGCCGCATCTCGACGTACTGCTTGATGAGCTGGTTGACCTCCGTCACGGTCGAGCCCGACCCGCGCGCCACGCGGCGGCGACGGCTCGCGTTCAAGATGCGGTGGTCTTCGCGCTCCTCCTTCGTCATCGAGTCGATGATGGCCTCGGTGCGCTTGAGCTGCTGCTCCATCTCGGCCGACTGCTCTTCGTCCAACTGCGGCATGCCCATCCCGCCGAGGAGCTGGTCGGGCAGCATCTTCATAATCTTCGAGAACGAGCCCATGCGCTTGACCTGTCGCAGTTGACTGCGGAAGTCGTCGAGCGAGAACTTGTTCTTCTGTAACTTCTCAAGCTGCGCCTCTGCCTCCGACTGGTCAACCTTCGACTGCACCTCCTCGATGAGCGAGAGCACGTCGCCCATGCCGAGGATGCGCTGCGCGATGCGGTCGGGGTAGAAGGGCTCAAGGGCATCATACTTCTCGCCGACGCCGACGAACTTCACGGGCTGCCCCGTCACCTGCTTGATGGAGAGCGCCGCGCCCCCACGCGCGTCGCCGTCCATCTTCGTGAGCACGACGCCCGTGATGCCGACCTGCCGGTGGAACTCTTCGGCCGAGCGCACCGCGTCCTGTCCCGTCATCGCATCTGCGACGAAGAGGATTTCGACCGGCCGCGTCTCGCCCTTAATCCTGACAAGCTCGTCCATCAGCTCGTCGTCGATGTGCAGGCGTCCGGCCGTGTCGATGAGGAGCGTGTCGTAGCCCGTCTGCTGCGCGTGTTTGAAAGCCTCGCGTGCCAGCTCTACGGGGTCGTTCGACTCGGGCTTTTCAAAGATCGACTGCCCCGTCGCCTTCGCGATGACGGCCAACTGCTGGCGCGCGGCCGGGCGGTTCACGTCCGTCGAGACGAGCAGAGGCTTGCGCTGCTGGTTCTTCGCCAGCCACATCGCAATCTTGCCCGTCGAAGTCGTCTTGCCCGAGCCTTGCAGGCCGACGATCATCACGACGTTCGGGCTCGTCTTCGTAAAGACCAGACGCGAAGAGGTGCCGCCGAGCAGCTCGACCAGCTCGTCAAAGACTATCTTGACGACCTGCTCCGAAGGCTTCAGCTCCTGCCAGACCTGCTGCCCTTCGGCCTTCGCCTTGACCGAGGCGATGAAGTCCTTGGCGACCTTGTAGTTGACATCCGCTTCGAGGAGTGCGAGACGGATTTCGCGCAGCGCCGCGTCCACGTGCTCCGGCGTGAGCACGCCCTCGCCGCGCAGATTCTTCAGCGCGCGCTTCAGCTTATCGGATAAAGACTCGAACATAACTACACAGACGCGTCGGCCAGCCCCAGCCGAAAACAAGGATGATAACGGCGTCGTTAAATGGTGTCAAGGAAAGGGGCTTGCCCGCGTGAGAGGGGGCGCGAAAAGTCTCGGCAGCGACCGATTTTAGGCAGTAGGTCAAGTCTGGACGGCAGAGAGGCGGTTTAACTCGCCCCTAGTTGCGCTCTTTTGCCAGAAACTCGTTTAGTTCGGAGAGCTGCTTCCTGATGTCCGAAATCTTCTATATGACCTCCGAATACTCGTCAACGACGCCGCCGAAGGGTCGCAGGGGAGTTGTACGGCCTTACAAGTGAATTGTACGGATTAACAGGGCAGTTGTGCGGGCTCACGACCGGGTCGGAAGGTCATACAACTCAGTTGTGAGCCGTCAACAGTCGTTTGCGCGCTCGTACAACTCGATTGTGAAGACCCGCAGGGCAGTTGTACGGCCGTACAAGCGACTTGCGGGGCTCGGCAGGGGCGTTGTGGGGAGGGCGAAGATTGTTGTTGCAAATTATTTGGGACGGCAATATGATGCGGGACGCCTCGCGGACACGTCTCTATTTCTCACGTAAAGGAGCAGGAAGATGGCTAAACAGTCGAGACGCATGGCGCCCTCCCAAATCGCGGAGGACGAGGAGACTTTCGCGGCTTTGAAGGCAGTCTCCAATTACGCGCCCGCAAACTCCGCTTACACGGTCGCGGCCGTCGAGCAGGCTTATCAGGAGTTGCAGGCCGCGCGGACGGCGGAGGTGCAGGCGGACGCGGCGGCGAAGGCCGCGAGCGATAATGTCGTCGAGAAGCAGGCGAACTTTCACAACCTGATTGTCGGCGTGAGGGATCAGGTGATGGCGCAGTTCGGCAGGAACTCGGATCAGGCGCAGTCCGTCGGCCGCAAGAAGCCTTCGGAGTATAAGACGCCGCAGCGCAGGTCGAAGAAGGGCGCGGGGGAGGACGCGGGAAACAAGTAAGGGTCAAGCGGCGGCACAGCTAAGCGAGGCACGTAGAGAGGGGGGTGAGTTTCGCCCCCCTCTCTACGTGCCTCTCGCCCGTCATCAGCGCGCGGCCGTCTCGCGCGGCGCGAGCCTGCGGGCCGCTTCGACGAGGCCGACGAACTCTGTGCGGCGTCCGCTCAAATCCGCGCCCGCCGAGGCGCGCGCAAGCTCGGCCGCGTTCCCGTAAGACGACTGACCCTTGTAGCGCGAGCCGCGCAGGAGCAGGCCGAACTCCGCGACCGCCGCCGAGAACTTGAAGTTGTCCGAGGCGTTGCGATAGCTCGCCTGCCGGTCGGGCACGCCGACGTTTAGGGGTCGGCTCACGTTGCCCTCCGGCTCCTTGTAACGCAGCTTCACGGTCAGAAGCTCCGACGCGTTCGCGCTCTGCGTGACTTCCGCCGGCCGGCTGTACTTCAACTCGTCCACGCCCGGGTTCTCAATCTTCTGTCCCGCGGGGACGACCTCGTAGAGCGCCGTCACCGTGTGGCCGGCGCCTATCTCGCCCGCGTCCTTCGTGTCGTCGTTAAAGTCACGGTCGGCGAGCAGCCGGTTCTCGTAGCCGATGAGACGGTAGCCCGCGACGAGCCGCGGGTTGAACTCGACCTGTATCTTCACGTCCTTCGCGATGGTGGCGAGCGTGCCCGCGACCTGCTCGCCGAGCGCCTTGCGCGCCTCCGCTTCGGTGTCGATGTAGGCGTAGTTGCCGTTCCCCTTGTCGGCCAGCTTCTCCATCATCGAGTCGTTGAGATTGCCGGTGCCGAAGCCGAGCACGGAGAGGAAGACGCCGCTGCGCCGCTTCTCTTCAATCAAGTTAACGAGCTCCGCGTCGCCCGTCAGACCGACGTTGAAGTCGCCGTCCGTGGCGAGCACGACGCGGTTTGTGCCGCCCTTAATAAAATTCTCCTCGGCGACGCGATAGGCGAGCCGGATGCCCGAGCCGCCGTTGGTCGAGCCGCCCGCCTGAAGGCGCTCGACGGCCGAGATGATCTCGCCGCGCTGATCGCCCGAGGTCGAGGGCAGCACGAGCCCGCTCGCCCCTGCATAGACGACGACGGCGACACGGTCGCGCGAAGTCAGTTGACTGGCGAGCGTGCGCAAGCTCGACTTGACGAGCGGGAGCTTGTCCGGCTCGTCCATCGAGCCCGACACGTCAACGAGGAAGACGAGGTTGGCGGGCGGCAGATT
>JBJMGQ010000479.1:0-4351 GCA_045807845.1 Pyrinomonadaceae bacterium | reverse complement strand
TTTCTTGTGTGACCGCACATATCTCTTGTGTATGCTCACATAAGAGGTAAGTGCGTGCACATATCTCTTATGTGAGCATACTTACTACTTATGTGCGCGCACTTACTACTTATGTGCGCGCACTTACTTTTTATGTGTGCGCACTTGCTTTTTGTGTGTGCGTACAGATCTATTGTGCGAGCGTGAATATTGATTGTGCGAGTGTGAAAGTTAATAGGTCGGGAGCGAAAGAAGACCCGTCATCCTGCTTACACTTTCAATCCCTGGCCGCCTTGAAGTCAGCGTGAGATGTACCGCCGAGGCGTGCTTCGAGGGCGTCGCGTAGACTGCGGAAGTGTGCTTCGGGGACGGAGGCGATGGAGCGTTGGAGGCGTGTGACAACGGGTTGAAGTTCGCGCTCTTCGTCGGGCTCGACGCTTTCGATGGCTTCGGCGACGCGTTCGGGGCGGGGCGGTTGGCGGCGGAGGCTGCGGGAGAGAAGCGCAGCCGCGGAGCGCAGCACGCCCTTCGATTTGCGGAAGGTGCCGCCGACGGCCGTCTCCAGAGGCTTGATGGGCGCCTCGCGACAGACGGCCGTAATCGCTTCGTTGACGGCGCGCGCGCCGTGCGTGTCGAGCAGGCTCGGGGCGCCGCCCTCGCGCCGCCGCAGGGCGTAGCCGACGAGATAGCCGAAGTGATATGTGCGGCTCGTCAAGTCTGCCGCGCGCTTCCATTCGAGGAAGTAGAAGATTTTGCGGAAGATGGCCTTCAGAGGATAGATGAGCACCGCCCCGATGCACCCGCGCACGCACCCGCCCTCTCTTTCGGAGGCGAGCGCGTTCAACTCCTCCTCCGCCAGAACTCGACCCGCGCCCGCCGCGAGGCTTCGCACCAGACGCTTGCGGAAGTAGTTCTTGACGAGATCGTCTATAAGCGGCACGGGGATAAGCGGCGTCAGCCCCGTCAACACCGCATGCGTGACGAGAACGTGCTGCTGCGCGCCCGTCCCTCCCGCTTGAACCGCTTCCAGACTCTCCGTCATCGACACCTCCGCACGCAATGATACCGCGGCGACGGGCCGTAAGCGGAACGCCGAGCCGAAAAGAAGGCCGGGCTCCTTTCGGGGGCCCGGCCACAAGTCTTGCGATACGGCGTCGGAGTCGTCCTTACTTCCCCGTCCTGCTTTGGAACTCGACGTGGACGTGGTTGTCGTGAATGTGTTTGCCGCCCTTGTCGCGGGAGACCTTCGCGCCCGTGATCTGGGGGTCGTTGTAGACCATGAAGAAGACGTTCGGCGATTCGTCGAGCGCCGCGACCAGCTCGCGCGTGAGGGCGCGGTCGTAGATGGCGTCGTGGAAGGTGACGCCGAGGTTCTGGCCGTCCTTGCGGAAGAGGCCGATGTCCACCGCGAAGCCGCCGGTGTGCCCCGCGCCCACATGCGCGCCGAACCGGCCGCCGCCCTTGATCGACATCTCGCCGATGCGGAGCGGGCGGTCTGGGTGCTTCGACATCCAGACGGCGGCGAAGGCCATCAGGCGGTTGAGCGTGCGCTCGGTGCAGAACTGAGCGCTGCGCTGCGTGGCGCCGCCCTTGGCGAAGAAGCCGGGGCCTGCGTTTGGAAGCTGCGACTCGACGCGCTTGTTGTCGCCCGACCCGAGGTCAAGCACCGGCGGCGCGTTCGGCGCCGACGCGCGCAGCGCGAGGTAGGACTCGACCGTCAGCACGCCGCTCTGCTCGAACCCATTCCCCTTCTGAAAGCTCTTGAGCGCGCCCTCGGTCTTCGACCCGAACGTGCCGTAGGCCGTGCCGATATCGTTGGCCTTGATCTGCTTCAGCTCGGCGAGCCTGTCCTGCAACCGGCGCACGATGCCGACGTGATTGTCGGCGCCTTTCTTCACCGTCTGGTCGAGTATCTGCCGGGCGGCGTGGAACGTCACCAAATCTATAGCACCGCTCGGCGGCAGGTACACGTCGCGTTGGAAAGACTGCACCGCCAGCTCGGTCTTGGGGCCGAAGATGCCGAGGCCGGTCGCCTGCTCCTCCTCGGACAGCTCAAGGTAGCTGAACTTCATCAACGTCTGCTGAAGCGTGACGACCGTGTCGCCCTGCTGGTTCCGCTGGAGCACGGACGTGCCGGCCTCAACGTCGGCGAGCGCGGGCGCGGGCGCGAGCATGGCGGCGAGAGTCTGAAGCGAGGCGACCGTCGTCGAGGGGGTCGAGGGGGCGACGCTGCCCATCTGCTCGGCGAAGAAGAGGGCGCGCGCCCACACGTCGTTCGAGTAGTCGTTGCCGGTCGTGCCCTTGTCCATGCCGTCGAGCGTCTGGATGTTGCCGATACCGGAGTTGTAGGCCGCCACGCCGCCCTGCAACTGACGCTCGTCGGGCCAGTCGGGGTGCTTCTTGGCTATCGCGTCGCGGAAGCCGGCGAGGATGCCGGCCGCCTGAATGATATGCTGGAGGCTCGTCGGGTCGGGCAGCCCTTCGATCTGGTGGAAGCGCTTGTCCACCTGCATCAGGCCGAAGGCGTTGCCGGCGTCGCCGAACCCCTTCTTGTCGAGCACGCCACCGGCGCGGCTCTCGCGGCTGGCAATGGCCGCGAGCAGGGCGGGCGGCACGCCGAACTGCTGGGCGGCGATGGCGAACTTCTCCTTGTGCGGCAGGGCTCTCTTGGCGTCGTTGGCGGCCATCAGCTTTGACGCCTTCGGGCCGATGATCCCCTTCTGCGCCAGCCCGTCCTGCTTGGCCGTAGCGAAGGACGCGCCGGAGGGGTTGTACTCGAAGAGGATCGCGTTGGGGTCACTCGCGTTGTTGGTCGTGTTGGGCATCAGTTCTACCTCGTCAGTGGTTCTATTTAAAAGACAGGCTCAGACTGATATGTGAGTATCTGCGGAAACGTTTCGGCTGAGTTCCGTCGTCCGCGTGCTGAAAGGCGCGCATAAGGTATTGGGGAGCGGGGCAAATGTCAAGAAAATCTCAGTGCGCCGATCCCGCGCTTCTGGCACAGCGACGCGCCACGTGTTTATGATATTCGGCGGCGCGCCGTTTGGCCCAAACAGTCGTGCGCTCCGAGCCCATAATGCCCATCCGAAACATACTCATCTGCACGACACAGGTTCCGTTCACGACCGGCGGCGCGGAGTCGCACGTCGAGGGATTGCGAGTCGCTCTCGTCAAAGCGGGCTACAACGTGGAGGTGGCGGCGCTCCCCTTCAAGTGGTATCCGCCCGCCGAGATCATGCGCGGCGCGCTCGCGTGGCGCATGCTCGACGTGACCGAGTCCAACGGCAAGCCCATCGACCTCGTCGTCGGGATGAAGTTTCCGGCCTACACGGTCGCGCACCCGCGCAAAGTTCTGTGGGTGATTCACCAGTACCGCTCGGCCTACAATCTCTGGGGCACGCCCTTCGACGACCTCTCGACCTATCCCGAAGGCGCGCGCGTGCGCGACCTCGTGCGCCACTGCGACGAGCGCTTCATCCCGGAGGCGCGCAAGGTCTTCGCCAACTCGCGCACGGTGGCCGAGCGCATGCTGCGCTACAACCGCATCGAGAGCGAGCCGCTCTATCACCCGCCGCCGCGCGCCTCGGCGTTACGCGCGGGCGCGCAGGGCGACTACGTCTTCTATCCGAGCCGACTTGAGCCGCAGAAGCGGCAAGAGCTGCTCATCGAAGCGATGTACTTTACGCGCACGCCCGTCCGCGCAGTGTTTGCGGGCTCGGCGCAGGAGATGGGTCACTACGAGTCTCTGGTCAAACATCTCGGCGTCGGCGACCGCGTCGAGTTGCGCGGGTTCGTGCCCGAGGACGAATTGATAGAGTTGTATGCGAACGCGCTCGCCGTCTGCTACCTGCCGTTCGACGAGGACTATGGCTACGTGACTCTGGAAGGCATGCTCTCTTCGAAGCCGGTCGTCGTGCCGCGCGACGGCGGCGGCGCGACCGAGTTCGTCGCGCACGACTCCGAAGGCTTAGTCTCCGACCCAGACCCGCGTGCGCTGGCCGAATGCCTCGACCAACTCTACGCAGACCGCGAGCGTGCGCGCCGCATGGGCGAGCGTGGACGAGAGAAACTGCTTGCACTCAACCTGTCTTGGGAGAACGTCGTCGAGAAGATCATCGACGCCGCGGGCTGACCTCAACGCTCGACCGTCCTGTTCTTATATTCATCCGACGCGAGGAAGGCGCGGCTCAGGCTGCGATAGTCTCTGTTGCGCGAGAGCACGCCGAGCCAGAAGTTGAAGCCTTCAAGGTCGGGGTCGCGCCCGAGGTAGCCGAAGAAGTGCGCGCGCACATACGCCTCTTCATACTCGCGCCTGTCATAACTCTCTTCCGAAGCTGTGCGCAGCAACACGTCTGCGCGCGACACATCCCCG
>JBJMGQ010000478.1:0-3299 GCA_045807845.1 Pyrinomonadaceae bacterium | reverse complement strand
GGCTGTGGCTGCTCATCTTCTTAACTATCGTCTGCGCGCCGTCGGCCGCGCGGGCGCAGAACCCGTGCGCGCCCGCCGCGCCTCAGACTTCAGAGCCGCTCGCGTCCAAGACCCTTGAACTCGCTGGAGACTGGGAGGTCGCGCTTGAGATCGAGGCGCGCTCGCCCGGGGCTTCGTGGGCGCGCAAGGGCGCGGAGGCCGCCGCGCTCGTCGTCACGGTTGACGGCGCGTACAACCAGAACGTTCTGCTCTGGGCCGGTGAAGGATTTAACGTCTACCGCGTCATGCTCGGGCGTCTGCCGAAGGGGAGTCACAAAATCTCCGTGGCGCTCGACGAGGCGCGCTCGGCCGCAGGCGCGCGGCGCGCGGAGGTGAAGTCGCTGCGCACCCTCACCCCGTCGATCTCCATCGCGTCCGACCCGGACGAGCACGGCTTCGCGCTCGCGCACGCGCCCGTGCTCTACGCGCGCGCCAACACCATCGACCACTTCACGGACATCCCTCTGCTCATGTACTACGAGATTCTGCACGAGGGCGACGAGATGGTCGTGCGCTACACCGTCGTCTTCACCAACGAGGACGGCGGGACGCAGACGGCCGCGCTCTTTGCGCGCTGGGGGCGCGGGACGGATATCGAGTGGGTCTACGAGGTGCGCGCGCGCGGCGGCAAAGTCGTCTCTGAGATTTTTCAAGGCGTGCAGCACGAGACCAAAAACTTCAACGGTCAACGCACGAACGGCGAGCACCCGCTGCTCGCGGTCGCCTCCGACAACAACAACTTCTCCGACCTCGCCTGCTCGGCCGTGCGCTTCGCGCCGCTGCCCGTCAACGCGCAGCTCGAAACGGCGACGCGCGAGAGCATGATGGACGCCTACCCGGCCACCTATCGCGCGATGACCGACGAGCTGCGGCGCGAGGGTCGCATCAGCGACACGCCTTCGGACATCAACACCATCGCAGACCCGCGCGAGTACCTCTACGTCGAGGCCGCCTCGGAGCAGACGGGCGCGGCCGTCGCCTTCGACGTGAAGTTGAAGGGGCGCGCTGACGTGTTCAAGTCCGACATGGGCGAGCCGCGCCTGCGCATCGAGCGCAGCGGCTACTTCCGCACGGGCATCCGGCTGCCGAAGGGCTTCGCGCTCGATTCGGTTGAGGCGGTCACGGCGCGCTGCCACTCGCACCCCGCGACCGCCTCGGGCGGGACGTGCAATCACCTCAAGCTCGTGCGCGTGCTCATTCTCAAGCCCGACTTCGTGCCGCAGGCGCTCCCGCTTGAGAAGCAGCCGGAAGCATCGCTCGCCGCGGGCGAGTCGAAACTCTTCCACCTCACAACGCCCATGCCTTGAGCTAACGCCGCGCTCCGACTTTGACGTAGATGGGATTGGTCAGCGCGAGCATCGCGCCCGCGCTGTCGCGCACCTCAAGACGGTAGTAGCCGTCACGCTCGCACTCGACCTCGAAGATTTCCGTCAGCAAGTGTGGCCGGCCGTTGAACGTGCGAATCACGCGGCCGTCGGAGACGACCGAAACGGTCGCGACGGGCTCGCCCCCGATGGCCTCGCCGAGGTTGACGTAGAAGGCCACGCGGCCCGGCGCGCGCAGCCTGACCTCTTCGCCGGGGCCGCGCGGTTCGTCCCAAGTGCTGCGCGAGTGGATGTCGCCCGTCGCCGCCTCGAACTCCAGAGAGCCGCCGCGCGCCTCGCGCGTCAGGTAGACGCGGCCGCGGCGGATGGAGTCGAGCAGCGCCGCCTGCGTTAACCCCACGGCCGCGACGCGCGTCGTCGGCCGCCCGATGGGATTCTGCGCGCGGTGCGAGTCGCTCCCGGCGACGGCCGTCGGGCGCAGGCCGCGTTGCAGCAGACCGTCCCACAGCTTGAGCGCCGACTCGTCCGTGGCGTCCCACTCGCCGTTCCAGACCTCGACCGCGTCGAACTCCTGCAACGCGTCCCCATAGCTCCAATCACAACCGCCGCACAGCGCGAAGGGATGGTTGACGGAGATGAGCGCGCCGACGCGGTGCGCGCGCGCGGCAACCTTCGACATCCCTCGGGCGTCGCCGGGCTGCACGCGAAAGTCCAAGACCTCGCCCACCGGCAGACCCCAAGCGTTCGCGTGCCCGCCGTAGGTCGTCACCTCTTCGCCGCGCATGACGAGCGGCCGTTGAGAATCAGCATTGGCTTTATCGACTTCCGCATGATGGCTCGAAGTGTTGTGGTCTGTGACGAAGATGAAGTCGAGCCCCGAGTCACGCGCGGCCGAGACGAGCCCCTGCACAGTCCATTCGCCGTCGCTGTGGACGGTGTGCATGTGCAGGTCACCGGCAAACCAGCGAACTCTACTGCCGGCTACTTTCCGCGCCGGACTTGTCGAGCGTCGCAACGTGGACGCGCGACGACCCGTCACGGCCTGACCCGTCTCGACGACGATTTTGAACTTCACGTCCACGCCCGCGGGCGTGACCTTGTAGAGCCCGAGGACGATGCGCCAACGGCCCGCGGGCAACTCGCCCGCGAGGTAGCCGGGTGTCGCCTCTTCGCGCGAGATGAAGAACTCTGCGCGGCGCCCGCCGCTCCAACCGCGAAAGCCGCGCGCGCTCACCGAAGGGCCGTGCCCGCCCGAGCGCGCGTCGAAGACGCCGAGGTCGAGCGTGTTGGCGCCGCCCTCGCGCGCGTAGTCGTAACTGACCGTGATGCGCACGGCGCCGCGCGGCACGTCGAACGGGACGTAGACGTAACGCGCGCCGTTTGCGCCGAACGGCGCGACGTGGACGTTTCGTTCGATGGTCTGTGTGTGCGTGCTCTCTATGGCTTGAGCGCGCGTCGCTGTGAATGCGAAGGCACAGCAGAGCGCGGCAGACATAAATAGGCGCGTCGTGGTCGTCATCAGTCTCACTTACCTCGTCCTCTCCGTTGACGACATCGAGGGCGGGCGTTCGCGCGGCCTGACACAACACGAGCGCGAGCACGAGCAGCGTCCGCGTCGGCAGGTTTCGACGTTGCCGTCTCTTCATGCGCGTCCGCGCTCCTCGTTACTGCGCCGCGTTCTCTTTGGTGATGAGTTTGATGGGGACGACGAACTCAGGCTGAACCTGTTCGCCCTTGAGGAGCTTGACTGCGTTCTCGACGGCGAGGGCACCCATCTGCTCGGGCGACTGCGCGACGCTGGCGTCGATGGTGCCGCCCGTGATGGCTTTGCGCGCCTCCGCGGTGGCGTCGAAGCCGACGACCGCGATCTGCCCGGTCTTCTTCGCGGCGGCGATGGCCTCGACCGCGCCCAAAGCCATCAGGTCGCTGCACGCG
>JBJMGQ010000477.1:0-5997 GCA_045807845.1 Pyrinomonadaceae bacterium | reverse complement strand
TTCGTCGGCGCCATCAACCGCGTCGGCCACGAGCAGCCGTGGGACATCGGCGAGTTCTACGGCCAGAGCTACTTCTGCGACCCGCGCGGCCAGATCATCGCCGAAGCGCCGCGCGACCAGGACGCCCTCGTCGTCGCCGATTTAGACCTCGACAAAATCCGCGAAGTCCGCAACACCTGGCAGTTCTTCCGCGACCGCAGGCCCGACACCTACCAGTCGCTCGTGGCAGACTAATCAGGTATGACCGTCAAAGACAAGCAGGAAATATTCGCGCTACTGGCCGAGAACGAGTCGCAACTGCAACGGCTCGGGGTCAAGCGCTGCGGTCTTTTCGGCTCGTTCGCACGCGGCGAGCAGACGGAACAAAGCGACGTTGACATCTTGGTGGAATTTGAGGAAGGGCGAAAGACTTTCGACAACTTCATGGGGCTTGCCTTCTTCCTCGAAGACCTGTTCGGGAGGAAGGTTGACCTCCTGACCCGGGAATCTCTCAGCCCATACATCGGGCCGCACATCCTGCGTGAGGTCGAGTATGAAACGGTCGGCGCGTTAATATCTACTGCACATACGTGATGAGGCCGAGTTCCTGAAACGGGCAAGCGCCGGTCTCGGCCGCGACGCGTTGCTCCGCGATGAGACACTCAAGCGGGCAGTTGTGCGGAGCATCGAAATAATTGGCGAAGCCGTCAAGAACATCTCTGAGCCGGTCAGGAATAAGTATCCTAACGTTGAGTGGCGGGCGATTGCCGGCATGAGGGACAAACTCATCCATGACTACGTCGAGGTTGACTATGACATCGTCTGGAACGTCATTACAGACAAAGTCCCGGCACTCATACGTGAAGTTGAACAAATGTTGACGGACGACGACCTGTAATTTCTGAACCATCATGGCAAACACCTTTTCCTCCACGCTCACGCAAGAGCAGATCGAGCAGAACTTCCGCGAGATAGCGCCGCCGCTGACGGACGCGGAGGCGCTGTTCGAGGCGAACCGTTGCGTCTACTGTTTTGACGCGCCGTGCATGCATGCGTGCCCGACGCACATCGACGTGCCCGCCTTCATCAAGAAGATTGCAAGCGGAAATCTTCTGGGCTCGGCGCGTGTCATCTTCGACGCCAATCCTATCGGCGCCACCTGCGCGCGCGTCTGCCCCGTCGATGTCCTGTGCGAGGGCGCGTGCGTGGAGAACACGTTGATGCAGCGGCCCATCGAGATTGGGCGGCTCCAGCGCTATGCCACCGACTACGTGGCGCGGACGGGGCGCGAAGTTTTGAAGGCGGGCGCGCCCAACGCGAAGTCGGTCGGCGTCGTCGGCTCCGGCCCGGCGGGGCTCTCATGCGCGACGTATCTCGCGCGGCTCGGCTACGACGTGACGGTCTATGACCGCAAGGCTCTGCCCGGCGGCCTCGACACCTACGGCATGGCCGAGTACAAGATGACGCAGCGCGTCTCGATTGAGGAGGCGCAACAAGTCGAGCGCCTCGGCGTCAAGTTCCAGCTCAAGACAGAGATTGGGCGAGACGTTTCAATCGAAGAGTTGGAGTCAAAGCACGACGGCGTCTTCCTCGGCGTGGGACTCGGCGAGACCGGGCGGCTCGGCATCGCGGGCGAGGAGTTGGAGGGCGTCTACGACGCGCTCTACGTCATCGAGCGCATCAAGTCGCGGCGTTGGGAGACTGTGCCGCTGGGGCGCACGGTCGCCGTTATTGGCGCGGGCAACACAGCCATCGACGCCGTGACGCAGGCGCGTCGTCTCGGCGCGGAGCGCGTGCTGCTCGTCTATCGGCGTGGACAGACAGAGATGCCTGCCTACGAGTACGAGTACACGCTCGCCAAGCAGGACGCCGTCGAGTTCATGTGGCACACCGCGCCGGTCGAGATCGTGGCCGACGAGACAGGCACGCGCGTCGCGGCCCTGCGCTGCGTCCGCACGGAGCCGGGTGAGCCGGACGCCTCGGGTCGCCGCTCTCCACGCGTCGTCGAAGGCTCCGAGTTCGTCGTCCCCGTGGACACTATCATCAAGGCGACGGGTCAACAGAAGATGCGCGAGTTCTTCTCAAGCATCTCCGGCGTCGAGGTTGACAGGGCCGGCCGCGTCGTCGTCGAGCCCGAGACGATGCGCACCGGTAACCCGAAATTCTTCGCCGGCGGCGACTGCGTCAACGGCGGGCGCGAGGCCGTGGACGCTTCGCAGATGGGCAAGCTCGCCGCGCAGGGCATCCATCTCGCCCTCTCGGGCGAGCGCGTCGAGTTCGCCGGCGCACGCGTGCCGCTCGCGGAAGAGACGCAGGACGTTAAGAGTCACTGACGCGGGGCGCGTGCCCGCGTCACTCCTCCCTTCACAAGGAGCACCTTATGATTTTCGCCGCGTGCGTCGGATTCGTTGGCGGAGCGGCCGGCCTTTTAGAGACCTACCAGCGCATGTGCGAGCAGGGCGAGGTGGTCGAGGCGGGCGGCTTCAAATACCTGAAGTTGTCGGTCGGCGAGAACGTCGAGTTGTGGACGGACGTGAAAGAGGGCAAGCCCGAGATGCTCTTCAAGTCGTACTACGCGGGCGGCACGCGCATGAAGGCCGCGCTGATCGAGAGCGGGCCGCGTAGCGACGTGATGCTCTCGGACGGCGCGTTCCTCTGCCGCGGCTGCGGGTTTACCGGCGAGGGCTTTGTGGCCGGGAGAAACCCCTTCATCTTCGACACGCCCGACTTCCACCGTCACAAAGCACTGAGTCTGCCGCGCCTCGGCACCGTGCAGCTCACCGCCTTCTCCTTCCGCATGACCGGGTTCGAGGACGAGGATGCATACGAAGAGGCGTACCCGGCCGACGATGAAGGCTTCTGCTGGGACTACAAGCACTTCATCCCGGCGCTCATGTACGACCGGAAGCGGGGCGAGGGCGGCGAGTTGCAGTCGGCGCACGCCGAGGTCTCCGGCTACGTCAGCGACACGGCCATCATCACGAACCCCATCACCGGTCAGGACTTCTGCTGGGCGAGGCTCGACACCATCGGTGGTGAGGTGGACGTGGTCTGCGCGCCCGACAAGCTGAGCGGCTACCTCGTCAAGGATGGCATCGCCGTCACAAACTGCTACCTGTTCGGGCGGCCGATGCAGGACGACAGCAACTGATTTCAAAAGACAAGGACGTGAGAAGAGATGGCTGACCTCAGTGTTGATTTCGCGGGCATCAAGTCGCCCAACCCTTTCTGGCTGGCTTCGGCGCCGCCGACGAACATGGGCTCGATGGTCGAGCGCGCGTTCGACGCGGGCTGGGGAGGCGCAGTGTGGAAGACGCTCGGCGAGCCCATTCGCAACGTCAGCTCGCGTCTGGCCGCGGTCGATTACGGCCCGCAACGCATGATGGGTCTCAACAACATCGAGCT
The DNA here is from genome assembly GCA_045807845.1 of Pyrinomonadaceae bacterium. Classification (GTDB taxonomy): domain Bacteria; phylum Acidobacteriota; class Blastocatellia; order Pyrinomonadales; family Pyrinomonadaceae; genus QHXN01. The sequence continues at coordinate 2,613 of JBJMGQ010000477.1, read as the reverse complement.
GATCACCGACCGCCCGCTCGAAGTCAACCTGCGCGAGATACGCGAGTGCAAGCGCAAGTACCCGAAGCACGCCGTCATCGTCTCGCTCATGGTCGAGTCTCGTAGAGAGGCTTGGCACGAGATCGTCAAGCGCGCCGAGGATACGGGCTGCGACGGCTTCGAGCTGAACTTCGGCTGCCCACACGGGATGAGCGAGCGCGGCATGGGCGCCGCGATGGGGCAGGTGCCCGACTACACCTGCATGGTGACGGAGTGGGTGAAAGAGGCCGCCAGCATCCCCGTCATCGTCAAGCTCACGCCCAACGTGACGAGCATTAACCCGCCCGCGCGTGCGGCCGTGCGCGGCGGCGCCGACGCGCTCTCGCTCATCAACACCATCAACTCCGTGATCGGCGTTAACCTCGACACGCTGGTGCCGCACCCGAACGTGGGTGGCATGGCCGCGCATGGCGGCTACTGCGGCCCCGCGGTCAAACCCATCGCGCTCAACATGGTCTCGGAGCTGGCGCGCGACCCGGAAGTGACGGTGCCCATCTCCGGCATCGGCGGCATCTCGACGTGGCGCGACGCGGCCGAGTTTCTCGCGCTCGGCGCGTCGAACGTACAGGTCTGCACGGCCGTCATGCACTACGGCTACCGCATCGTCGAGGACTTGATTGACGGGCTGTCGAACTATCTCGACGAGAAGGGCTTCGCCTCGGTCAACGAGCTCGTCGGCGCGAGCACGCCGCGCGTCACCGACTGGGGCAACCTCGACCTCAACTACAAGACGGTCGCGCGCATCGACCACGCGAAGTGCATCCAGTGCAACCTCTGCCACATCGCCTGCGAGGACGGCGCGCACCAGTGCATCCCGCTCGTGCAGTTGAACGGCAAGCGCTACCCCGTCGTGGACGAGCACGAGTGCGTCGGCTGTAACCTCTGCTATCTCGTCTGTCCCGTCCCGGGCTGCATCTCGATGGTCAGGCTCGACGACGGCAGCGCCCCTCTGAGCTGGCGCGAGTTCTCTTCCAGACAACCCGAGACGATGACCGGCGACTAAAACGCGTTCCGGTAATATAATTTTTCTGGTCGTCCGAAGTTGTGACCTTATCATCCGCGCGGTTCCCACATCGCCTTCACATAGGAGTAAAGTCAATGGAAGCCATCCTGCTCGTCTTCGTCGTGGCGGCTCTGGTTGTTTTAATCATTCTTGTCCTCCGAGAAAAGACGACAAAGGAGCAAAGCGACCCGGAGCTATCATCTTTACTTAGGGAGTTGTCACGGCTCGCGAGTAATAATCAATCGAGGCTGGAGGTTTTATATGAGAAGGTAGGGCTGCTTGAGAGAACACATAGTAGCTCCACCCAACAAATCTTCGCACTCAACAACGGCATCGCCGAAACCGGCATGGCGACTCGTAGCCTGATTGATACAGCCAATCACATTCGGGAAGATTTAGCTCGCGCTAAGACCGATCTCACTGAACTACAAACTCAGGCGAGAGCAAGACAAGAATTGGAAAGAGGCACTTCCGAATCCATTAAAAGGTTGGAAGCTGTTATAGCTGGTACACAGAGTAAGGGCAGCGCCGGAGAGAACATCTTGGAGATAATGTTCGCTAAGCTGCCGGCAGAATGGCAGGAGCGGAATTTCACGGTCGGCAATAAGACGGTGGAATTCGGGCTCCGGCTTCCGAACAAATTGATTCTACCCATCGACAGTAAGTGGGCGGCGACAAATCTGCTTGAACGTTTTATCAACTGCAACGATATTGTAGAACAGCAAGGTATCAAGTGTGAGATCGAGAAGGAGGTCTTGAAGAAAGCCAAGGAAGTCCAAAAATATATTGACCCTAATCTCACCGTTGATTTCGGAGTCGCCGTAATACCGGACGCGGTCTATGACCTTTGCTGCGGGATTCTCACTGACGCGTTTAAGCTAAAGGTCGTCCTAGTCAGCTATAGCATGTTCGTGCCCTACCTTCTTCTTGTTATAGAGTCAACCCGCAAGATGGCACTCAGCATTGACGAGGCTAAACTTAAAGCATTCCTCGACACCGCCCAAGCCAGCATCAACGCAATGAGCTATGAGGTCGAAAAGCGTGTTTCGCTTGCGATGACCATGCTTGATAATTCTCGCACTAGAATGCGCGGGCATCTCGGCAAGTTGAGCGGGGGACTCGCAGGTCTCGGATTAATTGAGAATGTTTCGACGGACACTGAGGCGCTGCTGGAGCTTTTCGATGAAGAATCAGCTCAATCAGGTGCCCTCGACGTATAAGTCGTCTGGCTTGTAGGTATCACTGGTCTAGGTATCTTTTAACCTGAGGTGTCAGCGACAGTGGTATCCGCTCACTGGCGCGAGTTCTCTTCCAGACAGCCCGAGACGATGACCGGCGACTGAAACGGCCGCGCCTCAACGCAGGACGGAAACTACGTCCCCTCGTTCGCCTTTTTAATACGGGTTTTCGATCTCAATGCGGCGCCGGACGTGGTAATTTTGACCGCGACGGCGCCGAATCTCTTCTCGAACACGCTGAATACGGCGGCGGAACGGTGGAACGTGGCGGCGGACGTAAAGCAGCGACGGCGGAAGCTAAACTGTCAGCCCACGCACTTCTTCCCGACACTC
>JBJMGQ010000476.1:0-44803 GCA_045807845.1 Pyrinomonadaceae bacterium | reverse complement strand
TGCACCCCGTCACCGAACCCGGCAAGATCGCCAACTGGATCGCCCCGCCCGCCACCGGCATCAAGGGCAAGCCCTTCGAGTTCGAGTACGTCCGGCTGTAGTGAACCAGTAGGCAGTAGGCAGATGGCAGTAGGCAGTTGAAGGCGGGAAGTCTTTCAACGAAACAACTCATAACGAAACGGAGGCGGCGAGATTATCAACTCGCCGCCTCCGTTTCGTGTGATTGTTTTTCTTGTTCTAACTGCCTACTGCCATCTGCCTACTGCCCACTGTTTTCCAGCTTCCGGCTCCCGCGCCAGAGCAGCAGCGCGGCGAGCACCGACGATGCGGGGCAGAGCAGAAGGCCGTAGCGCATCATCTGCGGGTTCGTGCCCGCGCCGAGCGCATCGTTGATGCGGCCGATGAGCGGCGCGCCGATGACGTAGGCGGTGAGGTTGACGGAGAAGAAGTAGATGGCGACGCCCAGTCCACGCAACTGCGGCCCCGCGATATCATGCACGTCGGCCGCCGCCGCGCCGAGCCACATCAACGACAACGCGAGCAGAAAGAAGTTCGCCGCCAGCAGCACCGCCGCGCCGTAGCTCAGGACGCCCGCGCGCCCACGCACGGCTTCTGCATCGAGCACGACGAACTGCTTAACTTTCGTTAAGCCCTCCCGCACGCTTAAGACCTTCTCCAACTGCGCCGCCGCGTCCACGAAGACGAACTCCGCGCCCAAGTGCTCGATGATGTAACGACACTGCTCGGCGCTGCTCGTCGGGTAGAGCCCTCACGACACGCCGCCCGCCACGATGATGCCGAGATCGCACACAGGCCACTCCGGCACGTTCCCCATCAGCACACACACGGCGGCCCCGCGCCCGAGCCCCGACGCCAGCAATCCGGCAGCCAGTGCGTGCGCGTCCGCGCCGAACTTCTCCCAAGAAGTGCCGCGCCACACGCCTTCCTCACGCACGTAGAACACGTCGCCCCCGCGTATTCGGCGACGCGTTCGCGGAAAAGTGCGTAGATATTCGGGTATTTCATGATTCCCAGTCTGCTACTTCGCTGCGCGCCCTGCTTCCCTTATTGCAGCGTATGTTACGTTCCTGCAACGTTTACTTCCTTTATTGCAGCGCGTGTTCCGTTCCTGCATCGTCTGCTTCCTTCATTGCAGCGCGTGCATGCGTCGCTGCAAGCTGTGCATGCGTCGCTGCAAGTCGTGCATGTGTCGCTGCAAGTCGTGCATCCTTCATTGCAGCGCGTGTTGCGTTCCTGCAAGGTCTGCATCCTTCATTGCAGGCCGTGCATCCTTCATTGCACGCGCTGCAATAAAGGAACAGAGCGTGCATCCTTCGTTGCAGCGCGTGTTACGAAGGAGCAGCGCGTGCTTCCTTACCAGCGAAACGCCCCGCAGGCCATGTTGAGGCCGCCGCCGGAGGCGCACATGACGAAGGCGTCGCCGTCCTTCAGTCTCCCTTCCCGGACGGCGTCGTCCAAGACCATCGGGATGCAGGCCGAGCCGGTGTAGCCCCACTTGCCCATCACCGTGTGCGTGCGCTCCCAAGGGAGATTCATCTTCTCCAACACAATCTTGATGGTGCTCAGGTTGACCTGCATGAAGAGGAAGAGCGACGCGTCGTAGAGCGAAGTCTGCACGACGAACTCCTGAAGGCTGTCGGTCGCGGGCACGGCGATGTTCGGCGTCGAGTTGGTGCCGACGCGCGCGTTCTGTCAACCCTTTTGTTTCTCACCTCAACTAACCCACCGTCTTCCGCGTTCCGCCTTTGCCTTTTAGCATACGCCTTTGTATTCTTCGGCTGCACCCACATTTCAAGGAGTTGAGGCGGCGCGCGGGCACCTCGCGTGGGCACAGCCACACACGGTTTAAGAGTGGAGACGATTCAGACCACTGTGATGAAGTTCGGCGGCACGTCCGTCGAGGACGCGGCGGCCTTCGAGCGCGTGGTGGCGCTCGTGCGCGCGGCGCGCGAGTCGAGACCCGTCGTCGTCGTCTCGGCGATGAGCCGTTTCACGGACGCGCTGCTCGCGGCCTTCGAGCGTGCGGCCGGAGGCGCGGGCGCGGGCGCGCTTGCACATCTCGAAGAGCACTTCGCGCGCCACCGGGAGGCGCTGCGCACGCTGCTCGCGGACGGCGCGAACAGGCAGGAGTCAGACGCGGCGCTCTCCGAGCTTGAAGGTGTGCTCGTGCGTGCGCGGGAAGAGGTGGGACGTGCATTCGCCGAGGCCGCGGAAGGCTCAAGGGCGCTGCCCCTGCTGCAAGACCTCGTCGTCTCTTTCGGCGAGCAGCTCTCTTCGTGGCTGCTCGCGCGCGTGCTCGACGCGCGGGGTTTGCGCGCGCGGCAGGTGGACTCGCGCCGCTGCGTCATCACCGACGACGAGCACGGCCGCGCCACGCCTCTGAAAGAAGAGACCGACCGCCACACGCGCGAGCAGTTAGAGCCCTTAATCGCGGAGGGTGTCGTGCCCGTGCTCGGCGGCTTCATCGCCTCTTCGGCCGCGACGGGCGAGACGACAACGCTCGGGCGCGGAGGCTCCGACTACACGGCGGGGCTCGTCGGCGCGGCGCTCCGCTCCCGGGAGATTCAAATCTGGACGGACGTGTCGGGCGTGCTCACGGCAGACCCGCGCGTCGTCCCCGAAGCGCGCACCATCCCGCGCCTCTCCTACGCGGAGGCGGCCGAGCTGGCCTACTTCGGCGCGAAGGTCTTGCACCCGAAGACCATCCTGCCCGCGGTCGTCCGCCACGTCCCTGTGCGCATCTGCAACTCGCGCGCGCCGCGCTCGCCCGACACCGTCGTCTTCTTCGACGCGGAGATGACGCCGCGCACGGTCAAGGCCATCGCGCACAAGACGGGCGTCCTCATCGTACACATCACTTCGGCGCGTATGCTCGGCGCCTACGGTTTCCTGCGCGCCATCTTCGAAATCTTCGAGCGCCATCGCACGGCCGTAGACATCGTCACCACCTCCGAAGTCTCCGTCTCGCTCTCGCTCGAAGACCCGGCTGCGCTCGACGCGATCATCGAAGACTTGAAGCACATCGCCGCGGTCAAGGTGGAGCCCGAGCGCGCCATCGTCTGCATCGTCGGCGAGGGCTTGCGCTCGACACCGGGCATCGCGGGCCGCGTCTTCTCGACCATCAAGGACATCAACGTGCTGCTCATCTCGCAGGGCGCGTCCAACATCAACCTGACCTTCGTCGTCGAAGAGCAACACGTCGCCGAAGCCGTGCGCCGCCTCCACACGGCCTTCTTCGAGTGCGCCACCGCGGAGCTGCTCGCGGATATCGGGAAAGAAGCAGGCAGTAGGCGGTAGGCGGCAAACAGCCGCTCCGCGTTATGCATATTGAAGAGTTAGCCCGACAGTCCAGACGGCAGGGTCTTCAACTGCCTACTGACATCTGCCTACTGCCTACTGCTTTATGAACCTGTTCGAGCTGACAAGAACGCTGATGGACATTCCTTCCGTCTCGGGCGAGGAGGGCGAGGTCGGGCGTTTCCTCGCGTCGCACTTGGAGGGGCTCGGGTACAGAGTCGAGTTGCAGGAGGTTGAGCCGGGGCGCGCGAATGTTTTGGCGACGACGGGCGCGCGGGCGCGCGTCGTGCTCTCGACGCACATGGACACGGTGCCGCCGTTCATCCCTTCGCGCGAGGACGCGACGCACATCCACGGGCGCGGCGCGTGCGACGCGAAGGGCATCATCGCCGCGCAGTTGACGGCCGCCGCGCGCCTGCGCGCTGAAGGTGTCGAAGAGTTGGGGCTGCTCTTCACCGTTGACGAGGAGCTGGGGAGCCTCGGCGCGCGCGCCGTCAACTCGCACGCGTTGGGGCGCGAGTGCGAGTATCTGATTAACGGCGAGCCGACCGGGAACAGGCTGGCCGCCGGGTCGAAGGGCTCTCTGCGTTTGCGGCTTGTGACTGAAGGGCGGGCGGCGCACTCGTCCTATCCGGAGCATGGTGAGTCGGCGATTGAGAAGATGCTCGACGTGCTGGCGGACGTGCGCGCGTGTGCGTGGCCGCGCGACGAGTTCTTCGGCGAGACGACGTGCAACATCGGGACACTCAAGGGCGGCACGCGCCCCAACGTCATCCCGGCCGAGGCTGCGGCCGAGTTGCAGATAAGACTTGTGAAGCCCTCATCCGAAATCAAAAAAATCCTGGAAGGCATCGTGGCCGGTCGTGCGCGCGTGGAATACATGTCGGCGGCTGAGCCCGTGCGCATGCACGCGGTCGAAGGCTTTGAGCGCGAGGTCGTCCGCTTCACGACCGACATCCCGTATCTTTCAAGCTGGGGTCGGCCGCTGCTGCTCGGCCCCGGCTCCATCCTCGACGCGCACACAGACGGCGAGCGCGTCTCGAAGCAGGAGCTGGCAGAGGCGGTTGAGCTATACGTCCGGCTCGCGCGCACGCTGCTCGGGCGCGAGCCGGCGCAGACACAAGGGGTACGCGAATGAAGTTGGCTCTGCTCGGTCAAGGGGCGATGGGGCAGCTCGTCGAGCGTCTGGCGCGCGAGGCGGGCGACGAGGTGGCGACCGTGCTCGGCTCGCGTGAGGCCGCGTTCTCGGCCGAAGAGCTGGCAGAGATTCTCGGCGGCCACGATGCGGCCATCGACTTCACCGTCGCCGAGGCCGTCCCGCGCCATGCGGAAGCCTGCGCGCTCGCGCGCGTCCCGCTGGTCGAAGGCACGACCGGCTGGCAATCACAACTGGAAGAGGTGCGCCGTATATTCAAACGTGAAAACGGCGCGCTCATCTACGGCGCGAACTTCTCGGTCGGCGTCAACCTCTTCTATCGCGTCGTCGCGCGCGCGGCCGAGCTGTTTCAAAAGTTCGACTACGCGGCGTTCATCGAGGAGGCGCATCACTCGCGCAAGCGCGACGCGCCGTCGGGCACGGCGCTGCGTCTGCGCGACCTCGTGATGGAAGCATACGGCTCTGACGTGCCCGTCGCCTCGACGCGCGCCGGTCACATCCCCGGCACGCACCGCGTCGGCTTCGACTCGGCGGCCGATACCATCAAGCTCACACACACGGCGCGCTCGCGCGAGGGCTTCGCCGCCGGGGCCTTGGTCGCCGCCCGCTGGATTCAAGGCAAGACGGGCGTCTTCGAGTTTGCCGAGACGCTGGAAGATATCCTTAAAGGAAGTGAGAAGTCATGAACGTCGAATGGATGCGCGGGTGCGCGACGGCCTTAGTCACGCCGTTTAAAGCTGACGGGAGCGTCGATGTCGAGAGGATGCGTGCGCTCGTCGCGCGACAGTGTGAGGAGGGCGTGCGCCTGCTCGTGCCGTGCGGGACGACGGGCGAGAGCGTAACGATGTCGGAGGATGAGAACCGCCGGGTCATCAGTACGACGGTCGAGGTTGCAAAGGCGCACGGCGCGCACGTCATCGCGGGCGCGGGCAGCAACTCGACTGCGCACGCCGTCTCGAACGCGCGGGCGGCGCAGGCGGCGGGCGCCGACGCCGTCCTCATCGTCGCGCCTTATTACAACAAGCCGACGCAGGAGGGCTTGTATCAGCACTTCCGCACGGTGGCGTTGGCGGTCGCGCCGCTGCCCATCGTGCTCTACAACGTGCCGGGTCGCACCTCTTCGAACATCGAGGCCGGGACGACGCTTCGTCTCGCGCGCGACATCGAGAACGTCGCCGCCGTCAAAGAGGCATCGGGGAATCTCGCGCAGATCATGGAGATTCTGCGCAACCGGCCCGAGAGCTTCTTGGTTCTCTCCGGCGACGACGCGATGACGTTCGCGTTGTTGGCGCTCGGCGCGGACGGGCTCGTCTCGGTCGCGTCGAACGAGGCGCCGGGGCCTCTATCGCGGATGGTGGACGCGGCGCTCGCAGGGCGCTGGGACGAGGCGCGTGAGCTGCACTACCGCCTGCTCCCGCTGATGGACGTGAACTTCGTCGAGTCGAGCCCCGGCCCCGTCAAAGCCGCGATGGCTTTGATGGGACTCGTCGAAGAGAACCTGCGCCTGCCGCTCGTGCCCGTCACGGAGCAGACCCGCAGCCGCGTGCGCGAGGTGTTGGTCGAGCTTGGCTTGTTGGAGGAGTCTACGCATGTCGCTGCGTGAGCAGGTCGAGCAGTTGTATGCGAAGAGCGGCGGGTTCACTTCGATTGACCGAGAGGTCTTCGAGGCGTTCAAGCAGGCGCTCAACCGCGGCGAGGTGCGCGCGGCCGAGCGCGGCGAAGACGGCCGCTGGGGCGTCAACTCTTGGGTCAAGAGCGGCATCCTCGTCGGCTTCCGTATGGGCGTGCTCTCGGACATGAGCGCTCACGCCTCACTTCGTTTCTTCGACAAGGACACGTACCCTGTGCGCCCGACGAACATCATGGACGGCGTGCGTATCGTGCCCGGCGGCTCAAGCGTGCGCGACGGCGCGTACCTCGCCGCGGGCGTCGTCTGCATGCCGCCGATGTACGTCAACGCGGGCGCGTACGTGGACGAAGGGACGATGATCGACAGCCACGCCCTCGTCGGCTCGTGCGCGCAGGTGGGCAAGCGCGTGCACCTCTCGGCGGCGGCGCAGGTGGGCGGCGTGTTGGAGCCCATCGGCGCCGTGCCCGTCATCATCGAGGACGACGTGCTGGTGGGCGGCAACTGCGGCGTCTACGAAGGGACAATCGTGCGCGCGGGCGCGGTGCTCGCGCCGGGGACGATTCTGACGGGCGCAACTCCTGTCTATGACCTTGTGCGCGGCGAGGTCTATCGCCGGACGGCGGAGGCGCCGCTTGAGATTCCCGCGGGCGCGGTCGTCGTGCCCGGCTCGCGTGCGGTGACGACCGAGCGCGGGCGCAAGTGGGGCTTGTCGCTCTACGCGCCTGTCATCGTGAAGTACCGCGACGAGAAGACCGACCGCGCGGTGCAGTTGGAGGACTACCTGCGTTGAGCGAGTTCGAGCCGGCGCGTCGCCTGCGCGGCATACAGAAGAGCATGATTCGGCAGGTCTTCGACCGCGCGCGGCCGGGGAGCATCAATCTGGGCTTGGGCGAGCCCGACCTGCCGACGCCCGAGGTCGTGAGGCGCGAGGCCGCGCGCGTCGTCGTCGAGGAGCAGAACGGCTACACGACACACGCGGGTCTGCCGGCGTTGCGCGAGCGAGTCGCCTCTGACTATTCGCATCTCAATCTCACGCCAGAACAGGTCGTCGTCACCGCCGGCTCGCAGGAGGCGCTCTACCTCTCGTTGTTGACGTTGGTTGACGAAGGCGACGAGGTGCTCATCCCAGACCCGGGCTTCGTCGCCTATCCGACGATTGTGCGGATGGCCGGCGGGGTGCCGAAGTTCTACCCGTTGCCCGCGTCGAGTGATTTCGCCTTCGACGCCGAGGCGTTCAAAAGTGCGCTGACGCCGAAGACGAAAGTCGTCGTGTGCATCAGTCCCTCGAACCCGACGGGGCGCGTGCTGTCGCGTGAAGAACTCGCGGCGATGGGCGCGGCGCTCGAAGGCTCGGGCGCCTACGTCGTGAGCGACGAGATTTATCGGGAGCTGTACTTTGGAGCCGAGCGCCCTTCGTCCATCTCCGAGTTCAGGCCGGAACGCACGCTCGTCATCGGTGGACTGTCGAAGTCGATGAGCATGACGGGCTGGCGGTTGGGCTGGCTCTGCGGCGACGCGGATGTCGTCAAGAGCGCGCTCGTCCTGCACGGCTACACGACGACCTGCGCCTCGACCGTCTCGCAGAAAGCGGGGCTCGCCGCGTGGACAGCCGAGGCGGCCGAGGCACGCCGCGCGATGCGCCGGACGTTCCGCGAAAGACGCGACCACCTGCTCACCCTCCTCTCAAGTGAATTGGGCTTGCGCGCAGTCGAGCCCGAAGGCGCCTTCTACGCGATGGTTGACGTGAGCGCACACGGCGACTCGTTGGCGGTCGCCGAACGTCTCCTCGAACACGGCGTCATCACCGTCCCCGGCGCCGCGTTCGGCACGGAGGGTGAAGGTTACTTGCGCGTCTCCTTCTGCGCAGACCTCTCCGTCCTCGCGGAGGGCGTGAAGAGAATGAAGGCCGCTCTGCGGCAGTGATAAGTGATGAGTGATAAGTGATGAGTAGTGACAAGCAGAGACAACTGTTTTAACTTATCACCTATCACTCATCACTTATCACGCTTTCGGAGGCGTTATGAGCAGAAAGTATCGCGTCGGTATCTTGGGCGCCACGGGCACCGTGGGGCAGCGCTTCATACAGTTGTTGGACGGCCACCCGCAGTTCGAGGTGGCCGCGCTGGCGGCCTCCGACCGCTCAAAGGGGAAGACGTATAGCGAGGCATGCGCTTGGCGTCTGCCGGGCGAGATGCCCGAGGCCGTGCGCGGGCTGCAAGTCGAGGCGCCCGAGCCGCCGCTCGACTGCGAGATAGTCTTCTCAAGTCTGCCGGGTGACATCGCGCGCGAGACGGAAGAGTCGTTCGCGCGCGCGGGCTACGCCGTCATCAGCAACTCTTCGGCGCTGCGGATGGACGAGGACGTGCCGCTGCTCATCCCCGAAGTCAATCATGAACATCTCGCGCAGCTCGACACGCAGAAGGCTTCGCGCCGGCTCGAACGCGGGATGATCGTGACGAACCCGAACTGCTCGACCATCATGCTCGTGCTCGCGCTCGCGCCTTTGCATGCGCGCTTCGGGGTGGAGGCGTGCGCCGCGACGACCTTGCAGGCGCTCTCCGGCGCGGGCTACCCGGGCGTGCCCTCGCTCGACGCCGTGGACAACGTCATCCCCTACATCGGCGGCGAGGAGGAGAAGATTGAGAGCGAGACGGTCAAGATTCTCGGGCGCTTCGAGGACGGCCGGATTCAACCCGCGCCCTTCAAGGTGAGCGCGCAGGTGCACCGCGTCAACGTCAGCGACGGTCACATGGCCGCCGTGCGCGTGAAGCTCGCGCGACAGGCGTCGCTCGAAGAGTTGCGCGAAGCCTTCGCCTCCTTTACCTCTCTGCCGCAGGAGTTGAAGCTGCACACGGCGCCCGCGCGCCCCATCCTCGTGCGCAACGAGCCCGACCGCCCGCAGCCGCGCCTCGACCGCGACGCCGGCCGCGGCATGAGCGTCACCATCGGCCGCATCCTCGCCGACAAGGTGCTCGACTACCGCTTCGTCGCCCTCAGCCACAACACCGTCCGCGGCGCCGCCGGTGCCGCGATCCTGAACGCCGAGCTGTTAGTCGCGACGGGGAGACTGTGAAAGGAAGTAGACAGTAGGCAGTAGACAGTAGGCAGTAGAAAAACAGGCGGCGCGCTCGGGTTTATAACCGGACGCGCCGCTTCTGTTTTCTACTGGCTACTGTCTACTGCCTACTGTCTACTCTCACCTAATCGCAGCCTTAGACCGACGCGCGCGAAGGCGGGCGGGCCGACGGTGAGGACGGGCGTGCGGCCTACGTCGGAGCGTTGGCCGGTGAGGTTCTCGGCGGCGGCGAAGGCTTCCACACCGTGGCCGAGGCGACGCGAGATGAAGGCGTCGAGCGTGAAGTAGCCGCCGAGCCGCAAAAGGTTCTGGTCGTCGTCGAACTGTGCGGACGAGGCGCGGCCTTGCAATGAGAAAGTCAGAGGGCCACGGCCCGCGTGGCGCAGTTGGAAGTTGAGCTGCTGGCGCGCGACCTGCGGGAGGCGCCGGCCTTCGAGCGCAACATCTGCGGGGAAGCTCTCGACGCTCGCGTCCGCGAACAGATACCCGGCCGAGGCCGTCCAGCCGCGTCCCAAGCGCTGCTCGAACTCAGCCTCGAAGCCGCGCGAGCGTGTGCGGCCGAGGTTGCGCCGCTGGCGCGTGATGAGGGCCGGCGTGATGGAGAGCGTCACGTTGGCGACGGGTCGCGTCACGTCCATCCAGAAAAGACCCGCGCGCGCCGCCGTGCCCCTTCGCGGGGAGTTGTAGAGGAGCCCGGCCTCGCCGCTCGTCAGGCGCTCGGCGCGCAGTGTCTCGTCGGCGAGCGTGACGACGTTGCCGACGCGGAACGAACGATACAGCTCGTTCAAGGTCGGCGCGCGGAAGGCACGCGCGAAGGTCGCGTTGACGGAGAGCGTGCCCGACAGTTTGAAGACGGCCGCGAGCTGCGGGCTGAAGGCCGTCTCTGTGCGCTCCGCAAAGCCGACGGTCGAGACGGCGCGCGTGCCCGTGAGCGCGCGCGTCGTCTGCTGCGCGCGGTAGTTGCGCCAGCGGTCGAAGCGCACGCCGGGTGTAATGATGAGCCTGTTCGTCACACGCAACGCGTCGCGCGCGTAGAAGCCCGCGGTGCGCCCGCGCCCGCCCGCTCCTACTAAAGAAGAAGCACGCCCCGCGACGTAGACCAACTCGTCGCTCGCGCCTCGCGCCTCCGACCACTCGAAGCCCGCGACGAGTGCTTGGCGCGAGCCCGCCGCACGTGACCATTGAAGAGAGAGACCCGAGCCCTGCGCGGGCACGCGTTGGAGCCGCGTCAACGTCTCGCTGGCACGGTCGGCCGCGACCGAGGTGAAGCTCTGGTCGAAGACCTGCGCGGAGCCGTGCGCGCGCAGCTCGAAGAGACCGGCGCGCGAAGTCTCCCACGTCGCGCCCGCGGCGAGTTGTCGCACGTGCGTGCGGTTGAACTGGAGCGGCGTGCCGTTGCGGCGCGACTCGCCGTAGTAGGAAGGACGCGCGAAGACGTGAAGCCCTTTAACCAATTCGCGGCCGACGTACAGCTCGCCGTACGCGTTGCGCGAGGCGGCGGGCGTGTCCACGCGGCCGCGCTCGCGCTCGTCAACGAGGACGTAGCCGCCGGTGCTGAACGTCTGCGCCGAGAGCGAAAGCTCCCAGCCCTCCTTCAGCGTGCTCGCATAGACGGAAGCGTCGGGCGTGCGCTGCGTGCCGTAGGAAGTCTCAAGACGTAACTGCGTGTTGCCGGTCTTGCGTGGGACGAACTGCACGACGCCGCCGAGCGCGCCGCTGCCGTAGAGCGCGGAGGAGGCGCCGCGCAGCACCTCGATGCGCCCGAGCCCTTCACGCGGGACGCGTGCCCAATAGACCCAGCCGCCAAAGGGGTCGTTCAGAGGCACGCCGTCGTAGAGCACGACGGCGCGGCTCGCACCGCTCGCGCCGACGCCGCGCAGAGAGACGCCCTGCGCCGTCGGGTTGGCCGCGCGGCTCGACGTGCGCCGGAAGAGCTGGAAGCCCGGCACCTGCCGCAGCACGTCGTCTGACGTTAAGGCAGCAGCGCTCTCAAGCTCCTCACGCCCGAGCACGACGACGCTCGCGGCCGTCTCGGCCAGATGCGTCTCTGTGCGCGCGGCCGTCACCGTCACGCGCTCGGCGAACCCGGGAGGCGCGAGCACGACGCGCAGCTCACCGCCGTCCCACTCGCCCTCCTTCCACACGCGCTCGAAACGCGCAAAGCCTCCGGCCGTGACTATCAGCGTGAACGGGTAGTCTCCCGAGATTGTAAACTCGAAGCGCCCCGCCCCGTCCGTCTTCATGCCGTTGATGTCCACAGACCTATGCACCAACAGCCTGACCGACGCACCCGCCACCGGCGCGCCGTCCTCATCCACGACGACGCCGCGCAACGAGCCCGGCCGCGCACTGTCCTGTGCGCGCGCCGCGCAGACAAATGCGAAGAGGATGAAGCAGATGGAGAATACCTTTGCCGGCACGCGTTGATGATAACAGTAGGCAGTAGGCAGATGGCAGTAAGCAGTCACTCCGCGTTTCGGACGTTGAAGATTAAATCAGACTTCGGGCAGTGGGGCTTTTAACTGCCTACTGCCATCTGCCATCTGCCTACTGTTCATCCTTGTGTTAGTCTCGGGCGCGTGAATCTCTGGCAGGAAGTGGTCATCGCGGCGGCGGCGTTCGCGGCGGGGCTCATCAACTCGATTGCGGGCGGAGGGACGCTCGTCTCCTTCCCGGCGCTGCTGTGGGTGGGGCGCACCTCGGTGATGGCGAACGCGACGAGCACGGTGGCGCTGTGGCCCGCGTCGCTGGCGGGGCTCTACGGGTTCCGGCGCGAATTGAAGGGCGGGGCGCGCACGTTCCTGCTCTTCGCCGTGCCGTCGCTTGTAGGCGGGGTGCTCGGGGCGGTGCTGCTGCTGCGCACGCCGACGGAGATGTTCGACCATCTCGTCCCCTTCCTCATCCTCTTCGCGACGCTGCTGCTCGCGGCGCAGGAGCCCATCTCGCGCCGCCTGCGCGGCGACCGCGAAGAAGAGCGCGAGCCGACGCGCGCGTGGTGGGCCGGGGCTTTGGTCTTCCAGTTTTTGGTCGGGGTCTACGGCGGCTACTTCGGGGCGGGCATTGGCATCCTGATGCTGGCGGCGCTGGGGCTTTTGGGCTTCACCGACATTCACCGGATGAACGCTCTGAAGAACCTGCTCGCCATCTGCATCAACGGCGTGGCCGCCGTCTGCTTCATCGCGTGGGGGAAGGTCTACTGGACGGACGTGCTGGTGATGACGTTTGCGGCCATCGCGGGCGGCTACTCCGGCGCACGCCTCGCTTATCGTCTCGGCCGACGCTTCGTCCGCATCGCCGTCATCCTCATCGGCCTCATCATGAGCGTGTCGCTCTTCTTCCGCTAAGCATGAAATTAACAGGGACGGACGGATGGACAGGAGAGGAATCGAATCTTAAATTCCTCTCCTGTCCATCCCTGTTGATGCTTCTCTCCCTTTTAAAGTGAGCGGGTGCTGAAGGTGTCGCAGCGGCGCATGTCGCCGTTGTCGAAGCCCGCGCGGAACCAGCGCACGCGCTGTTCGGAGGTGCCGTGTGTGAAGGAGTCGGGGACGACGCGCCCCTGCGCCTCGCGTTGGAGCCGGTCGTCGCCGATGGCCGAGGCGGCGTTCAGCGCCTCTTCAAGGTCGCCCGGGTCGAGGATGTTGTGCTGCTTGGCGTAGAAGCCCCAGACGCCCGCGTAGCAGTCGGCCTGTAGTTCGAGCCGGACGGAGAGGTCGTTGGACTGCGCCTCGCTGCGCGCGCGCTGTTGAAGCTGCGTCACCTTGTCGGAGGTGCCGAGAAGCTTCTGGACGTGATGCCCGACCTCGTGCGCGATGACGTAAGCCTGCGCGAAGTCGCCGGGGGCGCGGAAGCGCGTCTGCAACTCGTCGTAGAAGGAGAGGTCGATGTAGACCTTCTCGTCGGCGGGACAGTAGAAGGGCCCGACCGACGCGCCCGCACGCCCGCAGGCCGACTGCACCTGCTGCGTGAAGAGGACGAGCGTCGGCTTGCGATACTGGCTCCGGTTGCGCTGGAAGGTTTCGCTCCAAGCATCCTCGGTCGTGCCGAGCACGCGCCGGACGAACTGCGACTGGGCGTCGGCCTGTTGCGGCCCCGTGCGCTGAACCGGGGCGGGGCCCTCTACGGGGCCGCCGTCGCCGCCATTCAGCAACCTACTCGGGTCAACGCCGAAGACGAGCGCGAGGATGACGATGATGAGCGTCCCGCATCCTCCCCCGACGGCCATCTTGCCGCCACCTATCCCGCGCCGGTCTTCGACGTTCCCGCTCTCGCGTGCGCCACCTAGTCTCATGTGTTTAAGCTCTCCTCCGTTTTGAAAGAGTAGGCAGTAGGCAGATGGCAGTTGGCAGTTGAACGCCTTTCTATTGCGAACTCGGGTTAATTATTCAACGCTCATGACGCGGAGCGGCTGCCTACTGCCATCTGCCTACTGCCTACTACTCATCCCTCCGACTTCATCCTTCTGTTCAGCGTCCTTCGCGGCCGGCGGCGGCTCGCACATTTCACCTTCGCGCGGAAGGCTCACGCCCTTGCGGAGCTTGTAGGCGCGGATGAAGAGCGCGAGCGCGACCCACGTCCCGATGAAGGCCAGCGGGTACGTGAGCGCGCGCGGCCACTTGACGGCGATGATCGAGAGCCCGAGCAGAACCCCGCCCGCCGTCCCCATCAGGCGCGCTTCGGCCGGCCCCAGCACGCGGCGGTTGGTGATGGCCGCGCTGACGGCGCTGCCCACGCCGATGAAGCCCGCGGCGGCGCGGCTCGTGCTCCCCTTCCGGCTCGTGCGCTGGCGTCGCCCCTTCCTCGGGCGCGGCGGGCCGATGGGCTTCACGCGCCGCCGCTCGCTGATGACGATCTCGGTCGCCTGTTCGAGGTCGCGGCAGTACATCTCCTGCATCTCGCGCGCGAAGCCCTCGTTCTCAATCGTTACGTCCAGCTCCCAGTTGCCCATCCAGCTTGAGATGTTCAGATTCGTCGAGCCGACGCGCGCCCACCTGCCGTCCACCACCGAGGTCTTCGCGTGAATCATCGGGCCGTTCCACTCGAAGACGCGCACGCCCCCTTCGAGCAGCGCGCGATAGTTGGCGCGCGAGAGCGCCGAGACAACGGGGATGTCACTCGCGCTCGGCACCAGCAGCCGCACGTCCACGCCGTCCTGTGCCGCCGCGCGCAGAGCCTGCACGTACATGTTGGTGCCGACGAAGTAGGCGTCCGTCAACCAGAGGTACTCGCGCGCGCCGGCCGCGACGAGTTGTTCGAGACGATAGAGCCCGACCGTGTTCGGCTCGGTCGCGATGACGCGGACGGCCACGTCGCCGCCCTGCTCGATGGAGTCGCGCTCGGGCAGATGCTCGGGCGGAATCTTCTCGCCGCACGCCGTCTCCCACACGCGCGCGAAGGCCGCGTCCATGTCTGCGACGGCCGGGCCGCGTATCTCGACGCCGGTGTCGCGCCACGGGTCGATGCTCTTCTCGTGTCGCCCGACCCAGTCGCGCCCGACGCAGAGCCCCATGACGAAACCAAGTTTGCCGTCAACCGAGATCATCTTGCGGTGGTCGCGGTTGAACCAACTGAAGGGCTCGTCGAAGCGCGGCGGGTTGAAGCCCTTGACCTCGATGCCCGCGTCGCGCAAGTTGCGCCAGAAGCGGCGCGAGGTCTTGCCGACGGCGCCGAGCCAGTCGTAGACGACGCGCACCTTCACGCCCTCGCGCGCCTTCGCCGAAAGCGCCTCGGCGAACTCGCGTCCCACCTCGTCCTCGTGGATGATGAAGCTCTCGAAGTGGATGGTGTGTTGCGCGCTCTTGATGGCTTCGAGCCATGCGGGGTAGTTCTGCGCGGCGTCGATGAGGAGCCGCACGCCGTTGCCGGGGATGAGCGGCGAGCCGGTCGCGCGCGCGTACGCCTTATCGACGATGCGGCGCACGGGCGGAAACTCGGCCGTGTCGATGCGCTCGTCTTGCTGCTCGGGCTGATACAGCTCGGTCGTCATCAAACGTACATCTTAGCCGTCACATCTTTGGACAACTGTGTCCGTGAGCAAACAAATCTGTTGCGGGGTGTGCGGGGGCACCACATAATAGCGCGAATCGGCGCGGGAGGGCGAAATAAGGTGGACGCGAAGCAGAGGGCGGGATTTAAGGCGGCGGAGTTTGTCGAAGACGGGATGCGCGTTGGCTTGGGCACGGGCACGACCGCGCAATGGCTGGTCGTGCGTCTGGGCGAGCTGGTGCGCGCGGGCTTGCGCGTGCGCTGCGTGCCGACCTCGCGGCGGACGGAGGAGCAGGCGCGAGGCTTAGGGATAACTCTCGTCACGCTCGGCGAGGTCGGTGAGCTGGACATCGCCATCGACGGCGCCGACGAGATAGGGCCCGAGCTTGCGCTCATCAAGGGCGGCGGCGGTGCGCTGCTGCGCGAGAAGCTCGTGGCCTCGGCCGCGCGCCGCTTCGTCGTCATCGCCGACGCGTCGAAGCGCGTCGATGTGCTCGGTCGCTTTCCCCTGCCGGTCGAGGTGGTGCGGTTCGGTTGGGAGTTGACGGCGCGCAGGGTCGCGCCGGTCGTGGGCGTCGAGCCCTTGCTGCGGCGAGACACGAACGGCGAGCCCTTCGTCACCGACAACGGCAACTACATCCTCGACTGCCGCTGCGGCGCGATTCAAGACCCCGCGCGCACGGAGCGCGAGCTGAAGTCGCTCGTGGGCGTTGTCGAGAGCGGGCTCTTCGTCGGCATGGCCGACACGGCCGTCGTCGCAGACGAAGAGGGCGTGCAGGTCATAAAGAATTTCAAGGCTCAAATTTGAAATTTCAAACCTCAACCCTGTAACGCAAAGCGCACAAAGAATCCGTTAAGGGCGGAAAGAGTTCGTCTAGCATCGCGCGCGTGCAGAGACCTCCGACAACGTTGCTGCTGCTTGCCGCGACATCGTGGGCGCGCGCGCTCATCGAGTTCTTCATGGGGCTTGGGCTGTTCGGCCCTTTCCTGCTCGAAGCGTTCGACTCCTCCTTCTTCTACGTGCCGCTGGCGAACGAGCTGCTGCTCTTTGCGCTCATCCACGGCGGCGGCTCCGCTTCGCGCTGGATGTGGGTCGTCTACGCTCTGATGGGCGCGGCCGGAACGGTGGTGGGCGTCTGTCTGCTCGACCTCGTCATGCGGCGCGTGGGTGCGGGCGGCGTCGAGCGTCTGGTGGGGGCGAAGCGTTTCGAGAAGTTGAAGAGTAAGGTCGAGCGCAACACGGGCTGGGTCGTCTTCGCGGCCTCGGCGCTGCCGCCGCCCTTTCCCTTCCGCTTCACGATGATGACGGCCTCGGCGCTCCAGTGTGACCGCGCGCGGATGTTGACCGCGGTCTTCGCCGGCCGCTTCCTTCGCTTCGCGGCGGAGGCGCTCCTCATCCTCTACTTCGGCCGCCGCTTCCTCGACTTCATGAACTCCGACGCCTTCAACTACGTCGTCTACTCGCTCACCCTCGTCGCCGTCGCCGGCAGCACCGTTACCATCTACAGGATGTTCCGGTCGGGACGGAAGGAAGGCAGTAGGCAGTAGGCAGTAGGCAGTAGGCAGTAGAAAAACAGGGACGGGGCGCCCGGCCTATGAACGAGCGCCCGGCCCTGTATCCCTACTGTCTACTGCCCTAATGCACTCCGTCGCCCGAGGAGTCGTTGCGCGCGTGATCGCGTTTGCCGACCTTGGGGAGGGCGCGTGAGGTGTTCGCGCCGCCCTTGGCCGCGGGTCGGCGCTTCTTCTCGCTGCGCGCTTGGGTCGAGGGGCCTTTGCGGCCGCGCACCTGCCGCTCGTCGTCGCGGCCCGCCACGTCTTTACGCTCCGGCATCTGCTTCTCCAATTCGTCTCAGCCGCGCCGACGGCCGGGCGACCCCTTAGCTGTCGAGTTGCCGCGCGGGCGTGCGGGCGCAGTCCGCAACGCGCGACGGTCGCGGCTGGTAACACCGGCCTGCCCCGCGGCCGTGCGGCTCTTCTTCGCGCCGCGCACGCGGCGACCCGAGGTGCTGAAAGTCTCGACGAGTCCATGCTCTTCGAGCCGGCGGTAGGCGTTACGCACGATGTTGCGGCTGACGCCGAGCTGTTCGGCCAGCGCGCGCTCGGACGTGAGCGCGTCGCCGCGTGTGAACTTCCCCGAGAGGATGGCGCTGGCAATCTGGTTGAAAATCTGCTGCGTCTTCGTCTCCTCGCTCCCGGCGCGGAGACGTATGTTCAAGTCCGGCATTAAATCTCCCCCTTGTTTGAAACGATGTAGTAGGAAGGAGGAAGGATGAAGTAACGGCTGTCTTCACTTCATCCTTCCTCCTTCCTACTACATCCTTACTTTCTCAGCTCTGCCCCGCGGCTCTCGAAGACGGGCGACCGATGTCGTTCACGTCGGTTGTGTCGGTCGTGTCGTTTGTGGCCGTGATGTCGGCTGGCGGGAGCGTCGCCGCCATCGCCGTGGGCAGCGACGCGTCCATGCCGGCCTGATAGCTCTGCACGCGCAGGTTGTTCTGCACGTTCGAGACGCCCGAGACCGACTCGGCGATATTCTCGGCGAGCCGCTTGGCGTAGCGGCTGTCCACCGACCCCGTCAGGATAACCTCGCCCGCAACGACGTTGCACTCCACGTCCGAGGCGTCGAGCCATTCGTTGTCGGTCAAGCGGTCGCAGACCATTTCGCGCAGGCGCTCGTCGGAGCGCCGGTAGTTCTTCGGCCCGCGCCCGCGGAACTTGCCTTCGTCGCGCCCGCGGATGCCGCGCGGCTCGTCACTGCGGCGCCCCTCGGGGTCGTCCTCGTTGCCGAACCAAGAGCGCACATGGTCTGCGGCGCGGTCGAGCCAACTGCCGCCGTCGCCCCCGCGTTCGTCTTCGCGCCCACGCGCCGCGCGACGTTCGTGCTCGCCGCGGTCGTCCTCGTAGTCTTCGCGCCCGTACTCGTAGCCGCTACGGCCGTAGAAACGACTCGTCGTGCGGCCGTAGTCCGTGTCGTAGTCGCGCACCTCGTCGCTTTCGTCGTCGCGCTTGTAGGGAGGGCGCTCGGAGCGACGCTCGTAGGGGCGCGCGTATGAGCCGACGCCGTATGCGCGCCCGTAGTCCTCATCCTCGGGTCGGCGAGCCGGCGGCGCGTAGCCGCCACCCGAGAGCACCTCGCGCCCGTAGCGCGAGCCGTACTCGCCCGAGCCGGGTTCGCGCGTGCCGTAGCGTGAGCCCTGTTCGCGCGTGTCGTAGTCGCGCTCCTGACCATACTCGCGTTCGTACCCGCCGCCGCGCATGGCGGAGTAACCGCCGCGGCGAGAGCTGCCGTAATCGGAGCCGCGCTCGGAGCGACCGCCCCGCGGGGCGTAGCCCCTCTCCGCGTCGCGCTCGTAATGCCTGTCCTCTGCGCGGTCTTCGTCCGAGTCGCCGTAGCGCCCGTAGCCGCGTCCACCGTAACGTGATGACATCGTCAACCTCCTTCTAATCGTCTGCCGTCAAACAAGCCTTTCGGCGTGAGGCGCGGGGAGAAGTTTTCGATGAATGCGTTTACCTCTTCTGGTCGCCGCGGTCGCCCTGCCCCGACTTGACCTTCGTCTTAGCGTGCTTCTTCACGTCCTGCGAGAGCGAGCGCCCCACGTCGTCCGACTCCTTGAACTGTCCCTTCTCGTCGCGACGCACGTAACGCTTGTCCGTGCCCGTGTCTATCAACTCGCGATCATTTTTCCCTGCCATCTCAAGTTCCCCCTTTTTCTTTAAACAACTTCTCAGGCGCGCTGCGCCTTCTTCTTCTTCTTCGACCCTTCCTCGTAAAGCTCACGCGCACGCTCGAAGACGCCTTCGAGCCGCTGTCGCTTCTTCAGCACCGCGGCGAAGAGGTCGCCCTTGCGCTCGACGCGCCGGAGCATGTTCTTGATGTGGAAGTCGGCGGTCTTAACCTTCCTGCGCTCGACCTCCTTCCATTCGAGCGGCGCAGAGACGGTCGCACCCGGCTTCGGCCGCACCGAATAGGGCGCGACCACAGACTTGCCCCGCGCGTTCTGCATGTGATCGACGTAGATCATCACCTCGCCGCGCTTGCGCTTCGAGCGCTCGACGGTCGCCACGCTCGACTGCTCGCGCGCGACGACGGTCGCCACCTGCTCGGCCAACTTCGCTATTGATTCGTAGTCATACTTCGGCTCGACCGGAACATAGACGTGTATGCCGCGCGAGCCCGAAGTCTTCGGGTAGGAGTCGAGCCCGAGCCGCGCGAGCACTTCACGCGTCGTAACGGCCACGTCGCAGATGGTTTCAAACTCGACGCCCTCTGCGGGGTCAAGGTCAAAGACGAGCCAGTCGGGGTGTTCGAGGTCGCTGACGCGCGAGTGCCACGGGTGACGCTCGACCGCGCCGAGGTTCGCCATGTAAACAAGCGTCGCCAAGTTGTCGCCGACGATGTAGTCCACCTCATGCCCGCCGCCGTCTTCGACTTGGAGCGGCACGGTGCGGACGAACGACGGCGCCTCGTTCACGTCGTGCTGGTGGAAGGAGGGGCCGTTAATGCCGCTCGGATACCGCTTCATGATGAGCGGCCGGTCTTGCAGATAGGGCAGGATGTAGTCGGCGACCTCGTAGTAGTAGCGCACAAGGTCGCCCTTCGTGTATCCCTCCTCCGGCCAGTAGACGCGCTCAAGGTGCGTGAGCGGCACGACCTCGCGCTCCACCTTCACGTTGATGTCGCCTTCGAGCGCCTTCGCCTTCAACGCGCGCGCCGCCGGCACGACCTTCCCGCCCTTCGCCGCCGTATCAATCTTCTTTACGTGACCGGCGCCGCTTATAAGTTTGCCCGTCGCCTTTTTACTCTTGCCTTTAATCGTCTCGACGCCGTCCACGGGCTTACGCAGGCGCAGCTCCCAACCCGCCTCCGCGAACTCGTCCGAACGCTTGAAGAGGAGCCACTCGCCCTCGCGCCGCTTCATCTTCAGGAGCGTGAAGGCGCCTTTCAGCTTCTCGCCCTTCAGCTCAAAGTCGAGCCGCCCGGCCGCGAGCTGTTCGGCCGCCGAGCCTTCGCCCACAGTCTCGAACGTCCCGCCGTCCCACTTCATGTGCTCGCCCGCGCCGTACTCGCCTTCGGGAATGAGCCCCTCGAACTTGAGATACTCGACCGGGTGGTCTTCGGTCTCGACGGCCAGCCGTTTCTCCGCCGGGTCGAGCGAAGGCCCGCGCGGGACAGACCAAGACTTGAGCACGCCCCCAATCTCCAAACGGAAGTCGAAGTGCAGCTTCGACGCGTGGTGCTCCTGCACGACGAAGCGGCGCCGGCTCGACTTCAACACGCTCCCCTTCGGCTCCGGCGTTCGCCTGAAGTCACGCATCTTTCGGTAGGTCTCAAGCCCCATTAGAACCTCGCTTGCCGCCACACAGTACAGCCCGTGTACGCGACCCGTTCACGCACACGCGCGTGCAGTCTCGCCGCCCGCGCGGCGCTTGATGCTCAACACCGCATAGTTTTGAACTCTTCTGCGCCCGTCCCCTTCAATGGAACCAAGCTCGACGTAGAGGCTTGCAACTTGCATGCTCAAACGTCGAAGCTCTTCTTGGAATCTTTTATGTCCGGCGGCAGACCGACGTGAAATTCTCCGAACTGGCCGACACGTACGAGCGCATCAGTCGCGCGACCGGCGACCCCGCGCGCGTGCGTGCCCTCGCAGACCTCTTCCGCGACGCAGACCCGCGCACGCTCTCGGCCGCCGCGCACTTCACCTTGAGCGAGGTCGTTGACCCGCAGCTCTCCGACCGCATCGGCATCGGCCCCGGCACCGTGCGCTCCGTCCTCGCGCGCCTCTTCGGTCTGCAACCCTCGGCGATAGACGACGAGGTCAAGCGCACCGGTGACATGAGCGAGGTCGTCGCCGCGCACGTCCAGGGCTCAGACACGCTCGAAGTCGAAGGGCTCTGGCGGCGCGCCAACCGCGCGGCGAAGAAGGACGAGAACCGTGAAGCCTTAGTCGAGCACGTCTTCCGAAACACGACGGCTACGGGCGCGAAGTACTTCACGCGCATGGTGCTCAACCAGATGCGCATCGGCGCCGGGCTCGGCACCATCGCGCGCGCTCTGGCTACGGCCTTCGACGTTGACGCGGCAGACGTGGAGCACCTCTACGCGATGACGAACGACATCGGCCACACGGCCGCGCAGGCGCGCAAAGGCCCGCGGGCGCTCGCACGCGCCGGGCTCACGCTCTTCCGCCCCTACCAGTTCATGAACGCGCAGAAGGTTGATCGACCCGAAGAGATTTTCGAGAAGCTGAAAGGCAAGCAGATTATCTTCGAGGTGAAGTACGACGGCGCGCGTTTGCAGATTCACTTGAAGAAAGGCAAGCCGCCCGAGATACGCACCTACTCGCGCCGCCTCAACGACGACACGACGGCGATGCCCGATGTCGTCTCGGCACTCGCTAGGGCTTGGAAGGGCGGCGACGCCATCATCGAAGGCGAGGCCGTCGCCTTCGACCCCGCGCTCAAGGAGAAGCAGCCGTTTCAGGCCGTGCTCATGCGCCTCGGTCGCGTCCACGGCATCGAAGAGAAGGCGCGCGAGATACCGCTCGTCCTGCATCTCTTCGAGCTGCTCTACTACGAAGGCTGTGACCTGATGCACGTGCCGCAGTCAGAACGTCGCGCGCGCCTCTCAAAGTTATTCCGTCCCACCGACCGCGTGAAGATGACCGAGAGCGTCGTCACCGACTCGCCCGAAGAGCAGGCCGCCTTCTTCCGCCGCGCCATCGAAGAGGGGCACGAAGGGCTGATGGCGAAAGACCCCGACGCTACTTACGTCCCCGGCCGCCGCGCCGAGAACTGGATGAAGCTCAAGCCGGCCTTCGAGACGCTCGACGTGGTCATTACGGGCGGCATCTGGGGCTCAGGCCGGAGGAAGGGTCTGCTGTCGAGCCTCATCGTCGCCGTGCGCGACCGCGACGGGTTCAAGACCGTGGGCAAGGTCGGCACGGGCTTCTCCGAAGAGGCTCTGCGCGAGCTGACCGCGCGGCTTGAGCCGGCCGTCATCTCGACGCAGGGGCGCAACGTGGAGATCGAGCCCGAGGTCGTCATCGAAGTTGACTTTCAGGACATACAGCAGACCGCGCGCTATCGCGCCGGCTACGCGCTGCGCATCCCCCGCTTCAAACGCGTCCGCACCGACAAGAGCACGCGCGAGGCGGACGATGTGACGCGACTGAAGAGGCTCTACAAGCAGATGCACCCGTGAGCCTGACCGGAGTGCTACTCTGACAGGTCGATCATCCACGCCTGCTCGACATGCTTCTCGACAATCATGCGCCCGAGGTTGAGCCAGCGCTTGACGCCGTCGAGGACGTTCGAGTCGGAGGTGACGGCGACGAAACTTGAGTTGACTATCTCGCGGTCGGGGTTGAACTCTACGCGCACCTCCCACGGCCAGCCGCGCGCAGACGCGACTTCGCGCACGCGCGCGGCCAGCCGCCCACTGTTCGAGACCGGGCTGTCCAGCAGCCACAGCACCGACGATGGCGCGAGCGTCGCCAGCTCCTCGCCCGACAGCATGATGGCGCGCTCCGTCTCTTCGACCGCGCGATAAGAGCCGTGCACGGAGGAGAGGTCGCGCACGCACCCGTCACGCCCCAAGACCAGCACGCCGCCCGACAGCGCCGCCTCCAAAGTGATGACGAGGTTGAAGCCGTCAACGACCAACCGCTCTCCCCTGACCTCGTCCACAAGGCTCGCGCGCCTCCGCGCGCAGTTCGCCTCCGGGCAGGCCGCGCGTGAGACGGCGAGGCGCTGCCGCTCTCTCAGGTTGTGACGGTCGCCGACGAGCTTCAGCGCCGACTTCGTCTGATAGCCTCGACTCAACAACCAGGACAACTCCGACACGGCAACGCGAAGCTGTGCGAGCCGCGCCGCCTCGAACAGCCGCGCGTCCTCCGGGTGCGCGCCCCTATGCCTGCGCTTATCTGGACTCAACTTCCCTCCTCTGAAGGAACGATGAAGTATGAACGCTGAACGATGAGCTGAAGACAATAAGCCTTTACTTCAGCATTCAGCGTTCCCACTTCATCGTTCCAAACAAAACCGCCGCCGCGCGCCTGCGCGTATTAGAGTTGTGAACTGACATCCTTCGCGCAACGGTGAACGCATCATGGCAGACTACAGCTTCGTGACCCTCTGGCGTTTCCGCTCGCCGCTCGAACCCGTGTGGGACATGATCTACCGCTCGGAGGACTGGCCCGCTTGGTGGCGCGGCGTCGAGCGCGTCGAGCGCGTCGAGCAGGGCGACGCAGAAGGCATCGGCGCGCTTCAGCTCTACACTTGGCGGAGCAAGCTCCCCTATCGTCTCGCCTTCCACATGCGCCTGACGCGCGTCGAGCCGCTCTCGCTCATCGAGGGCGAGGCCGTCGGCGAATTGAGCGGCACGGGCCGCTGGAGCCTCACGCACGACGCGGGCGTCACCGGCGTGCGCTACGACTGGAACGTGCGCACGACCAAACGCTGGATGAACCTGCTCGCGCCCATCGCGCGGCCCCTGTTCAAGTGGAACCACGATGTCGTCATGGACTGGGGCGCCGACGGCCTCGCACGCAAGCTCGGCGTCGAACGCCTCAACTAAAACGATGAAGTATGAACGCTGAACGATGAACTGTAAGTCCGTTGTCTTCAGTTCATCGTTCAGCGTTCATACTTCATCGTTTCTTCTCCCGGCAATCTCAAGACGAAAGTCCCAGTGTAGACGGCTCGCGTGGTGCTCCTGCACGACGAATCTCAATTCCCGCTCCATCTGTAAATTTTGCCACACTAAGGCCGGCGAGGCCGCCCGTGCCCGCGCCCGTTCGTCACGGTTCGAGTCCGGTTTGTCACACAACGCTTCACAAGCGGGGCGCGGGCGCTTATGCTCCACCTCTGCGCCCGACCGCGCCACCCCGCGCCGAAAGCGTCAACCCGACATCCCGCGCAAGCCGAGAACGCCTCCGCAAGGGGGACGACCGAGAGCCGGGTGTGCCGAAGAAGGAAGGCAGGGATTTTCCCGTCGATGATCGAAGCGGAGACACTCGAAACCGTCCGTCTCCCCGCGGACGAGTGGGCCGCGGGCGGCGCGCGCGTGTGGCGCGGGCGCTGGACGCGGTGGGGCATCATCTTCGCCTCGTGGACGGTGCTCGCCGTCTTCTTCACGGGGCAGCTCTACTACACGCGCCTGCTCAGTGAGAAGCCGCTCACGTGGCGCGAGGTCGCCTCGCAGCAGTTCATCTACCCGTACCTGTGGGCGCTCGGCACCGTCCTCGTCCTCTGGCTTGCCGACCGCTTCCCCGTCGAGGGGCGCCTCTGGCGGCGCAACCTCCCCATCCACCTCCTCTTCGCCACCTCCTTCGTCATCGTCATCTCGGGGCTCTTCCAGATTATCTGCTTCTTCCTCTTCGTCAGCGGCCCCGACAAGCCCTACCACCCGGCGACGACGCTGCAATGGATCATCTATAACTCGTCCGAGAACTACGGCATCTACGGCCTGCTGCTCTTACTGAATCAGGTCTTCCGCTACTACCGCCGCTTCCGCGAGGGCGAGTTGCGAACCTCGCGCCTTCAGACGCAGTTGACGCAGGCGCAGCTCGAAGCTCTGAAGATGCAGCTCCACCCGCATTTTCTCTTCAACACGCTCCACTCCATCTCGGCCCTCGTGCACCGCGACCCCGACGCGGCCGACCGCATGATCGCGCGCTTAGGCGACTTCCTCCGTCTCACGTTAGAGAACTCCGGCGCGCAGGAGGTCTCGCTTCAGAAGGAGCTTGAGTTCCTGACCTGCTATCTCGAAATCGAGCGCGTGCGCTTTCAAGACCGGCTCACCACGAGCGTCGAGGTCGAACCCTCCGCGCTCGACGCGCCCGTCCCCAACCTCATCCTCCAACCCATCGTCGAGAACGCCCTGCGTCACGGCATCGCCCAGACGCGCGGGCCCGGCCGCGTGGAGATTACGGCGAAACGCGAGAACGGCAGCTTGCGTATACGGGTCAGGGACAACGGCCCGGGGCTCGCGGCCATCACAAGGCCGGACGACGGGTTGAAGGAGGGTCTCGGGCTTTCGAACACGCGCGCGCGGCTCGAACAGCTTTACGGCGCCGCTCACCGCTTCGAGCTTGAGAACGCGCCCGGCGGCGGACTCCTCGTGACACTGGAAATACCCGCAGCCAAGGGCACCCCCGCCTGAATTTTTGAAACCCTACCCACGTCCCCGCGTACACTTTTCTGAAACCTGAAGTCGTTTTTTGCCACAAACAGTTTCAGTGCGGTGTTTTCTTAGCAAGCAGGTCAGTACCACTCGCGGTAGCGGGTGGGTTTCGTCTATCTCGGAGCGCCCTTAAAAAAGCGTAATACCGACCGGCCTGCGGTAGCAGGCGGTACTGACCCGCTTCCCCTTATCAGCGACATTATGACGGAAGCCGCACAGGCGCCCATCCGCGTGCTCGTCGTGGACGACGAGCCGCTCGCGCGCGAGAAGATTCGCGGCATGGCGGCCGACGACCCCGAGCTGCGCGTCGTCGGCGAGTGCACGAACGGCGCCGAAGCCATCGAGGCCGTCCAGACCTTGCGCCCCGACCTGCTCCTGCTCGACGTGCAGATGCCCGAGGTCGGCGGCTTCGCCGTGCTCGAAGCCTTGAAGGACGACGGCCTGCCGCCCGTCATCTTCATCACGGCCTACGACCACTACGCCGTGCGCGCCTTCGAGTTCCACGCGCTCGACTATCTCTTGAAGCCCTTCGACCGCGAGCGCTTTCGCGCCGCGATGGAGCGCGCCAAGCGGCAGATCAGACGCGACACGGGCGGCGCTTTGGACGAGCGCATCATCGCGCTCTTAGAGCAGATGCGCGGGCAGACGCGCTACAGCGAGCGGCTGGTGGTGAAGACCGGCGGGCGCGTCTTCTTCCTCAACACCGACGAGATCGACTGGATCGAGGCCGAGGGCAACTACGTCTCCATCCACACGAACAAGAAGGCGTACCTCTTGCGCGAGACCATCTCAAGCCTTGAGGCGCAGCTCGACCCGAAGGACTTCGTCCGCATACACCGCTCGGCCATCGCGAACATCAACCGCATTAAAGAGCTTCAGCCGTGGTCGCACGGCGAGTACCACGTCATCCTCCACGACGGCACGCAGCTCACCCTCTCGCGCAGCTACCGCGAGAAGCTCCAAGCCGCGCTCGGCAACAGCCTGTAACGTGGTCGGAAGAGGGACGCGCGTGCGGGTGCGGCCGCTTCATCACACGGCGCGACCAGTTCATCACAAAAGCCTTCGCCGCACGGCGCACACTCTTTAGAATCACCTTCGACGCGGCGGCCCACGGGGCCAGCCTGCTCCAACGGGCGCGCGGCGCGCCTTCAAACGGGCGGAGTCCCGGCCCCGACCGAACCTTACCCGAAGGGAGTTCTACCAAGCATGCTGGAACAGAAGCACTACGCGTTTAATAGGCCGGCCGAGCAGCCCGAGCCTGCCCCCGCCCCTGCCGAGCAGGGCGCGGCCGTTCGACTGAAGACGTTGAGGGAGCTGGCGCTCGCGCTCCTTCAGGAGGTCGATTCCATCAAGGGCAGCGGCTCGCTCGAAGCGAAACCGAGCGTTGACTTCTCGGAGGAGGTGCGCCGCTTCGAGACCGACCTTATCCGCTGGGCGCTGATGCGCACGGGCGGCCATCAACGCCGCGCCGCGCGCATGCTCAATCTCAAGGTCACCACGCTCAACGCCAAGATCAAGCGCTACCGCATCCAGCCGCACGCCGCCCCGACCACCACCGGCAACGTCGTCGGCCTCTACCGCGAAGGGCAGGAGAGCAGTGGGCAGTGAAGAGTAGGCAGTAGGCAGTAGGCAGTAGCAAACAGAGGCGGCGCGTCTTAACCTTTAGGTCAAGCGCGCCGCTTCGTCTTCCTACTGCCTACTGCCTACTGCCTACTGTCTACTATCTACTTCCTCCCCCTTTTGCCTTTCGCTGACGATTCGCGTATAGACAACTGGATGAAGGTGCGCGTTGTCTTCCTGCTGCTCTGCTGCATCTGGGGCTCGACCTGGATGTTCATCAAGCTCGGCCTGCGCGACCTCCCACCAGTCAGTTTCGCCGCCGCGCGTTTCCTCTTAGCCACAGCCATCTTGTCGGCCATCGTCGTCGCGCGGCGCGCGCGCCTGCCGCGTGGGCGCGAGTGGTTGATGCTTGCGCAGACGGGCGTGCTGGCCTTCGGGCTCAACTACGGGCTGCTCTTCTGGGGCGAGCAGCACATCTCTTCGGGACTGGCGGCGCTGCTGCAAGCGACCATCCCCGTCTTCGGCATGCTGCTGGCGCACCCGTATCTGCCGGGCGAGCGTCTGAACGCGCGCAAGCTCGCGGGCGCACTGCTCGGCGTCGCGGGCGTCGGCGTCATCTTCTCGCATCAGTTGGGCGCGGAAGGCTCGATGGCTTTGTGGGGGAGCGCGGCCGTGGTGGCGGGCGCGGTCTTCGTGGCGTGGGCGAACGTTTTGGTGAAGGCGAGGGGCGCGCGTCTGGACGCGTCGGTGCTGTCGGCGGGGCAGATGGCCTGTGGCTTCGTGGCGCTCGCGTCGGTGGCGCTGTTGCTCGAAGGCGACCCGCGGAAGTTACATTGGACGACGCTCGCCGTCGTGTGCCTTCTCTACCTGACGCTGGTCGGGTCGGTGACGGCGTTCCTGCTCTTCTACTGGCTGGTGCGCCACGTGGACGTGACGAAGACGATGCTGATTGCGCTGGTGACGCCGTTGGCGGCCGTGCTGCTCGGCGTCGTCGTGCTCGGCGAGGAGGTGTCTTGGAGGACTGTGGCGGGCGGCGCGCTCATCATGTCGGGCATCGCGCTCGTCGTGCTGCGTCGCGCGCCAAGCGCCGAGCCGGTCGTCGCCGCCGAGTCCATCGCGCCTGAAGCCGAGGCGGCGGGCGGCGAGACCTAGAGAGCTTAACAAGAAGAGAAGGGCTCGCGGGATTGAATCTTCCCGCGAGCCCTTCGTCTAAGCTTCGTCAGCGCCGCGTGTGCCTTACGGCAGCACTTCGATGTTGACGAAGAACCTGAACGTGCCCGTCTGCTGGATGCCGAGCAGGAACTGGACGTTGAGTTGGCCGCCGGGCGCAATCGGTGTCCCGAGCGTCACCGAGCCGGCCGAGAGCGTCGAGTTGAAGCCGCCGCCGTTCGGCTGCGCGGGCGGAGTTTCGAGCGTCGTCTGCTGCACCGTGCAGGTGTTGCCCGGGCAGGCCGAGTTCGGCCCGGTGATGCTCACGACGGCCGGGACGGCCGGGGTTGCGCTCGACGTGCGCGCGCGCAGGTCGGCGTAGCCCGTGGGCACTGGGAACGTCGTCTGGTCGATGACGCGGAAGCGCAGACGCGTGACGGGCGAGCCCGTGTTGTTCGTGATCGTCTTGCGAATCAGGAGCGTGCCGAAGGTCGAATTGTTCGCCGGGTCACTCGTGAAGTCGCGGACGCGGTTCGGCGGGCTGGAGCTGCCGACTGCGGGGTCAAGGTTGCCACCCGGAAACTGGCTGTTGCGCTGGACGGGGCTCGAAAGGTTCTCCGGCCCCGGCGCGCCGAGGCGCTGCCCCGCGCCCGCGCTCGTGCCATTCGTGTCCACGAAGACGAAGTCGGTCGCGTTGTTGCCCGTGTCGCCGGGGAAGCCCCCGTACGGGCAGCCGGCCCCCGCCGTGGTCGAGCCCTGCTTGCCGCAGTTGTCGCGATAGAAGCTGTGATCAATCAGGAACTGCGTTATCGCCGGGTAGCCCGTCCCCTCCTTGTAGAGCGTGTTCGCCTCCGAGGTCGAGCCGGCGGCGTCGAGCCGCGTCGTCGTCGAGAAGTTGGCGACGGTCGCCGTGTTGAAGAGGGCGATGCCGGTGTTGTTCGGGATGTTGGTCGTGTAGGTGGCGTCGGGCGTCGCGGTCGTGCCGTTGCCCGCCGGGTAGCTGCCTAAGCTATAGCCCGCCGAGTTGGCGCAGAGGTAGTGACCGCGCCCCGGGATGACGGTTCCGTTCGGGATGGTGCAGCGGATGACTCCGTCCGAGGCCGCGATGGCGTAGCCGGCCGAGCCGTCTGTCGTGGTGACGGTGAGCGCCGAATCGTTGTTGTTGTAAATCTCGATGAACTCGTCGTTGTTCGGCTCAGGTGCGGGCACGCCCGCGGGGCCGTTGGGGCCGAACAGGCGGAACTCCGAAATCAGCAGCTCGCCCGCACCGGCCGGAGCCGTGACCTTCGCCCACCAGGTGCCCCAGCGCGAATCGTTCGAGCCGGTGCCGGTCGCGCCCGTGCGAGCCTGCGCGTACTCCTGCACCGTCCACATGTCGCGGTCGTTGATGGGGTCGACGAGCGTGTGGCTGTAGTCACCCCACCTGTTCCTCGTCCCGCCGAAGGTCTTCTCGTAATAGTCCTCGCCCTCTTTGTAGATGACGGGGTCGCGCATCGTGCCGGCCGTGTCCGTCCCCAGACGGAAGGTGTAGCCCGCGTCGGCGTAGTCGTCCGACTCGAACTCGGAGAAGCCCATCATCACGTCGTTGTTCTTGTTGACGGCGAGCGAAGGATAGGCGTAGTGCTTGCCGCCGTTGAGCAGCGTCGCGGTGGGGTCTTCGACCCGGCCGCCGTCAACGACGTTGCCCGTCGCGGCGTCCAGTGATGTCCACTGCGCGACGGCGCGCGAGCTGGTCGTGAACGAGCCCGCGGGCAGCGCGACGGTCTGCGAGTACCAGATGCGGCCGTTGCGCAGCAGCGGGTTCGAGCGCACCTGCGCGTCACCCACGTCGATGCGTCGAGTGGTAGCGGGGCAGACCTGCGTCGGGATGCTGACGCCCGGGACACACTGCTGCGGCAGGAAGTCGCCGCCGGGCTGCGTCCAGCCGCCTCCCGGTCGCGTCTGAAGCGCGCGGGCGGTGAAGACGGGCGCCCCGGGCGTGCCCGTGATGGTGTAGGTCTGGTAGGTCGCGGCGCCGCTGTTGCCGTGCCTGATGGTGTAGAGCGTGTTCTCCGTCGCGGAGAAGGTCGTGACCGGGTAGTTGCAGAAGCCGATGCCCGTGCCGGAGAAGATAGTGGCGACGGACGTGTTGGCGCGCGCCGAAGGGTAGTCAACGACCAGCGTCCGGTCGTTGTTGTTGAGCTGCGCGCCGCCCGTGCCCGTCCCGACGATCTGGAACATGTTCATCCCGACGGCGATCCAGTTCTTGTTGAAGCCGATCATCGGGAAGTCGGCCCACTCGCCCTGCGCGTCGCAGCCCGCCGCGCCGCCCGTGCAGCCGACGACGAAGCGGAAGATGTTGTAGCTGCCCTGCGGGTCGGAGGTCTGCGAGACGGCGATCTCGATGGAGGAGTTGGCCGTCCCCGAGTTCGACGCCATGGCGAGTATCCAGCGCTGGTTGTACGGGTCGTAGACGATCTGCGGGTCGAAGAAGCCGCTGCCGCCCGAAGAGGCCCAGAACGTGTCGGACGAGACGGTCGAGAGCGCCGCGCCCGTCGCCTTATTGTGGACGCGGTAGTTCGGGTTGGTGTTGGTGAATATCTTGTCGAGGCCGACCGCGCCGTTCGTGTCGGGCGGAATGTTGAAGGTGGTCGTGCCGATCTTCGGCCCGTCCTCCTGCGCAAGGAAGTTCTGCGAGGGCGAGGGCGACGCGACGTTCGGCCCGCCCGTGTCGTCCTGCCCGAGCGCCGGCCCGGGGCCGCCCACCGGGTCGGAGCCGGCGGAAGGCGAAGAGGTCGCGGGCGCGATGACCGTGCCCTCCGGCGTATCGTTGACGGTTCCGGGCACCGGCGCCGCGCGCAGCGTGGGCGTCGTCGCCGGAGGCACGCGCACGCGCTTCGCTAGGTCGGCGAGCTGTTTGAAGTTGACCGTCGTCGCCGTGGCGGGCTGGATGCTCGCCGAGTTGATAACGTCGGGCGCGGGTGCGGCCGTCTGCACGGGCGCCTGCGTCTTCGTCTTAACGGTCGTGGCGCGCACCTGCGCACGCGCCCGTGAGACGGCGTAGAAGAGCGCCGGCCCCGCCAGCGCCAGAAGAAGTGCGAGGAGGCCGAGTCGGCCCGCTGCCTTCGGGCGGACGTTGTACCGTGCGCGTGTGCGCCCGGCCTTGGAACCTTTACTACTCATGATAGGAGTTGCTCCTTCGGGATCGGTGTCTGTGCGGTTCACACCGCTTGAGACGACGACTAAGAGGTCGAGCGCACGCACGGGGGCGCGTCACACTATGGGTGGCCCTCGCACGCGCACTGGGGCTGGCGCGTTGCGGTGGCCTGATTCAGCAAACGAACGGAGTTAAGAAGAGCGAAATTTGACGCCTGTGGTTTCCTTCGAGCCCGACAGTCCTGCGCAGCAGGTGGCGGGGCACGTCCGACGGCGGGGGTTTGCCGGCTGACGTATTGTTGCACGGGGCTAGTCGGGAGAAATGATAAACGAAGGCGACCCGTCCCGCAACCTCTTTACTTGTGCTGCCTGATGGGGCGTGCGGGCGCGGGCGGGAGCGGCCCGGCCTGCCCGTAGCCGATTGAGCATTCGCCGGTGACGAGGTCTACGGTGCCGAGCACGATGACGGGGCCCTCGCCTTGCTCATCCTCCGCCTCGACTTGGTCGGACGACTGCACGCCGCCCGCCTGCGCACGCTCGCGCCGTGCGCGCTCCTCTCGCGCGCGCTCATCCCTCTCCCTGCGCTCGCGCGCCTCACGGCCGCGCCCTTCGCGCTCGTGCTCCTCGCGCCGGCGCGGGACGAGCGTGTGCGCCGTGAGCAGGAGCGCCGCGCGGCCGTCCGAGCCGCTCGCGCGATACTCGACCTGCGGGTTGATGAAGCTGCCGATGCAGCGTCGCATGAGGAGTTCGGCGCGGCGGCGCGTGATGGTGCGCGTGATGTCTGAGGTCGTGGGAAGCGCCGAAGCGACCGAGTGCGTGTCCACGCGGCGCGCGCCTTCGGTGTAGTAGCCGACCGAGTCGTTGATGGTCGCCTCGTACCCACCCACCGAGAGCCGCCACACGACGCGGCGGTCGCCCGTTCGGTCAACGACGCGCGCGACACGGAAGTGCTCGTCGAAGAAGGCGGCGCTGATGCCGGTCTTGATGATGGCCTCGCGCGAGCCGGCGACGAGTGCGCGCTCCGAAGCGTTGAGCGCCGCGACATCGGCGGCCGGCGCCTTCTGCGCGCCCGCGCCTGAAGTCAGAGCCGCGACGACCGCGAGCGTTGCGAGGGCGAAGAGTAGAAGAGTTCTCATCCGTTTTAGTTCTTAATTGCGCCGCGCGGGCGGCACGTCGTAGAAGCCGCTGCGTGTGCGCGCCACGGCCTTCACCTTCTTACCGCTGCCGTCGCGGACTTCGCCGAGCTTCACGCGCAACTCGTGCCAGCCGTCCTGCTTCCCGTCGGCGGCCGGGGCGAAGCCGATGACATACTGGTTGCGCAGTTCCCTTGCGAGATCGTCGAACGCGGCGTTCAACTCCTTCTCTGTTGCGGGGAAGAAGGCGCGGCCGCCCGAGAGCCCGGTCAGCTCTTCGAGAATGGCACGGCCGCCGTAGCCGAGCGACGAGCTGTCTTCGTTGGGGTCAACAATGCCGACGGCGTAGACTATCACGTCCGACTCCATGAGCTGCTGCCTCACCTCCTTAAACTTGTAGCTCGACACGTTGTCCTGTCCGTCGGTCAGGAGCACGACGGCGCGGCGGCTGTGTCTCCCGTGCGCCGCCCCGTTGAGCGCGAGATAGAGCGCGTCGTAGAGCGCCGTGAACCCCTTCGGCTGAATGGCGGCATAGCGGTCGAGCGCGGCCAGCACGGCCCCCGGGTCGTCCGTCATCCCCTGAATCATTTGCGGCCTCTGGTTGAAGGCCATCAGGAAGAACTCGTCCGAGGGGTGGCAGCCTTTGAGGAAGCGCGTCACCGCCGCCCTGATGAACCCGAGCCTTTTCGTGCTCATCGAAGCGGACGCGTCGAGCAGCACGCCCACGGTCGCAGGACTGTCACCCGAAGCGAAAGAGACGATCTCGCTCGGGCGGCCGCCGTCGAGGACGGTGAACGACTCGCGCGCCAGCCCCGTGACCAGCCCTCCCTTCTTGTCCATGACCGTGACGGTCAGCGCGCGCGGCGGCGCAGGGCGTTCGGCCTGTGCCGAGGCGCGCGTGGACGTGAGAAGGAAGAACCCCGCGGCACAGGCGATCAGACAAAGCCTGCCCTGACGACGTGTGAACATAAACATTCCTTCGCGGGGGAGCAGAGAAGGTTGGGAATTTCGGATTGCGTAACGTGTAATGCGGATTGAAGGTTGATGAAGGGCAGCGTTGCTTTCATCATCCCTCAACCCGCATGACGCAAGCTGACTTAGCCCGCGCGGAGCGTGCGGACGATGGCGTCGCGCAGACGCTGGGGGGGCGCGGCGGAGGCTTCCGGCTCGCCCGTCTGCGGGTTGCGCCAGTTGTCGAGGATGGCCACCTTGTGCGCGCAGGCGACGGTGCAGAGCGGCGCACACCACTTCTCTGTGTTGTACTCGCGCACCACGTCGGCCGTCGTGTACTGCTCGACGGGGACGCCGGGCGTGCCGCGCTGCTGCGAGCAGTAGTGGACGAGCCCGTCCTCGCAGATGTAGAGGTAGCGCGCGCCCGAGCGGCAGCGCCACTGGTTGGCCTTGCCCGCGGCGAGGTTGTCTTGGAACCAGCCGAGGCGCGCGTACTCGGACTTCGTCACGCGCTTCAGCTCGTCGTAGACCTTGCGCTCGTGCTCGCCGAGCGGCTTCAGGAGGCCGTGCCCGTCATGGATGACGCCGACCGTGGTCGAGAAGCCAAGCTCCTGCGCGCGGCGCGCGATGACGAGCGCGTCGTCGGGGTTCTTGATGCCGCCGCCGATGACCGAGTTGATGTTGACGTGGAAGTCCGAATGCTCGGCAAGGTTCTGGAGCTTCTTGTCGAGGTTCTTCAAACTCTTCTTCGAGACCTCGTCGGGCTCGACGTTGTCGATGGAGATTTGAAGGTATTCGAGCCCCGCCTCGTTCAAGCGGCGGATGCGCTCGGGCGTCATGTAGTAGCCGTTCGAGATGAGCCCGGCAATCATTCTGCGTCGCCGGATGTGGCTGATGATCTCGTCGAGTTCGGGGTGCATCATGGGCTCGCCGCCCGAGATGGTGATGACCGCCGTGCCGAGTCGCGCGAGCGCGTCGAGGCGACTCTTCATCGCGTCGAGGGGCACAGGCTCAGAGGTCTTATCGAACTCGTTGCAGTAGGTGCAGGCGAGGTTGCAGCGGCGCATAGGGATGATGTGCGCCAGAACCGGATGGTCGGTGCGCATCAGCGCGCGGGTGATGAACCTCGCCTCGCGCAGCTTCAACTTCAGAAACGTGCTTCGCTTCATCAAGACTGTGTCTTCTTGCTCGCCCGCGCCGTGGGTGTTACGGCTGGCGCGGGCTCTCCTTCGGGAAATGACCGCTAGACAATACGAAATGCGGGCCGTCAAATCAAGCGGGACGGAGCCGACTAAAAAAGGCGAAGGGCTCTGACCACTCTCGGCGGGCAGAACCCTTCGCCTCTCGACTTTCAAACTCGCGGGACTGATTAGCCCTTGACGATCTTCGTGCCCTCGGGCAGCGGGACATCGAAGGTGGTCGCCGGGATGGCCGGGTTGCGCTGGATGTTGGTCAGGCGCACGGTCGTCGCGTCGTTGTTCTTCTCGGTGACGCGCGTCTGGATGGGCATGCCGTCGTCGGTCACCCAGACCTCTGCGAACTGGTAGCCGGCGTTGCCGCGCGGTGTGAGCTTGAGCCACCAGACGTGCGGGCTGCCCTTGTAGAGTTCGCCCTCGCCGACCAACTCGACGTTGAACTGGTTCTTGGCCTGCGCGCTCGTCATGTTGAGCGCGAAGCCGAGGACGTTGCCCGCCTTCCCCTTCGAGCCGGCGTTCTTCGTCAAGCCCTTGTAAGCCTGCCGCAGGCGCGGCCGGTAGAGCGTATACTCGCCCTTCGAGACGGCGAGAATCTCCTGCGCGGGCCTCACCCAGTCCACGCGGACGTTTGCGTCGCGACCCTGCCCGGCGACGTAGGCCACATCGCCCGTGTACTTGTCGGTGTCGCGAAGCTGCGCGTTGTACTTCTCCATGTAAATGGAGGAGCGCATCGAGGTGAGCGTGCGACGGTTGCGATCCATCTTGTTCAGAATGGAGCTGATGAGGCCGGGCCCCTGCGCTTGTGCGCGGGGCGGGGCCACAGAGAGCGAGGTTACAAGCACTAACGCGGCGAGGGCCGGGGCGAACATCTTCTTCATGCGAACTCCTTCAAACATTCGGGGAGACTCCTCTACCGGTCAAAGAAACCGGGTAAGTATAGGCAATTAGGGCTCTATGTCAACCTCAAAACCGACCGTACGACCGTCCGTGCTCTTCAGTTCCTTCCAACCGCTGACGCACAGGTCGGATTGCCCGGTAATCTTGCGCGCGCAACGCTCGATGTCATGCGCGTCGGGCTGGGCGGTCGCGGCCGTACCTGTCGTACGGATAAGCAGCTTTTGTGCCGCTCCGAGTGCATTTTGATGCGCAGGCGCGCAGGCGAGTTCGCCCCACTCAAACCACCCTTTAGGCGTAAGAAATACGAAGGCGAGGATGGCCACGCACAGCACGTCGTACTGCCACGTCGTCCGCCCGTAAGACCAGAAGATGACCTTTTTAAAGACGTTCAGCAGCATAAAAAATAAGACAGGTGACAACTGCCGAGGACATAAGTGATAAGAAAAGATTGCAATCCTCTTATCACTTTACGACGGCCACCCGCCTTCTGGATTATATCTGTACACGGGGGCTCGGGGCAACGATCTGTCCGTCGCGCATCTGGATGATGCGGCGGCACATGGCGGCCGCCTCCGGGTTGTGCGTGATCATGATGATGGTCTGGTTGAAGCGGTAGTTCATCTCCTGAAACATATTCAGGACGATGGCGGAGTTCTCGGTGTCGAGGTTGCCGGTGGGCTCGTCGGCGAGGATGATGGCGGGGCGTGTGACGATGGCGCGGGCGAGCGCCACGCGCTGCTGCTCGCCGCCCGAGAGTTCGAGCGGCTTGTGGTGCATCTTGTCTTCGAGCTGGAGCAGGCGCAGCACCTCGCGGCGGCGCTCGGGGTCGCCGCCCTTCTTGCCGTCGCGCCCGCCGTGGATTGATTCGGCGAGCTTGAGGTTCCCGTCGGCCGTGAGCGTCGGGAAGAGGTTGAAGCGCTGGAAGACGAAGCCAATCTTGCGGCGGCGGATGTCTGTGCGTCGGGCGTCGGTGGCGGCCGTCAGGTCTTCGTCATCAATCATGATGCGCCCCGTCGTCGGCGTCAAAAGTCCGCCGAGCAGGTGCAGCATCGTGGACTTGCCGCACCCGGAAGGCCCCATGAGTGCGAGATACTCGCCCTCCTCCACGTCGAGCGACACGCCGCGCAGCGCGGGCACGTCCACGCTCCCCACCCGGTAGACCTTCGTCAGATTTTCCGCCTGTAGAATCGTTCGCATCGGAAAGTAGCCAGTAGTCAGTAGTCAGTAGCCAGTAGAAAAACTCTCTTC
Organism: Pyrinomonadaceae bacterium; assembly: GCA_045807845.1. Lineage (GTDB taxonomy): Bacteria > Acidobacteriota > Blastocatellia > Pyrinomonadales > Pyrinomonadaceae > QHXN01. Next base: position 8,180 of record JBJMGQ010000476.1, on the reverse strand, counting down.
ATCTTAACAGTGAACGTAAGAAGGTCAACGTCAGCAGCGGGGAGCCTACCGGCTCCTGACTACTGGCTCCTCATTCATACGATAGCGCGCTCACGGCGTCGAGGTTGGCGGCGCGGACGGCCGGGTAGAGTGCGCCCAGCGCGCCGCCGAGCAGGCCGATGAGCGCGGCCGTCAGTCCCCAAGTCCAACTGTACTCGAAGGGCAGTGCGTAGACGCTCTGAATCACGTAGCCCACCACGAGCGAGATGGCGAAGCCGGCCACGACGCCGATGACGCTGATGAGCACGGCCTCCTTCACAATCTCGCCGACGATGAAGCCGCGCGAGGCGCCGAGCGCCTTGAGTATGCCGATCTCGCGCGTCCGCTCCGTGATGGTCGTGTACATCGCCAGCATCACCACCAGCCCGCTCACCAGCGCCGAGAGCCCGACAAGCGTGCGCAGGAAGACGCCGAGATACGGGATGCTCTTCTCGATGTTGGTGATGATGTCGCGCGTGAGCTGAATCTTGTTACCCGGCAGCGCGGCGTCAATCTTATGCGCCATCTCGACCGCGCGCTCGGGCTCTTTGAGCTTGACGTAGACCCACGTGCACTTGCCCGGGGCTTCGAGCGCGTCCTGCATCGCGGCCAGAGACATCTTGATGCGGGGCCCGGCCTCGGGCGTGTAGATGCCCGTGACCTTGTACGACTGGTTGCCGAAGAGCTTCAGCTCACGCCCGACCGAGAGGTTGTTGTTGCGCGCCTTGGCCTCGTCGATGACGACCTCGTCCACTCCTGCGGGCGCGCGCCCCGCGACGAGGCTCATCCCGTTCATCGAGGCGAACGCGTCCCAGTCCACGCCCTCGACCTGCTCGAAGCCGAAGCCCTTGCCGCCCTGCGACACGTAGCGGATGTCGGGCACGGCCATCGCGACGCCTTCGACCTTCAACAGCTCCTCGGCGTACCTGACGGGCAGGTTGGCCGACGTGCTTGTAAACTGCGTCGAGCCCGCGTCGCGCGTGAAGACGATTTCGGCTTTGAGGTTCTGCGAACGCCGCTCAAGGTCGTTCGACAGCCCGCGCGCCAGCCCCGTGAACAGCATCACCAGACACACGCCCAACGCCACACCCGCCGCGCTCACTAAGGCGCGCACCGGGCGCTGACGCACGTTGGCGGTGACGAGACTCTCCATCGCTGGTTAACGGTGAATGCTAAATAGTAGATGGTCGGAGCGTTGATGCGCCCTGCGTTCATGCCCTCAACGCTGACATCCTCAACGACTGTTCACCATTTACTTCTTCTTCGCGTCCAAATCTACCTCCGGCAGGTTCGAGCTGTTCTTCAGGACAAAGACTTCAGGGTCAATCTCGTTGTCCACTTTAACCGAGCCGGAGTCTTGAAAGGCGATGCGAATCGAGTAGTGATCCTGCGGGCGCGTCAGCTCTATCTGCGCGGGCAGGCGCAGGCGTCCATCCTCGCCGAACGGCTGCGGGTTGCTGTAGACCACGTCGGTGATGAGCTGCCCGCGCTCGCCGTAAATCTGCACGCGCGCGAGCCGGAGGGTGCCTACGCGGTCGAACCAGAAGCGACGCGTGACGCGCGCGCGGTTCTGCGCCACCAGCTCCATCTCCGTCAGCACATAGTAGCCGCGCACGATGCGCGCGCCCTTCTTCGCGCCCACGCGCGGGTCGGCCTCCTCCTCGTAGGTCTCCGCCTGCGCGTAGACGTGTTTCGTGTCTTCGAAGGAGACGGGGGGGACGAGCATGGCGTCGGTCAGGTGTTGCGGGCGCAGGGACGAGAGCGCGCTTACGGTCGCGCGCTGCATCGCCGCCTCGCGACGCTTGCCGCCGGCCTTGCAGTCGAGCGAGACGCCCGCGTTCTCGGCCTCAAGGCGCTCGTACTGTGCGGCGTTGCGGCCCGTGACGAAGCGCTTGTACTTCGGGTCGCCCTGATAGACGGCCGCCCAGAAGCGCTCGCCGGTCGAACTCATCTCGGCGACCTTCGAGCCGATGACGGGCACCTGCACGGTCAGGTAGACCTGACCGGGTCGCTGGACGACGAGGCGCCCGTCGGCCGTGCGGTACTTCTCGGCCAGCCCGCACTCGGCGTAGCTCGTGTCGAGGAACTGTATGTCAACGCGACCGTTCAAGGACTTCACCGCGCCGAGACGGTTGATCTCCTCGAACATCTGGGGCATGTCGGCCTCGACGAGCGGCGACAGAGGCTGCGGCACGGAGACCTGATCCTTCGTGCGCACGAAGATGCCGCCCACCTTTGTGATGGCGCCGCAGCCCGAGAGCAGCACTGCCGCCCCCAGCACGACCGCCGCCGCAGCGGCCCGGACACACCACCAGTTTTTCAGCCTGTGCATCAGAAGCAAAAATCGAACGCGCGCCCCGCGAAGATTCACGAAATCAGTCAAGGGAAGCTAACAAACGCCCTTCGGCCTTGTCAACGAAGGGCAGTAGGCAGTAGGCAGTAGGCAGATGGCAGTAGGCAGTAGGCAGTTGAAGAACATACTGTCTACTGGCTACTTTCCCTCATCCAGCACCAGCGGCGGCTTGCCGAAGCGTGCGCGCAGCGCGTTGACGGCGCCGTTGACGCGTGGGCGGCTGACGATGCGCGTTTCGAGCGCGCGCTTGCCGGGAAAGTCGAGCAGCATGATGCCGAGCAGAATCGTGAGCACGCCCTGCCCCGGCACCCCGGGGACAGACATGACGACGCCCGCGGCGACCAGCACCAGCCCGAGCAGGTTCTTCGCGAAGATGCCGACGGCGCGCAGGACGGGGTGACTCTCGACTAAGAACTCGCGGTCGTGCGACGAGTGAAAGTAGTCTGCCGGGAGCTTCACCAGCACCAACGTCACCACCGCGAGGCTTCCCACGAACGTCACCACCGAGAACAGCACCCCGAAGAGCACCTGCCACCAAGTCAACCCCCACTCGTGAATCGTCCGCGTCAGCCAGTCAATCATAAGTAGTCAGTAGACAGTATTCATGACTGCCTTCCTTGCCTCCACGAGCGCGGCGATTGTCTCTCTCACAACCTCGCGCGCCGCGCCTTCGAGTTGAAAGTCGCGCGCGGCGGCGCCGTCCCAGAATTCGTCGAGGCCGCGCGAACCGGCGCGCTCGAAGGCGAGCGCCTGCGCGAGCAGGTCGATCACGTCGGCCGCCTTGACCAGCCGCGCCTCAACGCTCGCGCGCGACTCGTAGTCTTCGTGTAGTTCGGCGTAGCGTGCGGCCGGGCCTTCGCCCGCGCCGCGCATGATGTCATCGAAGGCTGCGCGCTCGGCCGCGCGCCGCGCCTCCTTGCTGTAGTAGTCGGCGACGGTGCGCGGCATGTCGCCCGTGCGCGTCTCCTGCAAGTCGTGCAGCAGCGCGATGCGCAACAACCGCCCCGCGTCCACCTCGACGCCGCGCGCCGCGCACTCGTCCGCCAGCAGCATCGCCGTCAAAGCCACCCCGTACGAGTGCGCCGCCACCGACTCCGCCCCCGGCGGCAAGCCCCGCAAGACCCACCCCGTCCGGTCGAGCCGCTTCAAGCGCTGTAGTTCGAGGAGGACTGAGAGCATTGGGTCACACGAAGACTTTGCCGGGGTTGAGAATGCCTCGGGGGTCGAGGGCGCGCTTGATGCGGCGCATGGCTTCGATGGTGTCGGGGCCGAGCGCCATCTGTAGATATGGAGCTTTGACGTAGCCGATGCCGTGCTCGCCGCTGATGGTGCCGCCCAAGTCTACGGAAGCGGCGAAGGTTTCGCCGACCGCAGAGCGTGCGCGCGCGACCGCGTCGGGGTCGGAGCGTTCACACATGAAGTTGACGTGGATGTTGCCGTCGCCGAGGTGGCCGAAGTTGACGACGAAGGTGTCGTACTTCCTTCCTATCCCCTCGACGCGCTCAATCAACTCGGGCACGCGCGAGCGGGGGACGACTACGTCCTCGTTGAACTTGAGCGTGCCGAACTTCTTGATGGCGGGCGAGAGCGCGCGCCGCACGTCCCACAGGCGGTCTTCCGAATCGCGCGACTCCGAGCGCAGGATGTCGTAACCGCCCAACTCCTTCACCACCTCTTCGACGAGGTGCGCCTCGCGCTCGACCTCTTCACGCGGGCCGTCAACGGAGACGAGCAGCAGCGCGCCGGCCTCCGGGTCGATGCCGAAGGCGAACTCCGACTCGACGGCGCGGATGGCGTTACGGTCTAAGACCTCGATGGCGACGGGCGTGACGCGCGCCCGCGTGAAGGCGGGCGGACAGGCGCAGGCCGCGTTCATCGTCTTGAAGGTCGCGCGCACGGTGCGCGTCGTCTCGGGCAGCGGCAGGAGCCGCAGCGTCGCCTCGGTGATGATGCCGAGCATGCCCTCCGAGCCGCAGATGAGTCCCGTCAGGTCGAAGCCGACGACGTTCTTGCTCGTCAAGCCGCCCGTGCGAACTATCTCGCCCGTGGGCAGCACGACTTCGAGGCCGAGCACGTAATGCTTCGTCACGCCGTACTTCGCGGAGCGGATGCCGCCCGCGTTCTCTGCGATGTTGCCGCCGATGTAAGAGTTCTTATAAGAGGCGGGGTCGGGCGGATAGAAGAGGCCGACCTCTTCGACGGCCTGTTGCAGCGCGTAGGTCGTCACCCCCGGCTCGGTGATGGCGTAGAGGTTTTCGACCGAGACTTCGCGAATGCGGTTCATGCGGTCAGTGCCGATGACGATGCCGCCCTCGACCGGCACCGCGCCGCCCGTGTAGCCGACGCCGCCGCCGCGCGCCGTCACGGGAAAGCGCCGCTCGTTGGCGAGCCGCAGAATCGCCGCGACCTCCGCCGCAGTCTGCGGCAGCACGACGGCCTCGGGCGGAAACTTCTCCTTCAGAGCATCGCCCGCGTAAGGCTCGACGCGCTCCTCATCCACAAGCACGTTCTCCGCGCCGACCATCTCACGCAGACGCGCCAGCACCTCCGGCTCGGACGCACTCGTGCGCGCGCGCACACCTTTATCTGCGAAGTGAATCGAACGGCTCATTACTGTAAAGCTTTGCTCCTTCCCGACAATACTAGCCCGAGCGCCGCGGCTCTTCAACAGGCCGCGCGTTGTCTCGTCTCCCGCTCTGTGATAGTGTGCGCCGCGCGCAAGACGAGTTCGCTGTTGCGCGACTGCCCTCGCTTCCCTTCTTGCGGTTCCGCCGCAAGCTTCCCAACACAACAGACTCGGCTAAGGCCGAGAGGAGAATCGGCTATGAGACGCTCGATGCGTGTGATGATTCGTGTTGCGCTGTTCGCCCTGTCGGCGTTCTGCGCGACTTCCGTAATGGCGCAAGACCCGGCGAAGGTCGCGTCGGACGTATACAAGGTGCGACTGGACACCCCGCAGGTCAGGGTGCTTGAGGTCAAGGGCAAGGCCGGTCAGAAGGCACCGATGCACCACCACCCGGGCTACGTCGTCTACAACCTCGCCAACGGGAGCGTCAGATTCACCGACGCGAAAGGGGTCGCCTCGGACGCTCCTATGAAGGCCGGCGAAGCAATGTGGCGCGACGCGGAGAATCACGCCTCGGAGGTCGTCTCCGACATCCACGTGCTGCTCTTCGAGCTGAAGGGGGCGAAGAAGGCCACGCCCGCGATGGCCGCGAAAGCGGACGACCCCGTGAGCGTTGACCCCGAACACTTCAAGGTGCTGCTGGATAACGAACGCGTCCGCGTGCTCGACTACCACGCCGGCGCCGGCTATAAGACGCCGATGCACTCGCACCCGGGTTACATCACCTACGACTTCGACGGCGGCAAGACGACGTTCACCTACCCCAAGGGCAAGCCTGCGGAGAGAATGACGAAGGCCGGCGACGTGGTCTGGCATAACCCGGAGGCACACGCCGGGCAGGTTACAGGCGGCACGGCCGTGCACATCCTGCTGGTCGAGATAAAATAAGGCTCAGGGCGTCCGCGCGAGTCAGGCGTGCAAGAGAGGGGCGGAGGCGTGTAAACCGCCCACAGAGGGGCGAACTTTAAACGGGGAGGCGGTCGCGTGAAGCTCGCGCGACCGCCTCCCTTTTTTTCATCCAATTTTTTACTCTTCACAGACCGGCCGAAAGTGTTTAGAATGCACGCCCATCAAGGGACGGCCGCGGGCGTTCCCAATTCAAGCCCGCGACGCTTCCCCCTCGACCCGATAGGCCGGCGTGGCCTCGCGGCGTATGCAACCGCCTCACAACCGTTTGTCGCTCTCAGACACAAAGGGATGAATATGAAAAGGGGAATCTGCCTCCTCGTTCTCTTCGTCTTTGCGCTCCCGCTGCTCGCCCCCGCGAGCGCGGCGGCGGAAGACCCGCTGGCCTCCGTGCTGAAGCAGGGCGGCTACACGGTCTCTCTGGACTTGAAGGTGAGGAAGAAGAAGCGCGACCCACTGGAGAAGGTCATCAGCGACCTCCTCGGCGACAACGGCCCGAACGCCTACGCAACCGGGTTTGTCGTCGGCGACGGGCTGGTGATGACCTCCTATCACGTCGTCTCGGGAGGGCTCAGCGCCGACAAGCGGCGGCAGCTCGGCTTCTCTATGAACGACCAGCTCGAAGTCGAAGCGTCGGTCAAGGGCTGCATCGCCAAGGTGCTCAAGATCGACCCGGACTCCGACCTCGCGCTGCTCGGCGTCTGCGGAACGACGAAGCAGACCGCGACGCTCGCCTTCCAAGAGGCGCTCAGTCAGGACGAGGAGCTGCTCGTCATCGCACGACCGAACGGCACCAAGGCCATCAAGCGCGGCGGCTTCAAAGGCCCGTACCTCTATCGCGGCAAGGAGTACTGGTCGGCCAAGATCGAGGGGCGCGACGGCTTCTCCGGCAGCCCCGTCTACAACGAGCGGGGGCAACTGGTCGGCGTCTTCAGCGGCTACGACTACGCGCGCAAGGTCGCGCTCATCAGCCCCGGCGCGCACGCCCAGAAGCTCCTACAGGACTACGCCGCACACCTCAAGCATTAACCCGCCGGTTGGTTAAAAGTTCGGCGCCCGTCCCGGGAACGTCCCTGCCCCCACGCCTTCCGCGTGCAGTGGCATTGACGTGCTCCGTGACGGGCGCTCGTTTGATGTATGAAAGCTTAAGCGGAGTTAGCCCGTGCTTGATTGCGAATGCGTTACATTGCGCTTACGTATGAGGAGCTTGGGAGGGATGAAGGAGGAACGCCGAACGATGAACTGAAGGCGACGGGCTTGCGGTTCATCGTTCAGCGTTCCGAGTTCAGCCTTTGACCGGCGCGCTCACCCGCAATCCGGGTGATGACAGGTGCAGCCAATCTCCATCATGTGCACCTTGGACGCGTCCTCGCACTCCTCCGAGCAGTACTTGCTGCCCTCCGCCGCGGGGCAGTCGCAGGTCTCGCGAGCGCACTTGTTCTTCTTCTCGTCCGCCATCTCAACCTCCTCGTTTTCGACTGTTCGTGGTCGGGGTAACTTGGCCCTCAGTTTCGACCCGAGACGCCGCCGAGGTCAAGGGGAAAAGTAGGCGGTAGGCAGACGGCAGTAGGCAGTTCCGACATAAGAGGGCCGGAAAGAGATCGGAGGCGGCGAGATTCATCACTTGCCGCCTCCAATTCCGTTGACTACTTTCTCTTCCGACTAACTGCCTACTGCCATCTGCCTACCGCCTACTGCTCCTCACGGTGCCTGTTGGACGACGATGCGGACGCGCTCTTTGCCGACGACGACTTCGAGCGGGTTGCCGAGTTGGAGAGGGATGGTCTTGCCGTTGACGTTGATTTCGAGCGGAGGCACTGCGGCGGGCGTGCCGGTCGCAGCGGCACCCGCGGCCGACTCGGTCGTCCCCGCGGCTCCGGGCGTACCCGGCTCGGCGGGCGGAGGCGCGGTCTGTTCGCGCGGCTTCGCCACGTCGCCCGTGCGCGTCAAAAGCGTCGTCGCCACGATGCGCCACGTCGTGGGCGTGCAGGTCAGACGCAGTCCCGGCGTGTCCACCTCGACCTGCTCGCGCGGCGCGAAGGCTTCGAGCTTCCAGAGCCCTTCGCCGCAACGCACGCCGTCCTCGCCGTAGAAGGTCGCCCACCCCGCCACGTAGTTGTAGAAGACGGGACTGCGGTTCTCAATCACCACCCGCGTGTTGCGCACCGGAGCCTCGGGTGTGCCCACGAGCCCCTGCGTGCGCAGGCGCCCGCCGAGCGCCTCGTTCCCCGCCACGTCGAACGCAACCGCCGCCTGCGCCAGAGGCACGTGCGACTC
>JBJMGQ010000475.1:0-4672 GCA_045807845.1 Pyrinomonadaceae bacterium | reverse complement strand
CGCGCCGCGCACCTGCGGCGCGAGGATAAAGGAAGCGATAGTGTGCGCGCCCGACGAAGAGGACTTTTGACCGGCGGCGCGTTGCTGCTCAGTCTTGTTTTGTCGCTCGACTGTACGTTGTTGATTATCGCGCTGCGTTTGCTCTTGCGCCGAACGTTCAAGCTCGGCGGGCGCACTTTCACCCGCAAGCTGTGTGGAAGGCGCGCGTTGACTTGCCGCCTCATTTTGCAATTCCTTTGCTCGTGGTTCCGCCGCGTCGCGCCGAGCTTCGGCCTGAGCGAGATTGTGGCGCTGACGAACGTTGTCAAAGGCCAGCCAACCGACGGCGATGAGCAAGGCTAAGGCCGCGCAAGCCGCGCCCCATTGCCACGTTGGACGCGAAACGGTGCGGCCGGGCCGGACGGAAAACGTATCCCGGCCTTTTCGTCCCGGCGCGATGTCCGTCGCTGCCTCAGTCCACGCTCTCGTCGGAGTTTCCGCCCGCGCTTTTGTCTCCTGCGATGTCAAACTCTTCTCGGCCCGCGCATGAAAGGCTTGTGCGAATGCTACCCTCTCGCGCCTCGTCGCGGAGGCCAGATAGTGAGTTTTGAATTGCGCGCGCGCCACTTCATCCAACTCATCCTGCACGTAGGCGTCAATCAAATCTTTCTCGACCGACTTTAAAGCTTCCGCCGCCTCATCGTCGGTCACGCTCAACTCATCCAGCCGCTCCGCCTCCTCCGCGGGGAGAGAGCCGAGCAGATATTGTGTCAGCGTCTGAGCGTCGCCTGTTTGTTTACTCATCTCCTATCATGGGCAAGTCAAAGTCAGTCTCACATCTATAAGACGGTCGCGGGAAAGTGTTTCATCCGTGACGATCACGGCAGAGTATTTTGTCCCGCGCCGACACACTCACGGACGCAGACTTCGAGCTTATCGCGGATGCGACAGGCGCGAATGCTCAGGGCGTTCATCGTAACTCCCACCTCTTCGGCCAGCGCGCGCCGGTGCTCGATCTTAACGCGCGCCTTGCCGACGTAGTAGCGCAGGATGATCTCGCGGCTCGCGGACTCCAACCTGTCCAGGCACAGCTCAAGACAGTTCAACCGCCGCTCTTTTATCTTCTGTTCGTCATTCGCTTCGGACACAACGAGACGGTCGGCGTGTGGCTGTAGCCGCAGATGATTCGTCAGCGTGTTCTCTTTCCGCGCCTCACGCAGGTGCTCCATGAAGACGAAGCGCGCGACGATGTAGCAATACCTTGCCGGGGTATCGCCTTCCACTACGTCTTCCTCTTCGAGTCTGCGCGCCACGCGGTTCAAAGTTTCGTCGGCAAGCTCGTCGGGCGTTGGACAATTCTTGCGGTCGAAGTAGGCCGCCAGACGCCGCCGCATCTCCAGATATTTCTGACCGTCGGAATTTGCGCCCCCGTCGAGCCACGTGAGTAGGCGTCGAAAGGCGCGCGGGTTCAGCGCCCAATCTCTCTTTTTTTCACCCCCTTGTCCCGAAAGTTCATTCATCATTTCGCTGACCTGCTGAAGGCGAAGGTGTCGGCGAAGGCGTGGGCGTTGGTCTCCGTGTTGCAGTTGCTTTCGCGTCCTTTACGTTCGGTCAAGAACGATAAGTGATAATCTCTCAGTCCTGTATGTTGACTGAAGCGGCTTGAAACGACAAGGTTTCAGCCACACCCAAGTAGTTAACCTCCCGCCTTGTATTTAGCACACATCAGATCGAGTTAAATACAGGTGTTTAGGCTCACGCGGGTAAATGCTGATTTCGCCGTTACTGCCTGACCGCCTTTATAAAATCCTTATCAACCTTTTACGCCATCTTTATGCGGGCGGGCGTAGTATCTCCCGGTTGACAACTTGCCAGCCGAAGTTGCCCCGCCGAGGAGTGTGGACGGGGCGACACGGGGGAACCAATCGTCCCGCTTCGTATGCAGCGGGACGCGGGGCGAATCGCGAGAAGTTTTAAGTACCGACTTACTAACTCGCGAAGGATATTTCTCGATCCGAGCCCGTCAGCTAACCTCGTAGGCCGAAGGGGAAGGGCGACGCCGCGACCGGACTGTGAGAGGGCACGGAGGCCACGCGCTTCCGTGCCCTCTTTGTGCCTGAACGCAGAGGAGACCTTTCAGCCCGATGTGGAGATCATTCAAACGCGCCCTTGTCGGCGACCCGATTTCGAGCGAGCTGGCACACCACGAGCGACTGAGTAAGAAGACAGCGCTTGCGGTCTTCTCCTCCGACGCCCTCTCGTCGGTCGCCTACTCGACCGAGGCGATTCTGCTCGTGCTGCTCGCCGCCGGCTCCATCGCCATCGGCTACCTCGTGCCCATCGTCATCGGGATTACGATCCTGCTGGCGATACTCACCCTCTCGTACCGGCAGACGATTCATGCCTACCCTTCGGGCGGCGGCGCGTACATCGTGGCGAAGGACAACCTCGGCACGCAGCCCGGTCTCGTTGCGGGCGCGTCGTTGCTGGTGGACTACATCCTGACCGTTGCCGTGTCGGTCTCGGCCGGCGTGGCCGCCATCACGTCCGCGACGCAGGGCACGAGGCTCGACTTCCTGCACGAGCACAGGGTGGCGCTCTGCATCGTCATCGTCATCGTCATCGCCCTGATAAATCTGCGCGGGGTGCGGGAGTCGGGCGCCATCTTCGCCGGGCCGACCTACCTCTTCATCCTCTCGATGCTGGCGCTCGTCGCGGTCGGCTTCTTCCGCTACTACACGACGGGGCAGACGATGCCGACGCCCGCGCCCGATCAGGTTCATTACGATCAGTCCGTCGGGACGTTCGCCCACGACACACTGGCTGGCGGCGCGCTGCTCTGGCTGTTGATGCGTGCGTTCGCCGCCGGCTGCACCGCCTTGACAGGCGTCGAGGCCATCTCGAACGGCATCCCGGCGTTTAAGAAGCCCGAGTCGAAGAACGCCGCCGCGACGCTGACGTGGATGTCGGTCGTCATGACGGCGCTCATCCTCGGCACCGGCTTCCTCGCCTACAAGCTGAACGCGCACCCCGTCGGGTCTGAGGAGACGCTCGTCTCCGCGATGGCGCGGCATACCTTTGGGACGGGCGTTTTCTACTACTTCATCCAAGCCGCGACGGCCGCCATCCTGGTGCTCGCCGCCAACACTTCGTTCGCCGACTTCCCGCGGCTCGCCTCCTTACTAGCGGCCGACCGGTTCCTCCCGCGCCAGTTCGCCAACCGCGGCGACCGGCTCGTCTTCTCCAACGGCATCGGCATCCTTGCCGTCCTCGCAATTGTCTTAATCATTATCTTCAAGGGGCAGGAGCAGGCGATGCTGCCGCTCTACGCCGTCGGCGTCTTCCTCTCGTTCACGCTGTCGCAGTCGGGGATGGTCATCCACTGGCTGCGCGAGCGTAAAGGGGAGGAGGCGCGCGCGCGCATACTCAAGCAGGAGCAGGAGGAGAGCATTCATCGCACCTCCGACCCTTCGGCCGCCACTCACGCGCGCGAGCGCCTGCGCGCGCTCGAACGCGACCGGGGCGGCAACTGGTTCACGGCGACGCTCGTTAACGGCGCGGGCGCACTCATCACGTTCGTCGTGCTCGTCGTCATCACCGTCACGAAGTTCACGCACGGCGCGTGGGCCGTCATCGTACTCATCCCGCTCCTCGTCTGGATGTTCCGCGCCATCAACGGCCACTACCAGCTGGTGGCAGCGCAGCTCCGGCTCAACGGCTCCAACCCCTCGCGGCCGACCATGAGGCACCGCATCATCATCCCCGTGTCGGGCATACACCGCGGCGTGCTGCCCGCGCTCGACTACGCGCGGAGCCTCTCCGGCGACGGCCACGAGATCACGGCCATCTACGTGGAGATAAATCCTGAGAACACCGAGGAGGTCAGGCGTCAGTGGGAGGTCTGGGCGGGCGGCGTGCCGCTCAAAGTCCTTCACTCGCCGTTCCGCTCAATCACGAAGCCCCTCATCAACTTCATTAACGAAGAGTCCGAGCAGCACAGGGACTCCATCACCACCATCGTCCTTCCGGAGTTCGTGCCGCGCGCGTGGTGGCAGCAGCTCCTGCACAACCAGACGGCGCTGCTCATCAAGGGCAAGCTCCTGTTCGCTCGCAACATCGTGGTTACAAGCGTGCCGCACCACCTGCGCCGCTAGGCTGCCTACAGGCTTTTCCACGGTCGCGGAGTCTTATCTGTTGTGATGGCCGGAGAACTGACTTGGCTCAACTTTGGACGATCATCTTTGTGGCCTTCCTCGCAATCGCTTTCGCCCTCGCGCACTGGCACGACCATGAGGAGGTAAAACGGCGGGAGCGAAGAAACATGGCCGGCGAGGAAAAGGACGGCAATGAGCATTGAGCATTAAGAGAGGCCGTCCTCGCATCAACAGTCATCGACAGATGATCGACCCGGCCTTAAGCGGAGTGTGCTGTCATGAGCCGCCGTCATAGAATGAAGGCATGTGGGCAAAGATGTTCGAGAAGAGGCGCGTAGGCTATCTGGTGTCCGTGCTCGGCACCGCCGCCGTGACGGGCGCGCTCAAGCTCTTCGGCGGGCACGTCAATTCGACGACCGTCGCGCTCGGCCTGCTCATCGTCGTGCTCTTCGTCGCGACGGGGTGGGGCTCGCGCCCGGCCGTGCTCTCCTCGTTGCTGGGCGTCGTCTGCTTCAACTTCTTCTACCTGCCGCCGGTCG
>JBJMGQ010000474.1:0-19902 GCA_045807845.1 Pyrinomonadaceae bacterium | reverse complement strand
ATTAGAGAGAGGCGTGAAACCTCGGAAACGCCTTAATCAAGACCATCTATACTCTTTCATTAAAGTATACGAATATGACGATTTGAATCTGAGCGGGACGGGATAATGTGAGATATCCTCTGGCGGTTCATTCCTAGGATTTAGAAGGCTCAATCTTGCGTACCGGCTTTCGGGCGGCAGCCTACTGTTAGCTAGGTGGGCAAGGATATCGGTCAAAGTGCCAGGATCATTTTATGGTCGAACCAGACTCACTTTATGGTCGAACTGACACCCTTCCGCAGCCTCGCACGGGCTGACATAGGATAAACCCCTCTCTGCTCTCGTTGTGTCCGTTCATTTAGTAATGAAGCTGAAGATTTACACCGACCCATTGGCCTCAGCCGGGGCAGTTAAATCCTTGCTCGCCTCCCTGCGCACTTCCCTGCCGGACATCATCCCGCCGGTCTGATGTGCAGCGCCAACGCCGATGGCGAGGCAGTATATGTCTATTACTTCGCATTGAAACGGGACAAGCTCTATTGAATTTCCCTCTCGCAAGGAGAATTTCGTTGACAAACTATAGGCGTCTCGCCTAGTCTCTCGGCTTATGAAACCGGAAGATATGAAACGGCGTCGCGAGGCGCTGGGGCTGACGCAGGCGCAGCTCGCTCATGTATTGGGGCTCGACTCCATCACTGTCTCGCGGTACGAGCGGGGCGTGCATCCCATCCCGAAAACAGTCGAACTGGCTTTCGAACTGGTCGAGATGCGGATAAGGAAGGAGGCCGCCTAGTGATTACCATCGCAGTCGCCAATCAGAAGGGCGGCGTCGGAAAGTCAACGACGGCGGCGACGGTCGCGACCGAGTTGGCTATCCGCGAGTACGAGACTTTGCTCATTGACGCCGACCCGCAGGGCAACGCTACGCAAATCTTCTTCTCTCCTGAGCAGGTCACATCCACGCTCTCAGACGTGCTCATCGGTGGGGGTTCGGAGCCTGCATCTTCCTTAATTGAGAAGGGGTTAACGACGGCCATCCCGAAGCTTGATATGGTGGCCTCGACCATCAATCTGGCGAAATTCGAGCGCGAAAGCCCGCTCGCAATCACGAAGCTGCGGAGCGCGCTGAAGACCGTGTCAAGCCGTTACGACTTCGCTATCATCGACACCCCGCCGAACCTCGGACTGCTCCTCACGGCAACGCTGACGGCTACGGATTACGTGATTATCCCTGTAAAAGCGGCGCCTTTTGCCCTTTTCGGTTACGACGACCTGATGGATGCCATCAGCGGCGCCAGAAGCTTGAACGAGAATTTGCGTATCCTCGGCACGCTCTGCACGATGTTCGATAAGCGGATGAACGTCTCCGGGGCTTCCCTCTTGGAGCTGAAGGAGAAGTCGGGAGACTTGGTCTTTAATACCGTAATTCACTCACAAGCAAAGCTCGAAGAGTCCCCTTTCGTTCATCAGCCCATTCAAATCTACGCCCCGAACACGCGCGGCGCCCAACAATACGCCGAGCTGACCGACGAAATACTTGAGCGCATCGGCATGGCGGCCTCGGCCCCGCGCCTGAGCGTGGTACATAACGGATGAAAGACACTAAACCAGAGCCGCGGCAGTCGAAGTTACAGACTCGCGAGCCGGCGAAACCGCTTGTCCAGCCACACACGACGCCGCCGACCGATCACCCAATTTTTAACCTAGTCGGGCCGGCGATGGCGGCACAAGCGGAACCTACCCCACGCACCCCACCCACACCACCCACGCCACGTACGGACGCCACGCACCCCATCTCTCCCGAGCGGGACTTTACGAAGGTTCCGAACTCTGTCTCGCGCGATGTAGTACCAGCCGGCCATTTTGTAGGTAAGTCGAAACAACTCTACGACTGCCTTTACCAAAGAACGCGTGGGTCTATCGTGCCAGCCCGTAGGCTGGCAATCTCCAAGCCCGACCTGATGGACGCGAGCGGCATCGGTTCCGAGAGAACCCTTCTCAAGAATCTGGCTCACCTGAAAGCCCTCGGACTGGTGTGTGTGACGTACACGGACGGCCGCCACGAGGGCAATACTTACGAGGTGTATACGCCCGAAGAGGTGGGGCTACGTACGCCACCCACCCCACCTACACCACCCACGCCACCCACCCCACGCCACGCACGGGTGGAAGTGCCCCCCGTACCCCCCGTAGAAAGTGGGGTGGGTGGCGTGGGTTCTAAGGCTTTAGAATCAACAAGTTCCGAGCTTCCTAAGACTTTTATTAAAGACTTATTAAATATTGATGATGATGAGCGCGTACCGCGCCAGCTCGCCAATGTCGAAAGGGAACTGACCGGCAAGAACTTGTCTGTGGACAAGTGGGCTGAAGTCTGGGATGTCCTCATCACCGAACTCAAGATTGCCGCGGGGCGCACGACCGTCTCAAGCGTTCCGGCCTTCTTGGCGGAGCACTTGCGCCGCAGACTTTGGAAGACCGACAAGAAACAATTAGCGGCTGCTACGGGGGAACCGGCGGCTATAGGAAACACGCCTAAAGCGGATCCAAAGAACTGTCCGGACTGCTTCGGCACAGGGATGTACTACCCGGAAGGGTTCGACAAGGGCGTCGCCAAATGCGTGCACGAAAAACTCAATTCTCCGTCCGAGCCGACTCAGTGACGAGATCGGGCCCCCAACTCATCGCGGCCGAATTAACGTCGCTGTTTTTTTTGAGTGGATTATGGGTGACTAGTCCCTCGCCTCCACGCCTTCTGCCAAATCTCTCGCCGCGCTGCCCATGAGGCTTCATCTGTCTTATTGACAAGCGAAGCGTCTCCGAACTGACGCCGCTCTCACGTCGCTCGTCACCGGCGAATGAACCTGCGGCCGCTTCAAACCGCGTGCGCCGCCGCCTGCGCCGTTTTCCTCAGGCACGCATGGCCGAACAACTTGCGAAAAAAGCGTCGCTGATGGGGAAGGTGATTGAGGACTTGAGCTACGACGGAGTAGAACCACAACGCCTGCGGGTCGAGCTTGTCGACATTAACAAGCCGGCCATGTACAAGGAGGGAAGGCTTCTTCGCCTTCAACGAAGTCTCCCCGCCCGTATCGCGTGCTCATCTCCGGTGAGCGGCTTCAGCCGCAGGAGTTGAACGTCACTCTACCGCTCGCCGAACTGCTGCTGGGGCGTGCAGGCGGCGGGCGTCGCGGGCGTCGCCATCCCCGCTTGAGCGCCGGAGCACGAGCCAAAGAGAGAACGAGCCGTTGCTCAACTCACATCGAGGGTTATAACGATGCCAACTGGAGATTGAGCATCACCACAATAGCCATAAACGTTGCAAAGATTTTGCGGCGGTGATAGACTGCGCGGCGTTCTACTTGATATACCAACACATCGTAGCTACGAGGAATTCGGTCTTGAACTATCCTCTCGGAATCTCAGAGCCCTGAGCGTGAAACGCTCACAAGGGGTCTGGAAATTCGTGTAGCTTAACTTTTCTCTTCTGACTTCGCCCAAGTCTCCAAGCGTTAACCGATCCTTTCCATAATCGTTGCTGTCTTAACGCGGCCGTCTGGCCTCAGTTCTCAGTCTTCGACTGGGCCGGAGGGTAATGGCTTTCGCAGCGGCGTTGCTCATCCGACTCCATTTCGGGCCGGTCACGAGTCACAAGCCTTACGCTAGCACGGCGGAAAGTTGCCCTCGCTTGTCTAGCTTTCACTAAACGGTAATCACTGTCGAGCCATTTGACTGCGCAGGTGACGCTTCGTCATTCGCCGCGGCTCGCGTTGGTGGTCGGCCTTTCCCGGGTTCATCCGTGAGACCTGTTACGCCGTTTTACTGCTTCACGCACCACACCTTCGCAAGTTCTTTAGACAAAGAGGGTTGCTCTACCACCTCTCGGGTTTTCGAGTTCAGGGCTTTGAGACTCGCGGCCGCCTGCGGGCGGCGCAGACATCTCGACGCGACTGTCGGGCCGGCAGCGCCTTTCAAATCTTAGGAGACGGCAATGATTACCTTACAGCTCTACAAAAACGGTCTCTACCTGACTCAGTCCGGCTTCGCCGACCCCGACAACGCGCGCGTCGGCTTCCTGCTCGCGAGCCCGCCCGCGCAACCCCCGCCGAGCATCCAGCTCACGAGCGCCGCGTGGAACAACGGCGAGGCGGACGTGCTGGGTTACTTTGCCTTCTTCGTGCCGCTCTCGACGCTGCCGGAGAATACGCGCAACTGGGACACCTTCGGCACGGCGCTGCTCAACCTGTTCCAGAGCCAGCCGAACCAGAACCAGTTCGGCTGGATTAACGAGAGCCCCGGCAACGCTCCGACGCTGAACGGCACGCAGATTCTCGTCAGCCGCGGCTCGGGCGTCACCGCCCAGAACTCTTTCACCCTGACCTTCTTGAACGTCTCGCTGGAAGTCAGCTTCTCACCCTTCAACCAGCCGACCATCAGCTTCGACGAAGGGCAGAACGCTTTCCTCTTCGACAACTCGGGCCAGATCGTCTCGCTGGCGGCGCAGCCGCCGGGCGGGAGCGGGCAGCAGACCTACCCTTCGACCTCGCCGAGCCTGACGCTGCCGCTCGACGGCGCGCAGGCGGGTGCCGCGGGCGCCGCCTTCCAGTTCGACGCCAACGGGCTCGCGCAGTTAGAGGCGGGGATGTTGTACGTCGCGCCGCCGTCCACCGTCGGCGGGAACCTGACCTCGCTCAAGTATCAAGTGCTGCGCCTCCCCGGCACCAATCAGCAGCAGCTCAGCTTCGACGCATGGTTCGACGTGCTCGGGCCGCTCGACGGCACGCGCACCTTCTTCCAGTTCTCAGACCAGCAGGTCAGCTCCTACTTCGCCGACACGTCCGGCAATACATTCGCACTCACCACGACGAGCAGCGGCGCCCCCACCGACATCAGCCGTCTCGTCTTCGCCAACCGCGTCTTTCAGGCGACCACCGACCAGAGCTTCTACTATCTGACGCCGGCCGGTACCTTCCAGCTCTCCATCGACGGCGTGCCGACGCCGGTACTGCCCGGCGGCTACGCGCGGATGTTGTGCGGCACGACGGGCACCGAGTTTCTGCAAGCAACCGTGACCGGGCCGACGCTCGACACCGTCACCTTCGTCCCGAATCAGGCGGCCTACGCCCCGCCGAGCGCGCCGCAGGAGACGGCCGATGCCGACAGCTCGCCCTCCTTCCTCAGCAATGTCGGTGGGAACGTGACCACCTCTTGGGTGCAGTTCAGCACCACGAGCGGCAACTACATCTCGCAGCCCGAGCAGTCGCCGCTCTTCCAGCAGGGCAAGAACTCACAGACCACGTCTCTTGAAGGCGCGCCGTCGGACTTCCAAGTCTACGTGCTCGACTTCCTGCCGCTCCCCACGTGGGCCCCGCCGCCCCCACCGCCCCCGGTTGAAGGACTTGAGGCGGGAGCAGCGGCGCCGACCTCTGCGCCGGCGGTGCCGCTCGTTCCGTACGTGGGCATCAACTCGACGAACGACCCGAACTTCGATGTCGGGCCTTTCATCAACATGGAGTCGAAGGCGCTGAATCCGACGCGCAAGAACAACTTCAGCGACGCCACCCTCAAACAGACGAAGGCCACGCCGCAAGCTTCGGCGCCGCCGCCGGCACCGGGCGACCCCGACAGCCTCGCCATGACCCCGCAAGGTCTGCTCGCGGGGCTTGAGGGCACGCCCCCTGCGCCGCAGGTCTGGGTCACGACCGAGATTGCACAGAGCCCGTCCGGCGTTCTTCAGATCACGGGGATGCAGGAGGAGATTCGCCAGACGCTTCAGCAGAACCTCATCTTCGCCGTCATCAGCACGACGCAGGGCGGCAGCACGGGCACGCTCTTCGACTTCGAGGGCAACGACCAGACGATTGACATCGCCGACTGGTTCTTCAGTCTCTCGCCCGACGGCACGCCTTCGAGCGACAAGGTGCCAGTGCCGCCCATCCTCATCCTCAAGTTCTACGACAATATGTCCATCGCCGACCTCGTCGGAAACGTCAACCTCTGGTCGAAGGCCGACACCTTCAACGACGCGAAGAGCTTCAGCGCCGTGCAGGCGCAAGGATATCTACAGGGTGTCATCCAGCAGGCGTGCGAGTTTGTCTACGGCACGGGCAACTGCCCCGACGGGGTGCCTTCGGGACAGCCCAACACCTCTTCGCTCTACTACGACTTCTACCAGAAGGTCACCGACCCGCAGTTCAGCGGCATCATCGCCGTCAACTGCAACATCCAGCTCAACAACCTGCCCCCGGCCATCAAGGGCGTCCTCGGCGGCATGACCACCGTCAACGAGCAGGGCGAGCGCGTGAGCAACATCGCCGCCTTCCGCGCGCACCACGTCGGCGTCCAGATCAACAACACCAAGCCGTCGAGCGGCCAGCCGACGCTTGAGCAGAGCGCGCTCTTCGGCCTCGTGGATTACGAGAAGCCCGCCGCGAGTTCGAAGGAGAACTCGGCCCCGGAGGGCGTCGAGACTTTCTACAGCTACGAGGTCGAGTACCTGCGCGCGCTCTTCGAGAACGCCGAGCTGCGCCAGTTCGCCTGCAAGATAAACCTCACCATCAACAACCTCTTCACCACCGACGTAACGCTCGACACCGGCAACACCAAAGGCCCGATGCTTCTGGCCGCTGGCGAGGGCGGGGGCGGCGACGCCAACGTCGTCGTCATCACCGGCTCGTATCAGGCGCACTCGACGAGCGACGACGATAAGAGTTCCGGGCAGGGGATGTACTCCTTCGTCGCGGAGGGCAACTTCGTCTTCAACTTCGCACAGGACAATCCCTACCTCGACAACATCACGCTGACCAAGCTCCAATTCTCCTTCCAGCAGGAGACGCCGACGAACAACCCCAACACCTCGACGCTCACCTCGCGCTTTGCCATCTGGGGCAGCATGGTCTTCAAGAAGTTCAACGACCCGGACATCTTCTCCTTCAAGCAGCTCACCTTCGCAGACCTCGGCATCGGCGTCACCTTCGACCTGACCATCATCCCGGCTTTGCCGCCGCCCGCGCCCGCGCCCCCGCCGCCGGTCACCAGCATCCCCACGCTCACCTTCTCACCCGGCGACCTCCGCTTGGACATCGAGCAGAGCCAGCCGCGCGACGACAGCGACAGCATGCTCAAGCTGCTACCCTTCAAGCTCAAGTCCTTCCTCTACTCGGAGACGGCCGACCAGACGCTTGAGAGCCTGAACTACTACACGCTCGACTCTGTCGAGGGGCTCGGGGGCGTGTCGCCGACGTTCAACTACGCGCTCATCTTCGACCTCGACCTCGGCTCGATGGGCGCGCTCGTCGGCTCGCTCGCGGCCTTCAAGTTCAGCGTCATCATCGGCTGGCTGAGCGGTACGGAAGGCGGCATCTGCTTCGGCATCCAGCTCCCGCAGGCCGACGGCAAGCTTGAGATAAAAATTCAGGGCGTGCTCACGCTCTCCATCGCGCTCTTCCAGCTCAAGTACGTTGACTACACGCCCAAAGGCGGCACGCCGCAGAAGCTGCTGGTGGTCGTGCTGCACAACTCCTACATGGAGGTGCTCGGCGTGCGGATGCCACCCGGCACCGGGCTCATCGACTTCGCACTCTTCGTGCCTTCGGACAATCCCGACAAGCTCGGCTGGCTCGCCGCCTACAACGATGGGAAGAGCGGCGTCGGCGGAGACGGCGGAGGCGGAGGCGCCGAGAGCCTGCGTCTGGCGGAGGGCGCGGCGGGGGCTTGGGAGTACATCGGGTCGGAGGAGTCGCCCGAAGTCAGACCCGCCGGCCTGCTCGAAGACGAAGGCGGCGCGGGCGGGAACGGCAACGGGAACAATGGGAACGACAAGCCCGTCTTCGAGCTGGTCTATCTCGGCGGCGGCCAGCGCGTCGGGCCCGACCCGGAGAAAGCGCCGACCAACTTCAAAGACTTCCTCGCGTACATGCAGGGCGACTTCTGGACATCGGTCGCGGCCGGCAATTACGCCGATGTCTACCACCCGGATAGCAACTGGCTCGTCATCGCGGACTTCAAGCTGCTCGGCATCGTCGAGGTCGGGTTCATCTTCTACGACTCGACGCCCTTCTACAGCTTGATGCTCAACGTCGATAAGTTCTTCAACTTTGAGATCACCTACACCAAGGTCAGCGACACCATCGGGATGTTCTACGCCAATCTGGCGCTGCCCGAGAATCTGCGTACCTTCCAGGTCGGCGCGGCCTCTCTGACGCTGCCCTCCATCGCCGTCACCGTCTACACCAACGGCAACTGGAAGCTCGACGTGGGCTTCCCCGCCGGCGACGATTGGAGCCGCTGTTTCCAAGTGCAGGCGCAGGCCGGCCCCGTGCCCGTCACGGGCGCGGGCGGTTTCTACTTCGCCAGCCTCAGCTCGGCCACCGACAACATCTTCGTCAACAGCTACCCGAGCATCCTCGCCTTCGGCCTCGCCGCGCGCCTCGGCGTCGGAAAGTCCTTCACCTCCGGCCCGCTCAGCGCCGGGGTCAGCGTAACCTTCTTCGGCATCATCGAAGGGGCGGCCGGCTACCTTTCGAGCGGCGCCAGCGAAATCTTCCAGAAGCCGGACGCGCTCATGCTCAAGGGGCAGTTCGGCCTCATCGGACAGATTTACGGCAAGCTCGACTTCAAGATCGTCACGGCCAGTCTCAACGTCACGCTCTCGGCGAGCGTCGGCATTCAACTCATGTTGGAGTCGAACGTCCCCGGCCGCGACGGTTCGCTCCTGCTCTACGTCGAGGCCAGCGTCAAGGTGAGCGTCAGCGTGAGCATCAACCTCGGCCTCTTCTCCATCTCCATCAGCTTCAGCTTCAAAGCCTCTTTCCGCTTCCAGTGGGAGATGACCATCGGCGGCGGGTCGGATCAGCACAACGCGCTGCGCGCCGGCTACCTCGCCCTCGCGTCGTTCGAGGACGTGAGCCCGCTCGCGCTCTGCCCCGGCCTGAACCCGAAGGTGACGCTCTGGATGCTCCCCGAATTAACGGTGGTCTTCCCCAACGCGACCGGCGTGGGCGCGCCGTGGTTCGCCTGCTCGCTCGGCATCGAGTACGACCCGCAGCCGCCCGCAAGCCCGACCCCCGCTCAGTACAAGCCCTTCGAGACCATCACGGCGCAGCTCGCCACGTGGGCGCTCAATCAGGTGGGCGCCGCCAACGGCTGCTCGGGCACGGTCAGCATCGAACAGCTCACCGCGCTCGACTCCGACCCGACGCTCCCGCTCGTCAACTGGATTGACTACGATTCGCTGATCGGCCAGCTCGCCGTCTTCAAAGTCACGGTCAGCAACGCGAACGCGCCGGCCGGAACCCAGTTGAACGCGACGGCCTTCCCCATGTTCCCGTTCCTGAATTTGCAGACGAAGGGGCGGCTCAAAAGCACGACGCCCGACGAACTCAACTACCAGTTCCTCTCGCAGAATCCTGTCTCGCAGACCTACATCGAGCAGCTACAGGAATTCTTCAACCAGCTCTACGTCAACCAGACGCAGGGCTCAAGCAACCAGAATTTGAAGGCGATACCGGAGGACACGACCACGCCGCTCGTGCAGGAGATTTTCCTCGACTACTTCACGGGGCTCATCCGCGGCGGCGTCCACCAACTCCTCCAGACCATGCAGGACTTGCAGGCCCAGCAGGGCACGCCGCTCGCCCCCATGGCGCTCGACCAGTTGATACAGACGGCCATCGGCGGCAAATACTTCGCGAGCCTCGCCGGCCAGATGTCCAGCTCGTTCCGCGGCGGCCTGCGCCTGCCCTACGCCGCAGGTATGACCGTCCCGGGCGGCTCGCCACAGACGACCGACAACCCGCTCTACGCGCTGCTCTGGCAGGAGTTCCCCGTCGAGAACACCACCAAAGGCCAGTACACCATCACGCTCTCGAACCCGGACACGACGAAGCCTTGGGTGACCTCGAACGCCTCGTACGTCCTGACCGACACGATGCTCCAACCTTATCAGGGCATCACCCCGTCCAACCTCACGGAGCCGAGCGCGCCGTCGCAAATCCCGTTCACCAACTCCGGCCCGCAGGCATTCTCTTTCCAGAACGCCATCACTTGGACGCAGCCGCAGAGCGCGGCGTCGAGCCTGCGCCCCTTCCCCTCGAACCTGCAACAGCTTCAGGGCGCGACGCAGTCGCCCGTCTCCGTGCTCGTCCAGTCGCGCAAGACGGGCCTACCCTATCTGCCCGGCGGTACGCCGCTCGGGACTTCGGACTTCACTTGGGCGACGATGATTACCCTCAACATCAAGCAGGTACCGGGTGGACAGGTGCAGGGCTCGACCCCGACCATGTTGAAGGATGTCTTCGCGCTGAGCGGCGCCAGCCAGCAGGATCAGCAGCTCCTTCAACAGTTGCTCGACGTGCTCAAGTCTGCCGACCCCATCAGCAACATACAGGTGCTCTACCAGACCTCGGCCAGCGCGAACGGGCTCAACTCCGACGCCGTCAACGCGGCCGATGTCTTCGCCCTGCGCACCAACACGACGACCGTCTCCGTCCCGCCCGCGGGCCCGAACATGTTGCTCATGGCCGAGGCCGCGCCGCCGGTAGGCGTGGCCGTCGGCGCGCAGATTGACAACCACCACGACTTCATCCAGATCATCCAGCAGGCGGCGGTCACCAACGCGCCGGGCTACTACCTGCGCTATCTCAACACGAGCGGCAACAGCCTGCCGACGGCGCTCTTCCCCAACGGCCCGGCCCCCATCACGCTGCTCATCACCTACAACGCCGACGGGTCGGGGAACACGCCGCAGTCGCCCGCACAGGTGCAGCCCTACTACAACGCCGTCGTGCTCGACAACGCGACGGCCGGCCTGCTCTACTACGCCGACACCACCGACCCTGCGCTCGACACGCAGTACAGCGCCGTCGCGCCGGGTGCCGTCGGCGTGGAGATGACGCGCGCCGATAGCGCCACGTTGATTCAGCCGTCGGCCGCGTTCGCCGCCGCCCACGGGCTCACTGCGTCGCAAGACTACACGCTCGGCCAGCTCATCACGGCGCTGCAAGCCTCCGGCGTCAACGACCCGTCGCAGATGCTCAGCCTGCTCGACCAAGCGGGCGCGGTGCCCGCGCAGTTGAACTCGCTCTACAGTCTCATCACCTACCGGGTCGAGCAGTCGGACGGCTTCATCGCGAGCAACCTCTCCGCGCCCATACAGGCGCAGCAGCCCGACGATGACAACGGCAACGGCAACGGTGGCAACACGACACACGACTACCGCGTCTTCGTGCCGCTCTACAACCTCGCTGTTGACAATCAGGGCACGCTGAGCGCGCCGCCCGACCGCTACGCCAGCATCAACGACGCGTTCGCCATCGACTTCTATCTCAACGACGCGTTCGGCAACCAGCTCACGCTGCCCTCGGGCTTCAACGGCACCAACCTCTACTTCGACCCCATCAAGCCCGTGGCCGAATGGCTGGGCGTCGTCACCACCTTCGACTTCCTCGTCGGCACGAGCGCGCAGGCCAACACCTTCAGCGTCTACCTGACGCCGAGCGCGACGGCCTTCCAGCAGTTGAGCGCCGACCAGATCGCCTCGACGCTTCAGCTCTACTACTCCATCCGCGACCAGATAAACGGCCCCGGCGTCAGCTTCTACGTCGAGACCAACCTCGCGCTTCAGCAGGACGGCACGATGGCGCAGGTGACTCTGCCCACGTCGCAGAGCGGGCAGATATTGCAGATGGTCGAAGCCATCATCACCTACCTCCTGACCGCGCAGCCGAACGCACCGCCGTCCACGCCCATCAACGTCCCGACGGTGACGCTGACCATAACGCTTCAGCAGGGCGCGGCGCTGCCTTCGCTCTTCGACATCGCAGTGCTGTTCGGCATCCAGCGCGAGCCGAGTCTGATCTCGCCGTCGCTCTTCGAGGGCGGGGTGCTCATCTACCCGCCCGCGCAGAACGTGAGCAGCGCCGTCTCGCCCACCGTGGGCTCTTCAAATGAGACCGGCACCGCCCCCGTCCCGCTGACGGAGTTCGCAGGCTACTTCATACAGGCATTCAGCACGCTGACGCTCGCCGTCGGCTTGGGCGGCGCGCAGCAGGCGCCGACGCAGCTTTCAAGCGCGGCCCGCGCGCTCGCGCAAGCGCGCTCGCGCAACGAGTCCGCTGCGCTCACGAGCACTTCGGGCAGCACTTCGAGCACCTCGGGCTTGCAGTCGCTCTGGGCCGTCCAGAGCGTGCTGCTCGACATCTCCATCGGCACGGGCACGCAGCAGCCCGGGCCGCTCTACATGTCGCCCCAGCCGCTCGATAACACGCTCAACACGGCGGTCGTTCCGCTGCCCTCGCTGCCGAGCCAGATTCAGCCGGCGACGCCGTGGCCCACCGAGCAGCTCTTCTCGGACGTTGACCTCGACCTCTATAACCGCACCTTCTTCGCGGCCGTTGACAGCTTCCTCGCGCCGGAGTCGGCCGCGCAGGCGTTCGAGCAGGCGCGCGCCGCCTACACGACCATCACGCAGGGGCGCGAGTCGCTGGCCGTCCAGTACGGCCGCCACGAAGTTGACTGGATGTTCGACAAAACGGCGCCCTTCAGCGGCACGCAAGAGCAGTTGGACGACGGGCGCGAGACCTTCGAGCAGCAGATGCGCGCGGCCTTGATGACGGCCTACTCGATGGACACCATCGTCCAGTACCCCGTCATCTGGAACCAGACCGTGCCGCCTGCGGCCGACGACATGATCTCGCTCTTCGGCCAGATCATCCCCGTGGGCGGCGACCCCGTCGTCATCCAGAACTCGAAGCTGTCGGCCGCGCACGTCGAAGTCCGCGCGGGCGGCACGCCCGGACTGCTGACCTTCCTCTACGGGACGCCGAACATTCAGAACATCTCTGACGTGACGCTCGACCTCGTCTACAACGTGACGCACGTCGAGTACTACCTTGAGCCCGCGAGCCAGACGCCGGAAGATATGGCGCGGCCCTCCATCTGGCTCCAGCTCGTCAACCCCTATCCGAACGGCGTGCCGCACGTCGGGCCGCAGGGGCCGGGGACGAACATCCCGCTCGTCTTCCGGCAGTACCCGACGCCGCCGACCATTCTCACGCAGACGGGCTTGGGCGGCACCAGCTCGCAGGGCGGGGGAGGGGACTCATCCGACCCGCTCGTCGCTGCCGCGTCGTGGCACTTCACCTACTCGTACCAGTCGCAGATAACGGCGCACGACCGCATCCTCAGCACCGTCACCTACAACACAGACCTCCGCGTCGCTTCGAGCGGAGGGGGCGGCACGCAGGCGTTGGACGATGTCGGCACGCAGGTCTTCTCGCTCTTCGAGGCGCTCGCGCGCTTCAACGCCACCTACCCGGTGCTGCTGCCGATTCTGACCGCGCCCACCAATCCGAACTGGGCGACGGCCGCCGGCATCTTCGCCGACCGCGTCAACGAAGTGGTCAACAACACCGACTGGAACCCGCCGCCCAACATGGCGCTGTTCACTTCGACGAAGCCGCAGCAGATTGATAACAACTACATCATCACAGACCCGCCCCCGCAGGAGCCGACCGACCCGCGCACCATCACGCTGATGTGGGACGCGGCGCAACAGAACGTGAGCGATTCAATCTCCGTCCTCGCGCTTGCGCCGAACGGCATCGCTTACCCGAACCAGCAGCAGGGGACTGTGACGGACGGAGTCACGAACATCTACACGCCCAACCCGGCGATAGTAGACGACTGGGTCGTGCATCAGGTCGAGATGGACGCACTGAACGTGCTGCTGACGGAGAACGCGCTGACGGGCGTGCAGATTCAGCGCAACCTGATTCAACTGCCGGCCACGGGCACCCCCAACTGGACTATCCAAGACAAGTTCGTCTACAAGACGCCGCTCGTCCGGCCGAGCCAGCCCGTGACGCCGTTCATCGACAGCTCCGAGGTCATCGACGTGGCCTCTCTGCCGAATCAGGGGCAGAGCACCACGTGCCCGTCTTCGCCGTCGAGCCTCTGCCAGCGCATCTACACGATGATGTACGACCTGATTGCGAACCCCGACCACATGACGACGTTGCGCGCGTTGGCGGCGGCGGCGAACACGGGCGACGACGACTCGAACGGGAAGCGGCGCGTGAAGGTCGCGTGCGGCTTCCAGTATCCGGTCTCGTCGGCGGTCGCTAATCAGCCCGGGGTGGTGCCGATCAATCCTCTGATTCCCATCGCGCTGGCGCGCTCCTTCGACGTGGACATCGCCGACCCGCCGCAGACGGACGAGTTGAACCAGTTCGCCGCGCAATACATGCAGGCCATCCAGCGTTGGAGCGCGGACAACGGCATCGCCTTCGGCCCGTCTGCGACGCCCGCCGGCGCGTGTCTCGTCTTCGACATCACTCTCTACGCGCAGTTGAGCGGCCTGAACACCCCCGTGTTACGGCTGCGCAATCTGCAACTGAAGTTAACCGACGTAGACCCGCTCTGAGCCCGACCCGGCCGCGCGCCAAGCGGCGCAAGAGCGAAGCGGGAAAGACTCACGGTTAGCCCCAATCACCGCCGCCCTGCGCGGCCCCAGACAACTTAAGGAGAAGGACATGGCGACGAAGAAAGGTTCATCCAAAGGCAGCGCCGCAGCCAAGAAGGGCGGCGGCAGCAAGGGCAGTAGCAAGGGCACGACCAAGGCCGCGGCCGGCAAGGGCAGTAGTAAGAAGAGCGGCGGCAAGACCAGCGCTAAGGCGAGCGCCAAGGGCAGCGGCAAGAAGGGCGGCCTCAAGGCCGCGGCCGGCACGGCGTGGACGGGCACGCCGACGACCATCAACCGGAACGAGAATCTGCAAATGAGCCAGACGCCGAACGGCATGCTCATCTTCTCGTACTTCAACCAGTCAACGACGCAGAACACGGGCACGCTCATCGTCAGCTCGGGCGGCGCTTCGCAGCCGCCCCTCAAAGTCCCGGGGCTTCAGAACCAGCCGCTCCTGCTCGTCAATAACTGGCAGGGCAGCAACCTCAGCGTCTCCAACGTCAGCACCACCACCACCCCGATTCTGATTGAGGCGGTCGGCCCGGGGCTGCCGGGTCTGACCCCGGTCGCTCTCCCGATGGACGGGACGATTTTGCCGCTCGCCCCATACGGGGCGAAGACGGGCTTCGCGGCGGCGCAGGGCAACGCGCCCGCCCAGAACGCCATGGTGAGCCTACAGTCCAACACGAGCAAGCTGACAATCTTAGCCATACAGGTCGAGAACACCGTGTGGGTTGTCGCACTCAACGCGGCGCAGGAGGCCGGCCCCGGCACGCAGAACCCGAACACGGCGCCGCCCGCCGGTTACTACGCGACGACCACGACCAACAACTATCAGAACGTGTGGAACTGGGGTTCCGCCGCCGTCTTCGTCGTCAACATGTCGCCGTTTACGAGTGCCGGCGGCACGATCAGCGTCCTTCCGGTCTAACCGGCCGACTTCGCCCCGGCGGGCCTTCGAAGGCCCGCCGGGGCCTCTCCGTCTTTCGAGGAGGGTTTAATGCCCAGCAGAAAGAGCAGCGCGTCGAAGAAGAACGTTAAAGTCGGCGCGCAGAAGAAGGCCACCAAGGGCCGCGCGTCGAAGAAGAGCGCCTCGAAGAAGAGCGCCTCGGCCACCGCGTCGAAGAGGAGCGGCGCAACCGGCAGCCTCGGCGCCCTTGCGGCGTGGACGGGCACGCCGACGACCATCAACCGGAACGAGAACCTACAGATGAGCCAGACGCCGAACGGCATGCTCATCTTCTCGTACTTCAATCAGTCGAAGATGGCGAACTCGGGCACGCTCATCGTCAGTTCCGGCGGCTCCGTACAGCCGCCACTCAACGTGCCGGGGCTCGCCAATCAGCCGCTCATGCTCATCAATAACTGGCAGGGCAGCAACCTCAGCGTCTCCAATACCAGCGTCACCACCACGCCCATCTGGATAGTCGCGGCGGGCCCGGGGATGCCGGGACAACCCTGCAAGACTCTCACTTCCGATGGTACGTCCTTGACGCTGGGCATCTACGCGTGCGGGACGGCCAATCCGCCGCCGAGCCCCGCGATGTTGAGCCTACAGGCCAACACGAGCAAGTTGACGATCTTCGCTATTCAAGTCCAGAACACCGTGTGGGTCGTCGCGCTCAACGCGGCGCAGGAGGCCGGCCCCAACACGCAGAACCCGAACACGGCGCCGCCCGCCGGTTACTACGCGACGACTACGACCAACAACTATCAGAGCGTTTGGAACTGGGGCGGAGCCTCGGTCTACATCGTCAACCTCTCGCCCGGGACTTCCATCCCCGCGCAGGTCTCACTGCTCTCGCAATAGCTCGCAAGGATGAGCTGAGGAAGCTTCTTATGGTCAGCAAAAAATCGCCCTCGAAGAGTCAGAAAAAATCGGCCCCGAAGAGCGTGCCCTTCGCCGTCATCAATCAAGGCGCGGGCAATCAGTCGTGGGACGGCTCGCCGATTACGCTCAACCCCAACCAGAGCGCCCGGATGTCGGAGACGCCGGACGGGACGGTTCTACTCGCCTACTGGAACGCGGCGACCTCGAATATCCCGGGGTCGCTCGCGGTGCTCTCCGGGGGGGGGCCGCCCCAATTTCTTCACGTGCCCCCGCTGATAAACCAGCCCCTCTTCCTGGCCGATAACTTTAAGGGGAACGACCTCGGCGTCACGAACATCTCGCTGCCCGGCGTGCCCATCCGCATCCAGTTAATCGGAGTCGGGTTGCCGGGGACGACCCCGGTGCCGCTGCCGTCCGACGGCACTGCCGTCATGCTCGCCCCCGGGCAGACGGCGCAGGGCACGGTGCTGCCAAACTGGATGCAGTTGATTCTTAAGATGAACACAGGCAATCTGGCGGTCTTCGCTATCTTAGGCGGCCCCGGCAATAACGCCTACGTCATCGCGCTCAACGCGCCGCAGGAGGCCGGCCCCGGCACCGCCAATCCGACCGTGCAGCCGCCCGCCGGCTTCTACGCGACGACCGTCAGTAACGTCTACACCTACCAGTTCAACTGGGGCAATGTCCCCATCTTCGTTGCCAACATGTCTCCAACGGCCGCGGGCTCGGGACAGGTCAGCTTGCGCCAACTCTGAGGCGAGACGGAAATTCGGGTAACTGTCTGCCATTGCGACTTTCCTGAAGCTGCGTGCGCAAGCTCTGCGCGGGGCGAACGTTCGCCCCGCGTATTAGTCCGCACGCACCCTGCCGATGATCATTCTACGCACCAGTCTGGCCCTCGCAGTTCTACTCGTCGGGGTCTGTAGCCTCGATGCGGTTCCGAAGGGCTCGACGCAGTCCGCCCCGAAGTCGCCGACGCCACCGATGCGCTTCCAGGTAATAGACCGCAACAGTATCGACGCCGCGTGGGACGGCTCGCCGCTCATCCTACAGGCCAGCCAGAGCGCGAAGATGCCCAAGACGAACAACGGGTCGATGGTGCTCGCCTACCAGAACCTTTCGAAGATGAACAATCAGGGCACGCTCTCCGTCACGTCCGGCGGGCTCCCGCCCTCCTTCCTCACCGCACGTGCGCTCACCAATCAGCCAAGCGTCCTCATCAATAACTGGGGTGGCAACAACCTCGGCGTCACCAACATCAGCGACCCCGGCTCAAACACACCGATCCAGATTCAGGCCATCGGCCCCGGCTACCCCGGCACCACTCCGCTCGTCCTCACGCCCGGCCCGACCAGCCTCTCGATGAAGCCCGGCCAGACCGCACAGGGTGATGCGCTGCCCCAGTGGATGCAGCTCGTCTTCCAGTCCAACACCAGCCAGCTCAACATCTTCGTCCTCATTGGCGGCCCGCCCGACACCTCGGGCAACAACGCCCTCATGATCGCCGTCAACGCGGGGCAGGAGGCTGGCCCCGGCACTAAAAACCCCAACACGCCGCCCCCCGCGGGCTACTACGCAACGACTACCCAGAACACCTACTACTATCAGTTCAACTGGGGCAGCGACACCATCTTCGTCGCCAATATGTCGGGCCTCACCGCTAGCCCCGCTCAAGTCACGCTCCGCGCGCTCTAGCTCAAAACTATCTTCGGAAATGATGTCGGCGGCGCGCGCAGTTGAAGGAGTTGGAGCGGAATCATCCTAGACCCCGGGCATCACCATGCACGATGTCGATGAAAGATCAGGAGTTCATCGTAGCCTGAAGCGAACATAATCGGAATGAGTCCGATAACCCAAGGGAAGGTGGCTGAAGCTGACAGGAGAAGATGTCTCACTGTGTCAGCCTTTTCGATGACTGACATACTTTGAAAAGTTGACGTAATAAGTATTATCGGACGTATCGTTTTGATAAGATTTATCTTCGGCGGGGCGGCCAACACCGCCGAAGATACCAAGCGCGCCAGCGTCCTCCGTAAGGTGTCGGAGAACGCGGAGTTCGACCGTCGCGAAAGAAATCGCGCCTTTGTGCTGATGCAGTTCTTCGGCTATCTGCAACGCGAGCCTAACGCCACGCCTGATGTGGATCACACGGGTTGGAAGTTCTGGCTCGACAAGCTGAAGCAGTTTGGCGGCGACTACATCGCGGCCGAGATGGTCAAAGCCTTCATCCAGTCCGACGAATATGTGAAGAGCTTCGGGCAGTAGCTATCCCTTGGCGGATAAAGAGGGGCGCGCACGGAGCGTCAGGCGCTCCCCGGCGCAGCCTCACGCAGCGTCGTGAGGTCGTATTCGAGCAGGTCGCCGATGCGCCCGATGCTGACATCTGCCGGTGTGTACTTCGCCGTCTCGACGGGGTTGAGCGCGTAATGCCCCTGCCGCGGGAAGACGGTCGTCAAACGCGGCCCCCATGCCTGCTTCATCGCCGCAAGGATGCGGAGCTTGTCGTCTACCATCACGTAATGCTCGGCCGGGTAGCGACGCTCCACGTCGGCCAGCTCCAGCTCCTTGTGGATGTAGATCAGGATGTTCCCCTCGACGGCCTCGAAGAGCCCGGAGCGCTCGACCTTGCGTGGCTGAAAGACCACGTCCCCGTCGGAGAGGATGACGACGGGGCCCCACTGCTTGCAATGCTCAATCGCGTCGAGCGAGTTCGGGTAGAGCCGGTTGGCGAAGGGATAGTTGACGAGGTAGGTCGAGACCGTGAGCAGGTGTGAATCATAAGGGCACTCGACGCGGTAGCGCTGCAAAGCGCCGAGGTAGTCGGCATAGCCGAGTTCGGTGCGCAGCTCTTCGAAGATTTCCCAGTAGCGTTGGCCACGCTCGCGCCCGACCTCGCGCTCAAGATATCGACGCAGGTCGCCGGTCACCCTGTCGTTGTCGAGCAGTGTGTTGTCCACGTCGAAGAGGAAGACCACGCCGTGTTGCGACATCCGAAAGCACCTCCGGGGAGATAGAATGGCGGGACGCATCATAAGTGTTCCGCATCACGCTTAACAATGCTTCATTTTGAGCAGCGCGCACGCCGCATCTGACCTCGGCGAGATCAGTAAGGCAACACCATTCGCTTGATTCTTCCCTCACCTATCATCCGGTCGATCACCCCGTCGGCGCCCTTGATGATCGCCTTGAGCCGCTCGTGGCCCTGCGCGTCCAGCATCACCACGATTCCGCTCTTCACCGCGCTCGTGGGGTCTGTCGCATAGACCTGAATGTGTGCGTCCCCCTCGGGGCTGACCACGAAGGTGAACTGGAGATTGCCGAGAAGCGTCTCCACGGCGCCGAGGTCAATCTGAAGCGGGGCATCAGTCATGGGTTATCCTCAACAATCGCGGAGCGAAAGCCTCAACATCATTTTTTCGACGATAGAATACCTAACAACCCCTTCAGTTCGCCACCACGCTCGAAGAGGCCGGAGCAGTCCGCAACATTGCCGTTGTCCGTGCGACCGCGCGGGTTTATACTCCGCTCTTCCGGTATAAGGAGGTGAGGCTATGTGGGGCAGACAAACGTCTTTAAGGGCCTCATTGATTCGTCTGGCGGCGGGACTCTTATTGTCGGCAACCTTTGCGGGCGT
>JBJMGQ010000473.1:0-6397 GCA_045807845.1 Pyrinomonadaceae bacterium | reverse complement strand
GGGCATCGGGATGCGGCCTATCTGGCGGAGTTGATGGCGCGCGAGCGGGTGACGACCGTGCACTTCGTCCCGTCGATGCTCTCGGCCTTTTTGGGTGAGGGCGGGAGCATCGAGCGATGTACCTCCTTGCGGCGAGTGGTCTGTAGCGGGGAGGCGTTGTCGTCGGAGTTAGCGGAGCAGTTCTACGCACGCAGTTCGGCGGAGCTCTACAACCTGTACGGGCCGACGGAAGCAGCGGTGGATGTGACGTGGTGGCGCTGCGAACGGAAAGCAGAGCGGCGTGGTGGAGGAGTGCCGATTGGGCGACCGATAGCAAACACAAAGATATATCTGCTCGACGGGAGAGGAGAGCCGGTGCCGGTGGGTGTGGCGGGCGAACTCTACATCGGGGGAGTGGCGTTGGCACGTGGGTACTGGGAGCGGCCGGAGATGACGGCGGAGCGGTTCGTGCCCGATGCCTTCTCAGGTGAGGCAGGTGCGAGGTTGTATCGGACGGGAGATGTGGCGCGCTACGGGGAGAGTGGAGAGGTCGAGTATCTGGGGCGGACGGACACGCAGGTGAAGGTGCGTGGGTTCCGTATCGAGTTGGGAGAGGTGGAGGCAGCGTTGCGCGGGAGAGAGGGAGTGCGAGAGGCGGCGGTGATAGTGCGGGAGGGAGCGGGAGGCGACCGGCGGTTGGTAGCGTATGTGGTCTTCGGTGAAGGCGCGGGGGAGGTGACGGTCGGAGAGTGGCGCGAGTATCTGGGCGAGCGGTTGCCGGAGTACATGATTCCGTCGGCGTTCGTCACACTCGACGCATTGCCGTTGACGCCGAGCGGTAAGCTCGACCGTAAGGCTCTGCCTGAGGCGGGTGTGGCGCAGGCCGAGTCGGAGTTCGTCGCGCCGCGGACGGCGACAGAAGAGGTGCTGGCGGGCATCTGGGCCGAGGTGCTGAGGGTCGAGCGCGTCGGCGTCGAAGACAACTTCTTCGAGCTGGGCGGCGATTCGATTCTCAGTATGCACGTCGTCGCACGGGCCAATCGCTTGGGCTTGAGCATCGTCACCCGGCAGATTTTTCAGCACCAGACCATCGCCGCGCTCGCGGAGGTCGCAGGCGAGACGACGCAGACACTCGACGCCGAACAGGCGACAGTGTTGGGGCCGCTTCCGCTAACTCCGATACAAAATTGGTTCTTCGAGTCCGAGACGACCGACCCGCATCATTGGAATCAGGCCGTCATGCTTGAGGCCGACGAGCGACTCGACGCCGTCACGCTCCACCACGTCTTGAGCCGTCTGCTTGAGCATCATGACGCGCTCCGCCTGCGTTTTATGCGCGGCGCTTCGGGGTGGCAGCAGGTCTGCGCCGGAACGGGCGGCGTGGCGCCCTTCACGCAGATAGACCTCTCGGCGCTCGACGCGGACGAGCAGCGGGCGATGATTCAGGCGGCGGCGCGGCAGGCGCAAGGCGGCCTCGACCTCACGCGCGGGCCGCTCGTCCGTGTCGTGCTCTTTGACCTCGGCGAAGCGAGGCCGTGCCGCCTGCTCGTCGTGATTCATCACCTCGCCGTAGACGCAGTCTCTTGGCGCTTCCTGCTCGAAGACCTGCGCGCGGCCTATGAACAACTCCGTGCCGGAGCGCCCGTGGCGCTGCCGCCGAAGACCAGCTCGTATAAACGCTGGGCCGAGCATCTGGCGACCTACGCGCAGTCGCCCGAGCTGCGACAGGAGTTGCCTTACTGGACGGACGAACGACGCCGTGAGGTCGCGTCGCTGCCGCTCGACTATTCGCTTGCAGAGGGTGCGAACATCGTCGCCTTCGCTCAAACGGTCGCCGTCTCGCTCGACGCCGAAGAGACGCGCGCGCTCCTGCAAGACGTGCCGAAGGCGTTCCGCACTCAGATCGACGACGTGCTGCTGACGGCGCTGGCCGTCGCGCTCGCGCGCTGGACGGGCACGGCGCGCGTGCTCTTCGATCTCGAAAGGCACGGGCGCGAAGAGACCTTTGAGGGCGTTGACCTGTCGCGCACCGTCGGTTGGTTCACGAGCCTCTTCCCGGTGCTGCTTGAGCCGGGAGAGTCGGGCGATCTCATCGCGGCGCTGCGTTCGGTGAAAGAGCAGTTGAGCCGAATCCCTCAACGCGGCATCGGCTACGGCCTGCTCCGCTACCTGAGCGGCGACGAGGAGGCGCAAGGCGCTCTGCGTTCGCTGCCGCAGGCCGAAGTGCTCTTCAACTACCTCGGGCAGTTCGACGAGCAGGGGACGGAGCGTGAGGCGAACTCTTTCCGGCGCGCGCGCGAATCCTCCGGCCTGCTCTATAGCCCGCGCGGCGAGCGCCGCCATCTGCTCGAAGTGACGGGCAGCGTCGGCGGCGGTTGCCTGCACCTGCACTGGCACTACGGCGGGCGCCTGCACAGCCGCGCGACCATCGAGAACCTCGCGCAGGAGTTCGTCTCGACGCTCCGGCTCCTCATCGGGCGCGCGCACGCGGACGGCGGCGCGCACGGCTACGTCCCGTCCGACTTCCCTCTGGCGAAACTCGACGGCTCGCGGTTGGAGCAACTGCTCGCGGGGCGCGGGCGCGTCGAAGACATCTATCCGCTCTCGCCCTTGCAGCAGGGACTTCTGTTCCACAGCCTCTATCAGCCGCAGTCGGAGGTCTACATCATTCAGCTCGGCGCGCGCCTGCGCGGCCGGCTCGACGTGGCGGCCTTCGAGCGCGCGTGGGCTGCGGTGGTCGAGCGGCACTCGGTTCTGCGGACGAGCTTTGTGTGGGAGGAGCTGGACGAGCCGCTGCAAATCGTCGAGCAGCGCGTGAGCCTCGCTTGGGAGCGACTCGACTGGCGGGCCCTGCCCGCGGCCGAGCAGCAGGTGCGGCTCGAAGAGCTGCTCGTCGCCGACCGGCGACAGGGGTTCCGCGTCGCGCGAGCGCCGCTCATGCGCCTGACGCTCGTGCAGGTCGGCGAGGACGAGTACGAGTTCGTCTGGAGCCAGCATCACCTTCTGCTCGACGGCTGGTCAATGCCCATCGTGCTCGGCGAGGTCGTCGCCTATTACGAGGCGTACCGGCGTGGACGCACGCTTGAGCTTGCGCCCGTCAGACCTTATCGCGACTACATCGAGTGGCTCGGCCGGCAGGACGAGGCGGAGGCCGCGGCCTTCTGGCGCAAGGAGCTGGCCGGGTTCGAGAGGACGCCGCGCCTGCGCATCGAGCGCGCAACTGCCGCGGGCGGCGAAGGGGCGGCGGGCGAGCTTTTCGAGGAACAGCAGATGCGCGTGGGACGCGCGACCTCGGAGGCTCTGAGCCGGATGGCGCGGCGTCACCAGTTGACGATGAACACGGTGCTCGAAGGCGCTTGGTCGCTTCTGCTCTCACACTACAGCGGCGCGGGGGAAGTCGTCTTCGGGGCGACGCTGTCGGGCAGACCCGCGGCGCTCGCGGGCGTCGAGACGATGACGGGGATGTTCATCAACACGCTCCCGGTACGCGTCCCGGTCGAGCGCGCGGCGCACCTCGCGGATTGGCTGCGCGAGTTGCAGACACGGCAGGCCGGCATCTTGCAGTTCGAGCAGACGCCGCTCGTCAACGTGCAGGCGTGGGCGGGCACGGGGCGCGGCGCGGCGCTCTTCGACACCATCATGACGTTCGAGAACTACCCCATGCCTGCGTCGCTTGCAGGCGAAGAGGACGGCGGGGCGGGCCGTGTTGAAGTCGTCAGCACGCGCTACACGACGAAGACTCATTACGGTTTGACGCTGCTCGTGCAACCGGGCGACGAGATCGCGGTCAAGATTCTCTACGACGCGCGGCGCTTCGAGGCCGAGTCGGTCGCGGGTCTGCTCGAACTGCTCGGCCTCCTGCTCGGCGAGATGCACGAGCGCGCCGACGCGACGCTCGGCGAACTGCTCGCCGTGCTCGAAGAGGCGGAGAGAGAGCGCCGCCGCCGTGCCGAGAGCGAGCGCGAAGAGTCGAAGCGCAAGAGGTTCAAGAGCGGCAGGCAGAGGTCGCTCGGCGCGTAGCAACTGCCTGAGTTGGCCCGCGGACGTTAACGAAACTGCTTTGGTGGTGGAATGAAGATGCAAGAGCAAGTGGTCGGTTTTCAGCTCTCCTTACAACAGCGGCACCTCTGGCGCGCGCAGCAGGAGAGCGCCGCCTTCCGCGCGCAATGTGTGGTCGCCATCGAGGGCGAGCTGAGCTTGAAGACTCTGCGCGAGGCGTTGCGGCGCGTCGTGCGGCGACACGAAATCCTGCGGACGGCGTTCTGCTATCTACCCGGCATCAAGACCCCCGTCCAGATTATCAACGACGACGCACCTTATGCGTGGGGCGTCGAAGAGTTGAGCGACGCGCGCGACGAGTCCGCGCTCGAACAACTCTGCGAGCGCGAGCGTGAGACAGTCTTCGACCCCGAACGCGGCCCTGTGCTGCGCGCCCTGCTCGTCAAAGGAGGCGCGCGCCGCCTTCTCATCCTCACGCTGCCCGCGCTCTGCGCCGACGCACGGACGCTGACGAACCTCGTCGGCGAGTTGGCGCGCGCTTGCGACGCGGCCGTGCGCGGCGGCGAGGACGACGAAGAGGTTGTGCAGTACCTACAGTTCTCGGAATGGCAGAACGAGCTGCTCGAAGAGGCGGAGGCCGCGGACGGGCGCGAGTTCTGGCGGCGACGGGCGGACGGCCAAGCCCCAACGCTCCCGTTCGAGAGGAACCCTGCGGACGCGAGCGCTCCTTACCGCCCTTCGCGCGTCACTCTCGCACTCGACCCCGACCTCTCCGCGCACGTTCGCGAAGCGGCGCGCGCGTGCGGCCTCGCGCTCGATAAATTCCTGCTCGCGGCGTGGCAGACTTTGCTGTGGCGTCTGTCGGGACAGGCGCACGTCGTCGTGCGCGCGATGTTCGAAGGACGGAAGTTTGAGGAGCTGTCCGGCGCGCTTGGACTGTTCGCCAAGTGGCCGCCCATCGCGCAACGCTTCGAGCGGGAGCAGAGCTTCCGCGAAGTCGTCGCGCAGGTGCAGGAGGCCGCGCACGAGAACCACGCGTGGCTCGAATATTTCACGGGCGAAGACGAAGGCACGCCGGAAGAGTCGGCCCGCGGCGTCGGCTTCGAGTTCAGCGCGTGGCCCGAAGCGTTCGCGGCGGGCGGCGTCACCTTCGCGCTCGAAAGGCAGTACGCGTGCTGCGAGCGTTTCAAGCTCAACCTCTCGTGCGTCGAGAGCGGCGGCGCGCTCGCGGTGCAGTTCTACTACGACCCGGCACGTCTGTCGTGCGCGGAGGTCGAGCGCCTCGCCGACGGGTTCCGCGTGCTGCTTGAGAGCGCCGCGCGCGCGCCGGACTCGCTCGCGGTTCGGCTCGACGTGCTCGGCGCGGAGGAGAGAGAGCGCCTGCTCTTCGAGTTCAACCGCACGGAGAGCCCCGCCCCGCCCGCGCCGTGCGCGCACATGATGTTCGAGCGACAGGTCGAGAGCACGCCGGCGCGCGTCGCCGTCAACGCCAACGGGCGCAGCCTGACTTACGCCGAGTTGAACGCACGCGCCAACCAGCTCGCGCGCTATCTCCGGAGCTTAGGCGTCGGGCCGGAGGTGCCCGTTGCACTCTTCGTCGAGCGCGGTCTGGAGATGGTCGTCGCGCTCGTCGGCGTGCTCAAGGCGGGCGGCGCCTACGTGCCGCTCGACACGAGCTACCCGCGCGAGCGTCTGGCCTACATGCTGAGCGACTCGCGTGCGCGATTCGTGCTGACGCAGGAGCATCTCGCCGGAGCGTTGCCGGAGGGCACGCCGCGCGCGATTCGACTCGACGCGGACTGGCCGGAGGTCGAGCGCGAGAGCGCGGAGAATCCCGAGTACGCCGTCAATCCCGACAACCTCGCCTACGTCATCTACACGTCGGGCTCGACGGGCGTGCCGAAGGGCGTGATGGTGACGCACAGCGGCCTCGCCAACTATCTACACTGGGCGCGCGCGGCCTATCTCCGCGAGGAGAGTCAGCTCGGCTCGTACGTCCATTCGCCCGTCGGCTTTGACCTGACGGTGACAAGTCTGTACTGCCCGCTGCTGGCGGGGCAGTCGGTGGAACTCATCGCGGAGGAGGAGGGCATCGAGGGCTTCGCCGCCGCGCTCAGGCGCGGGAGCACATGCGGCCTTCTCAAAATCACGCCTGCACACCTCGACCTGCTCGCGCGCTCAATCCCGGCGGAGGAGGCAGCGACGACGGCGCGTGCGTTCGTCATCGGCGGGGAGGCATTGTTAGGTGACAGCCTCTCCTTCTGGCGCGAGCACGCGCCGGGCACCCGACTCATCAACGAGTACGGCCCCACAGAGACGGTCGTCGGCTGTTGTGTGTATGAAGTCGGTGAAGGCGAACGGCTCGAAGGAGTCGTGCCGATTGGGCGACCGGTCGCAAACACGCGAATGTATGTGCTCG
>JBJMGQ010000472.1:0-7743 GCA_045807845.1 Pyrinomonadaceae bacterium | reverse complement strand
GGTTGAGGATGAGCGACAACTCGTCGCGGAGCACGCAGAAGGATTCGAGGTCGCGGTCTACGGGCTCGAAGGCGAGGACAGCGAAGTCCACGTTGCGCTCCAAGACCTCGCGCGGCAGACGCTCCGAGACGTGGCGGTAGATTTCGACCTTCACGTCCGGATGCTTTTCGCGGAAGGAGAGGATGACCTGCGGCAGCAGATAGAGCGAGGTGCTCTCGTTGGCGCCGACGCGGACGAGGCCGCGCTTCAGCTCGCGCAGCTCGGCGACGGCGCCGCGCGCCTGATCGCGCAGGGCGAGGATGCGTTGCGCGTAGTCCTGTATCGCGAGGCCAGCCGCGGTGAGCGTCGGCGTCTTCTGCGAGCGGTCGAAGAGCGGGGCGCCGACCTCCTCTTCGAGCCGCCGGATGGCGATGCTCACCGCGGGCTGCGTGCGGCCGACGGTGTCCGCCGCCTTCGAGAAGCTGCCCTCGGCGATGACCTGTAGGAAGAATTCGAGCTGCGTCATTTCCATGAGTCTAAAGTCACCTCAGCGAGAAACGTCCGGTGACAATAGCCACAGCCGTCCGCGGTTAGTCAAGCGACCCTGCGGGTGCCGGGACACGTCCAGCATGGAAATGAGTTTGAGAGGTGCCCCGCGACGCTGCTTGGACGGGCGCATCGCGGGGCACGTGGGTCGCGCTCTCACCTTGCGGCTTCCCCGTGTGGGGCGCCGACCCAGACGGCGCGGTTGGTGCGGCGTGCCTCTTCGGCCAGCTCGGCCAGCTCCTGCGCGCTCAGGCGGACGCCGTTGAGGAGCACGGGATTGCGTGTGGCGAGCTTTGAGAGCCCCGCCAGTACGCTCGCGCCGAGTGGGTCGGCCGAGATGAATTCTTTACCGCTCAAGATCAGTGACACGAGCCTTAACACCTCCATCCGGGTTCTTGTGTCCGGCACAGATGGCAAAGCCCGTACCGCTGCGCCCGCAACGCTCGGATAGTGAATTACTCAGGGTTAATCGTGTTCGGGACTCAAGACGGCCGCCGACGGTTATGACAATCTCGTCGCTTGCGCCACCGTGCGCTGCAAAATTGTCGCGGTGAGCTGCGCCGCATCGCGGCGCATGAATTTAGCTCGACCTTGAAAGGTCGAGCTAAATTCAAACGCCGCGATGCGGCGAAAGGCTTCCGACGTTTTTGTCTTCGAGCCTCGGAGTGCGACGAATCTGTCGTATGGGAGAGGCGGCTATGATTTATGAGCTGGTAAAAATTATCAATTATACAAATGGGCGCGAAGGTTGTAGCATCCGCCCTCATAGTGGGGAGAGAAGCGCCGGCCGTTGGTACCAATCAGGCTGGCGCCAATCTCAGTCTCCGGGTGTGGAATGTCTGAGCTGCGTCCAATCACTTCCGTCGAGTCGCTCTTCCGGCGCCGGACGACTTCGGCCCTCGCCCTCGCGGGCGGCGTGCCCGTAGCCGTCCACACGCGTAAGCGCGTAACCTGACGGCTTGTCACTGCAACCTACAGTGTCTGCGGCAGGCCATCAACGTTCGAGGGTTGATGGCCTCTTTTTTCCCGCGACTCCTCTTGCGGCGAAGTAATGTCTGAAGCGACCAACAGAGTCGGTGCTGTTCACGCGCGTCCCCTTGAGGGGCGTGCGTGGAACCCCTTTGACCGCGCGAGCCGCTGGCGCCAAGACGAGTCGGAGCACGACGCCTGCGCCATCATCGCCAACGTGAAGAAGGACGGGCGCCCTTCACACGGCAACGTCAAGCGCACGCTCGAAGCGCTGGCGCGGATGGGGCATCGCACGGGCGAGGTCGAGGGCGAGGGCGACGGCGCGGGTCTTCAGACAGACATCCCGCGCGAGCGTTGGGCCAAGCGACTTGAAGCGGCGGGCTTGCGCGGCTCGCTCGCCGGCCGCGCGCAGTTCACCGTCGCGCACATCATGATTCCGCATGAGCAGCGCGCCGACCGCGAGGAGATTAAGAGGCGCGCGCTTGAGCTGTTTGAAGACTCGGTCTTCGAGGTGCTCGTCGCCGAAGCAGCGCGCGTGCGCACCGAGGCGCTCGGGCCGCAGGGTCGCGCGGCCGAGCCCGAGTTCTGGCAGGTGGCGGCCCTCCCGCGCACGGCGCGCGGCGTCGAAGACCGCGACATCTTCCACATCACTCTGCGGCTTGAACGAGAGCTGCCCGTCCACGTCGCCTCCTTAAGCCCGAACAGCGTCATCTACAAGGTGCGCGGCGACGCGGACACCCTGCGCCGCTACTTTCCCGAACTCTCGCACCCCGACTTCAAGTCGGCCATCTCGCTCGGCCACGGCCGCTACTCGACCAACACCGACTCGCGCTCCGAGCGCGCGCAGATGTTCTCCACGCTCGGCCACAACGGCGAGATCAACTCGGTCGATAGACTTGGACGTGAAGCGCTCGCGCTCGGCTTCCAACTTCCTTCGCGCGCCAGCGACTCACAGGTCTTAGACCGCGTGGTCGAGAGCTTCATGTTCGAGTACCGTCTGAGTCTGATGAACGCGTTGGAGATAGTCTTCCCGCCCGTCTGGAGCGAGATCGAGCGTTTCCCCTCGGAGGTGCGCGAGCTGTATCGCTACTGGCGCCGCGCCTTCGGCGCGCACGCGCAGGGGCCCGCGGCCATCATCGCGCGGCAGGCCGACGAGATTGTTTTTAGCTCCGACGCGCTGGGCCTCCGGCCGCTCT
Source organism: Pyrinomonadaceae bacterium (assembly GCA_045807845.1). GTDB lineage: Bacteria > Acidobacteriota > Blastocatellia > Pyrinomonadales > Pyrinomonadaceae > QHXN01. Next base: position 5,053 of record JBJMGQ010000472.1, on the reverse strand, counting down.
GGTGCGGCGAGACGGAGAAGGAGTTCTTCGCCTCTTCGGAGAAGGGCGTCGTGCCGCTCGAACAGATGGTGCGCGACCCGCGCCCGCTCGCACCCGGCGAGAAGATGGGTTTCCTGCTCAAGCGCGGCGTGGGCGTCGAGGTCTTCGAGTATCACGAGCTGCAACGCCGCGCGCTCGAAGACGTGGGCGCGCGCTTCCACCCCGCACGTCTCAACGCACGCGTGAAGTGGGCCGACCACGCCGGCACACAGTCCCCCGACGGCGCCGCCGCTGCGAGTGGTGTGCGCGCCGCCACGCCTCCGACCCCCGACGAAGGCGTGGCGGTGGGGCTCGACGAGCGACGGCTCGCCGCGTTCGGCTGGGGTCGCATTGAAGAGAGCGAAATCCGCGAGATGGCCGAGACGGGCAAGGAGCCCATCAGCGGTTTAGGCTGGGACGGGCCGCTCGCCGCGCTCTCGCAGAAGCGGCGTAACGTCGCGGACTACTTCCACGAGCGCGTGGCCGTGGTGACGAACCCGGCCATCGACCGCGAGCGCGAGGCCGACCACTTCTCGACGCGCGTCTTTCTCGGCGCGCGCCCCACGCCCGCGGGGCCCTGCGAGGTCGGGCAGATAGAGCTGCGCACGCCGCTCCTCTTCGGCGGGCTCGGCCGCGTGGACGAAGAGGCTCATACGGCAGCCGCGCGCGCGTTGGGCCAGCGCACGCTCAGGGAAGTCGTCGCGCTCTGCGACGCGGAGTTTGAGAGTGTTGCTGATGAAACATCAGAGACGGCGGCGGAGGTTGGGGGCTTTCTCCGCGCGGCGAAGATTGATACGACATTCGGTGAGGACGAGAGGCTCGAACAGGCGCTCGCGCGACTCTGCGAAGAGGCCGCGCGGCTGGTTCGAGAGTCAGGGACATCCGTCCTCATCCTCGACGACGCGCGCTCACACCAACGCGCGCGTCTAGGGATCGACGCGCACCTTGCGCTCGCGGCCGTGGACGCGCGCCTGCGCGACGAGCGCGACGCTGAAGGCGTCAGTCTCCGTCGCCGCGTCGGGCTCGTGCTACGCGCCGGCTCTTTGCGCAACGTCCACGACCTCGTCTTCGCGCTGGGCTGCGGCGCCGACGCCGTCAACCCTTACGCACTCTTCGACGTGGTCGCGCGCGGCGCCGCTTCTCATGAAGAGCGCGTGAAGCGTCTCGTCAAATGCGCCTCGGCGCTCTCGGTCGGCGTCGAGAAGGTGCTCTCGACGATGGGCATCCACGAGCTGGACGGCTACGGCCGACTCTTCGCGTCGGTGGGCTTAGCGCCCGACGTGGAGGAGTTCTTCGGCGTCGCCAACTACTGCGGCACGGCCTTCGCCGGCCTCTCGCTCATCGATCTTGAGCGAGACGCACACGCACGTCTTGCGCTTGCGCGCGGCGAGTCGGAAGAGAAGCCGACGAAGAAGCGCCCGGTCGCTCTGCCCGGCGAGTTTCGCGAGCAGCCGTCGCTGTGGAACGTCGCGGGGCGCGTCGCGCGCGGCGAGAAGCCGTACGCGGAGTTCGCCGCGCGCCTGCAAGAGATTGAGGAGACGAAGCCGGTCGCGCTCCGGCAGTTGCTCGAAGTCCGAGGGACGGAAGGAGACGATTTCAACTCTCCCCCGAGCGGAGAAGTAGACACGCGCGCCGGTCGGCATGCGGCGCCGTTCTACTTCTCCGCGATGAGCTTCGGCTCGCAGGGCGAGACATCGTTTCGCGCCTACGCCGAGGCGGCCAAGCGGCTCGACATCATCTGCGTCAACGGCGAGGGCGGCGAGATTCCCGACATGCTCGGGCGCTACCGCGAGCACCGCGGCCAACAGGTCGCTTCGGGCAGATTCGGCGTCAACGCGCGACTGCTCAACTCGTGCGACCTGCTTGAGATCAAGATCGGTCAGGGCGCGAAGCCCGGCGAGGGCGGACTCCTCCCCGGCTTCAAGGTGACGACGCGCATCGCCGAGACGCGACATACGCCCGCAGGCATCGACCTCATCTCGCCGTCGAACAATCACGACATCTACTCCATCGAAGACCTCGCGCAGGTCGTGGAAGAGCTGAAGACCATCAACCCGCGCGCGAAGATTTCGGTCAAGATTCCTTCCATCCCGCACCTCGGGCCCATCGCCACGGGCGTCGCAAAGGCGCGCGCCGACATCATCGCCATCTCGGGCTACGACGGCGGCACGGGCGCCGCGCGCAAACACTCTCTGCGTCACACAGGTCTGCCGGTTGAGATTGGACTGCGCGAAGCGCATCGCGCGCTCGTCCGTGCAGGGCTTCGCAGGCGCGTCGAGCTGTGGGCCGACGGCGGCGTGAAGTCCGGGCGCGACGTGGTGAGGCTTCTGATGCTGGGCGCAGACCGCGTGGGGTTTGCAACGATGGCGATGGCGGCCATCGGGTGTACGAGCTGCCGCGAGTGCAACACGGGCACGTGCCACGTCGGCATCACGAGCCAGTTGAAGGATGCACCGGAAGCGCTCGCCGCCGGGCAGAAGCACTTCAAGCCGCGCGAGTACGAGCTGGCCGTCGAGCACCTCGTCCGCTTCTTCTCTGAAGTTAAAAACGAGATAGCGCGCGAGACGGCACGCGCCGGTCTCTCTTCGACCGCCGGGCTGGTGGGGCGCGTCGATCTGTTGGAGCAGGCGCGCGGGCACGAACGTCTCGACCTCGCGTGGCTGTTGGAGCCCGAAGAGCCCTGCGCGCTCTGCGTCTCTTTACAGGAGCCGAACGTGGGGCGCGCGCGCCGCTCGCTCACGTCTCTGACGCGCGTCATCTCGCACTCGGTCACGGAGATGGTCGAGGCCGGCAAGGAGGTCGTCTACTACGACGACTCGAACGTCTCCAGCGGCGACCGCGCGTTGGGGACGCACCTCGCAGGGCGTCTGACGCGCGCGCGCCTGAGTCAGCTTGTCGAAGGCAACGGCAACGGTCACGCGCACAACGGCAACGGCGCCTCTGTGACGGGGCTCAAGCGCGCGGTGCTCAACTTTCTCGAAGGCTCTGTGCCGGGTAACGGCCTCGGCGCGTTCAACTCGGACGGCGTGGACATCATCGTCCACGGCGGCGTGCAGGACGGCGCGGCCAAGGGCGCTTCGGGCGGGCGCGTGCGGATTCTGAAGGGCATCAACCACGACGGCTCGACCGTTGACGGCTCGGTCGGGAAGTGCTTCGCCTACGGCGCGCAGGCCGGCCTGCTCATCGTGCAGGGCGACGCCGACTCGCGCGCAGGCATACGTCTCTCGGGCGCCGACATCATCTTCGGCGGTCGCCTGCGCGCGCCCTTGCGCGACGAGCTGGGCAACATCGCCGCGCGCGCCAACCTCAAGGGCTTCGCCTTCGAGTACATGACTTCGGGGCGCGGCCTCGTGCTTGGCGACCCCGGGCCTTGGCTCTGCTCCGGCATGACGGGCGGCGTCGTCTACCTTCAGTTGGAGAGAGAACTCGGGCTCGACGAAGAAGCCCTCCACCGTCGTCTCGCCGCGGGCGCACGCGTCAACATCCTCCCGGTCGAGGATGGCGACGAGACAAATTTGCGAGAGCTGCTCGGCCACTACCGCGAAGCCCTCGCCGAAGGGCCGCAGCCCGCCGAGGCCGAAGAGGTCGCACGCCTCGCCGCCGACTGGCGAGACCGTTTCGTCAAAGTGGTTCCGAAGAAGTAGACAGTAGGCAGATGGCAGTAGACAGTTTAAAAATCTTCGGCAATGAATCGTTCAGCACGCCGGCAGCGGTACGCCAAAGCGAAGCCTTGCTATTTACTGCTTACCGCCTGTTCTTCACTGCCTACTGCGAACTGCTTACTGCCTACTGAACTCTTATGATTGCAGAACAGCAGATCACAAAGGCGAAACCGTTGCCGACCATCGCGGCCGTGCCGGACGAAACTCTGCCGAGGGGCGCGGAGGTGCTGTTACACGCGCTGGTGGGCGAGGGCGTGGAGACCATCTTCGGCTATCCGGGCGGCGCGGTGCTGCACATCTACGACGAGCTGTGGCGCTTCCGCGACCGCGTGACGCACTACCTCGTTCGACACGAGCAGGGCGCGGTGCATATGGCCGAAGGCTACGCGCGCGCGAGCGGTCGAGTCGGCGTCGCACTCGTCACTTCCGGCCCGGGCGCGACCAACGCCGTCACAGGCATCGCCAACGCCTACATGGACTCGACGCCCATCGTCGTCATCACGGGGCAGGTGCCGCTCCCGCTCATCGGCACCGATGCGTTTCAAGAGGTGGACACGGTCGGCATCACGCGCCCGTGTGTGAAGCACAACTATCTCGTGCGCGACGTGCGCGACCTCGCAGGGATAGTCCGCGAAGCCTTCTTCCTTGCGCGCACGGGGCGGCCCGGCCCCGTCGTCATCGACATCCCGAAGGACGTGTCGGCCGCGCGCTGCGCTTATTCGCGCCTCGACCACGTCGCCTTTCCCTTCCGCGAGAAGAAGGGCGAGCCCGACCCGGCGCGGGTCGCGCGCGCCGCCGAAGAGATTGTGAAGTCGGAGCGACCCGTGCTCTACGTCGGCGGAGGCATCGTCAACTCGGGCGCTTCGCAAGCGCTGCTTGCGCTGGCCGAGCGTCTGCAACTCCCCGTAACGCCGACCCTCATGGGGCTCGGCGGCTTCCCCTCGGCGCACAAGCTCTGCATGGGGATGCTCGGGATGCACGGCACCTATGCCGCCAACATGGCCGTCGCCGAGAGCGACCTGCTCATCGCCGTCGGCGTCCGCTTCGACGACCGCGTGACGGGCAAGCTCGCCACCTTCGCGCCCCGTGCCCGTGTCATCCACATCGACATCGACCCTGCCAACATCGGCAAGAACGTCGCGCCCGCGCTCTCCATCGCCGCCGACGCGGGGCGCGCCCTCTCCGCTTTAAGTCAAGAGGTCGAGGCACGCGCGGGTCAAGTGGAGGCCGGCATGGCGCGCCGCGCCGAATGGTGGGAGCGCATACGCGTTTGGCAAGGCGAGCAGCCGCTCCGCTACGAGGGCTCTTCGGACAAGATTAAGCCGCAGTCCGTCATCCGCGAGCTGCACAGGTTGACCGAGGGGCGCGCCGTC
>JBJMGQ010000471.1:0-6140 GCA_045807845.1 Pyrinomonadaceae bacterium | reverse complement strand
GCGGCGCTGCCCTGCACGGCCGGCACCGAATGCACCTCCTCGAACGCGCGCTACTTCAACGTCGAAGCGGGCATGACCGTCCTCGACATCTTCGCCACCTTCGACACGGCGCTCGAAGATGGCGAGGGCAACACCATCGGGCTCATCGCCACAGACCCGCAGGGCAATAAGTACTCTTCGGGCCTCGCGCTTCCCATCCTCGACTCGCCGAGCCGCGAGGTCGTCGTCAAGAATCCCGCGGGCGGCCGTTGGCTCCTCGAAGTCCGCGGCGTACGCGGCCTCGCGGCGGCGCCGAACGTCTCGCTCCCGACCTCGGGCGCGGCGGCTCCCGGCCCCGTCGAGATCACCATCACGCAGCAGCTCTTCACGCTCGAACCCATCGGCGACATACAGGGCCATCCCGCACAGGCGCAGATCGAGACGGTCTTGAAGAATCGCCAGATGGACACCTTCGCCGACGGCGGCTTCCATCCCGACTCGACCGTGACGCGTGAAGACTTCGCACGCCTTCTCTACCTGAACACGCCGCTGCGGCAGTCTCCTGCGGCGACGCCGAAGTACTCGGACGTTGCTGCCGACTTCGCGCCCATCGCCGAAGCGGTGACGGCCAGCGGCTCGACGCTGCGCGACTGGAACTTCGCCCCGGCCGGCATGATCGCGGCCTCGGGCTCGACCTTCAACCCGACGGCCAACGTCACGCGGCTTGAGACGGCGGTTGCACTCGTCCGCGCACTCGGGCTCGACGCCGAGGCGAAGGCGAAGGCCGGCACGAACGTCACGGCCACGTACAACGGCATCGCCATCACGCTCGCCGACAACGCGGAGATTCCCGCGGCCATGCGCGGCTACGTGCAGCTCGCTTTGGACAAGGGGCTGCTGCAAGCCTACTTCAGTCTTGATCAGGGGCCGTTCGAGTTCCAGCCCACGCTCAAGGCAAGGGTGAAGGCCAACGACGCGACGACGCGCGCCTTCATGGCCTACGCGCTCGACAGCTTCCGCCAGCGCTTCGTGGCGGGCAACTGACCTTGACGAATTCTCGCCGCGCCAACCGAAGTCGGGTCGTGGGGCGCGGCGAGTCGAGCGGCTCGGAGGGTGACTCGCTTGGCAGAGACGGGTGACCCTCCGGGCCGCAACCCCGGAAACTTTTTAACAAACGCGTGGCCTCGCAGCCAAAGGTTTACAAGAAGAGATAAAGAGGAAAAGACCATGATGACGACGTTGAGAAACGCATTGCTGGTGGCGCTGGTTCTCGTCCTCGGCCTCGCGACTCTGCCCAACCGGACGGGCGGCGGCGCGGCATCGGCGGCCCCGGCCGTAAAGATCGACTCGCAGCTCACGCGCTTCTTCGCCACGCACGCGGCCGGCGCGACCGTGCCCGTCATCATCACCTATAAGCAGAAGCCCGGCGCGGCCGAGTTCTCAAGGCTCCAGCTCGCGGGCATCACCAAAGGCTTCGCCACGCGCGAGCTGCCGATGGTCATCGCCGACATGAGCGCCGTGCAGCTCGCGGCCGTCAGCCGCCAGCCCGGCGTCGCCTCGGTCTACGCGAACCATCTGATGAAGACCTTCACCAACGTGAGCCGCCCCTTCATCGGCGTTCCGCAGATGCAGGCCGACACGCAGGTGACGAAGGCTAACAAGAGCAACCCGGGCCTGCCCATCACGGGCAAGGGCGTCGGCATCGGCTACATCGACACGGGGCTCGACGCGACGCACAAGGATTTGGCCTACGGCAAGAAGACCGTGCAGAACGTCATCCAGCCGCTCTCCGAGACGACGGTCGGCGACGGCGGCCTCGTCGTCGGCATCGGCGTCTCCATCGGCGACCTCGTCGCGGGCACGGGCTTCGTCCCGCCCGTCTACATCGAGAACCAGCAGATGAGTGACCTTGAGTCCGGCCACGGCACCTTCGGCGCGGCCGTCGCCGCCGGCACGGGCGAGCAGTCGGGCGGCTTCTACGGCGGCGTCGCAAAGGGCGCGCACTTGGTCGGCGTCAACTCCGGCAACGAGCTGGGGCTCCCCGGCGTCGCCATCATCGGCGCCTACGACTACCTGCTCGCCAACCAGTACGCATACAACATCCGCGTCATCAACAACTCTTGGGGCGACACTTTGAGCGCCGACGGGCTCGACCCGAACAATCCCATCAACGTCGCGACGCGCATCTCGCACGACCGCAACATCACGGTCGTCTTCGCCGCCGGCAACTCGGGCGACACGCCGACCTCCATCAACCCTTACTCGACGATGCCCTGGACGATCTCGGTCGCCGCGGGCGAGAAGCAGGGGCTCGGCAGTCCCGCCTCCTTCAGCTCGCGCGGCGTGGACAACGGCACGGGCGCGGACGTGGCGGGCATGCCCGCCGACCCGACGCTTGCACCCAACCTGCGCCCCGACATCACGGCCGCCGGCGTTGACATCAAGAGCGCGCGGCTGCGCGGCGCGGGGCTCACGAACACGCTCGGCACGGTGCCCGTCGTCGGGAACGATTTGACGACCATCCCGCCCGCATATCTTCCGTACTACACGACCTCGCAAGGCACCTCCTTCTCGTGCCCGCACATCACGGGCGTCGTCGCTCTGTTGATTGAAGCCAACCCGCTGCTCACGCCCGACGACGTGGTGACGATACTTCGACAGACGGCCAACCCGATGCCCTTTGAGGAGCGCGTCGTCGGCGCGGGCTACGTGGACGCGCACAACGCCGTGCGCGCGGCGATGGGACTGACCGCGGTGGCGCACCCGTTCAACCTGATTCCCGCGCAGGGCGGCGCCGAGATCGTTGACCCTTCGGACGACCAGTTCGGCACAGGCGCGCAGGACATACGCTCGGTGGACTTCGCCTACGACGCGCAGAACAGCCAGATCGTCTACACGCTGACGCTCGCGGACGCGGCCTCGCGGACGCAGAACAACGCGTGGACGGTCAGCTCGGTCTTCAACGGCGTAACGGTCTTCGTCGCGGCGCAGGTCTCGGAGACGGGCGAGGTCACCTACGAGTACGGCCACTACGAGCAGTTGCCGAACGGGACGAACAATCAGGTCGGCGACGGCGCGCCCGACTCCGCACAGGTCGTCGGTAACCAGATCGTCTTCCGCGTCGCCGTCTCGAAGATCAACGCGGTCGCGGGCAGTAGCGTCGTCGGCACGACCTCGACGGGGACGGCCGCCAACGCGCAGATATTGATCGGCACGTCGGCCACGGGCGGGCTGCTCTTGAACTCCGACTCGGCCACGGGCTCGGACTTCGTCGTGCAGTAGACACGGCTTGCCGCGGGGCGGCGGCGCGGAGGGCAAGCCGCGCCGCCGCTACTTCCCGCGGTTCGGGGCGCGGTTTGGGCGAGGCCCTTTCGGGGGAACGGGGCCTCGCCCGAACCGCCAACGAGAAAGCGGTTTGAAGGAGTGTTGCAAGCTTCGCGGTTCGTTGATGGGAAGGAAAAATTGCCACTCCGGTAGTTGAGCCACTACCGGAGTGTTGTCTTGCTGAACAAGTTACGTAGGGTGGGGCTACCGGCGGTATCGTGGCTCACCCACCCCGCCGGACGGGGCGCGCGTGGCGCGGGTCAGCGCGTGCGCCCCGGATTATTTTTAGGCTGGTCGGGCGGGGGCTGACACAGCCCGACGCGTGCGCGGCGGATGTGGACGGGGTTCTTCGGCTTCTCGCCGTCAAGCTCTCCGGCGGCGATCTTGTCCACGACCTCCATCCCCGTGCGGACGCGGCCGAAGGCGGCGAAGGTGCCGTCGAGGTGCGGCGCGTCGTTGAGCAGGATGAAGAAGTGCGTGGTCGCGGCGTTCGCCTCCGCGGGGCGCGCGAGCGAGACGACGCCGCGCAGATGCTTGACCGGGTTCGGCTCGTCGGGCACCTTGCGCGAGGCGCGTCGAATCAGCTCGTTCGACAACGTCTCGCGCGTCGCGACGTTCCCGCCCTGCACGACGAAGTCTTTGACGACGCGACTGAAGGTCGTCGTGTCGAACGCGCCGATAGAAACAAGGTTGAGGAAGTTGCGCGCAGACTCGGGCGCGGCCTCCGCGAGTACCTCTATACGGATATCGCCCGCCTCCGTCTCAAGAGTCACGCAACGACCCGCCATCTGCTCCGGCGTCAACTTGTCGAACGGCTCGGCCGCTTCCATTTCGCTCGCCGGCCGCGCGTTCTTCTTCGTCGCGGGCGGCTCGGCTTTCGGCTCCGGCGTCTGTTGAGGCTGCTGCGCAATCGCCACACCCGACACGCACACGACGCAGAGCGCGAGACGGAACAGGCAGTTTGAAATCGACACGCTCAAGTTCATCTCACTGATTCAAACATGGATGGACAGGATGGGAAGGATGAAGTAGGAACGCTGAACGATGAACTGTAAGCACCTTGTCGTCCAGTTCATCGTTCAGCGTTCACACTTCATCGTTAATGCTTACGAAGGCCCGGCCCCGGCCTTGAGCGACTCGTCGCGCTTGGCCTTGAACTCGGTGCCGGGGTTCCACTCGGGATTCTTGTCGCCCTGTAGGATGCGGTAGCCGACGGCGAGGAAGAGCTGCGTGTCCTCGACGGCGCCGGCCAAGTCCCAGTCGGGCTTCACCTCGTCCGAGGGCTTGTGATAGTCGTTCGCCTCGTACTCGTCGCGCTTCGTCTTCGCGAAGCCCGGGTCTTTGCCGACGTAGTTGACGCCCGTGTTCGGGTCGAGCGCGGGCACGCCCTGCTTGGCGAACTCGAAGTGGTCGGAGCGGTAGAAGAAGCCCTTCTCGGGCTCGGGGTCGGGCGTGATGGTGCGCCCGCCCTGCGCCTGCGCCATCTCCTTCGTGATGTCGTCAATCGTCGAGTTGCCCAAGCCCACCAGCGTGATGTCGCTGGTGCGCCCCCACTGGTTGACGCCGTCGATGTTGACGTTCGCCAGCGTCTTCGCCACGGGGTAGAGCGGATGCTCCGCGTAGTACTTCGCGCCGAGCAGTCCCTTCTCCTCGCCCGTCACCATCAGGAAGAGCACGGAGCGCTTGGGCGGCGCCGGGAGCTTGGTGAAGCCCTCGGCAATCTCCAGCACCGCCGCGACGCCCGAGGCATTGTCGATGGCGCCGTTGTAGATGCCGTCGCCCTTCGCGTTCTCGTCCTTGCCCAGATGATCCCAGTGCGCCGAGTAGACGACGTACTCGTTCTTGAGCGCCGGGTCTGAGCCTTCGAGCTTGGCGATGACGTTCTGCGAGTCGATGGTGCGCAGCGTGTTCTTGATGTGGAAGGTCGCCTTCGCGTTCAAGGCGACGGGCTTGAACTCCTTCGTCGTCGCCGCCTTGTGCAGAGCGTCGAAGTCCTGACCCGCGGCGGCGAACAACTCCTTCGCGCGGTCGAGCGTGATCCACGACTCGACGCCGACGCGCGAGGCGTTCTTGTCGGGCGAGACGATGTCGAAGTTCTCGCGCCCCCAGCTCCCGCTCACGACCTCGAAGGGATAGCCCGCGGGGCCGGTCTCGTGGACGATGATGGCAGCAGCCGCGCCGCGCCGCGAAGCCTCCTCGTACTTGTACGTCCAGCGGCCGTAGTAGGTCATGGCCTTACCCTTGAACGTGTTCGGGTCAAGCTCGGCCGGATTCGTGGGCGAGGGCACGGCCGGGTCGTTGATGAGCATGACGATGGTCTTGCCTTTCACGTCCAAGCCCTTGTAGTCGTCCCAGCCGTACTCGGGCGCCGTGACGCCGTAGCCGACGAAGACGATGTCGGAGTCGTCCACGTTCACCTCCGGCTCGTAGCGGCGCGAGACGGCGACGTAGTCCTTGAGGTTCTCAAGCTTCATCTCCTTGGTGCCCGCCTTGAACGCGGCCTCGGGCTCGGCGCGGAAGCCCGCGAGCGGCACCTTCTGCACGAACGTGCCGTCGGGGTTGCCGGGCTTGAGTCCCAAGCGCTGGAACTGCTCGGTGATGTACTTGACCGACAACTCCTCGCCTCGTGTGCCGGGGCCGCGCCCCTCGTACTCGTCTGAGGAGAGCGCCTTGATGTGGCGCAGAAGGTCGTCCGAGTTGATTGAGTCGAGCGCGGGTTTGAGTTCCGCCATGCGCTCCGCGGCCGTCGGGATAGGCGTCGGCGTGGTCGCGGCCGTCGTGTTGTTGTTCGGAGCGTTGGTCGTCGTGCAGGCGCCCGCGCAAGAGAGCAGGGCGGC
>JBJMGQ010000470.1:0-5406 GCA_045807845.1 Pyrinomonadaceae bacterium | reverse complement strand
GTGTGGCGGGCGAGCGCGGTTCTGAGTCTCAGTAACGCGGCCTGCCTGTACCTTTCGAGTTCCGCCTCCCGCTGCTTCTCGATAACGCGGTCGATTAAAAAAACCGTGAGGCCGATCCCGATCACTTCCGTTGCCAGATTCATCGAAAAGTTTTGAGCGGTGACGTTGTTAAGGTACGGTATGTCGAAGCAGATCACGGCCAAGGTCGCGACCAGCACGGCCCCGAGGGCAACATAAGAAATCAGTAACAGCCTTGGCATTAAATGATCTGCTCCATGGTGAGCATGTCCATCACCTCCACCCCGGCCATTCTGTAGCGGTCCCAGCCGTCGATCTCCGGGTTGGACTTGCTGTAGGCGGTCAGTCGCTCGTGCTCCTCTTTCGTGACTACGCAATGCACTAGGTCGCTTAGCCTGGCGTCCACCTGGTCCGGATTCGCTAACATGCGCTCAATTATCCGTGCCTTCTGATTAACGTGGTCGCGCTGGATGACTGCTCCCGGTGTCATGGCCCCTTTCGACCGATACCGCCCTTTGAAGTTTCCGTGCAGGTACGTCGCGACCTCCCATATCACGTAGCCGACTATCCTCTTTTTCATTTGGGTGTGAATATCCAATTGTAGAATACTCGCCAGCGCCTTCTTAATGTCGGACAGTCTCGCGTCGTAGTCAGACACGCGGACATAGGGTTTGCTATGAGAAGCATTCGATGTAATAGCCACTTGTAACTTCCCCAACAACTGCCGAGCAGCTACTCATGTTCTAAGCCTGTAACCATACTCCATCGCTGCTGCACTGGCTTTTACTGGAACGGGCAGGGACGCTTTAAGACCATTTCATAATGGTGGGCGCGACACATGACACTCAGCGCGAGCCTGTTTCGCTCGCACCCATCCCACCCACACACCTCCGGGCCGATCTCTTCACCAAGAGATTCATAGAATTTACTGTCACCCGCAATTGAGGCATTTCTCATCCAACGGCTTTCAGTCGGGCTCGGGTTCCCGGTATATCTGACCGGGGGGACCTCCGAACGTCCTCTGGCAGCAACCTTTCTCGCTACGATCTCTGCTCTCACCCTTTCATTTGATCTTTTCAGCCACGCCAACGGAATGGCCGCAACAACTGTGGCGGCGAGGAACATTAAAAGCCCTATCTTGAAACCGCCCTCGCCAAGTCCACAGACTATCTGCCCCGCGACATCCGCACAAAGTCCGTTTCTAGCTCCGTCGTCCGAAACCCAGTGGGCACGGGCATTCCTGTACCGCGACAGCTCACTTTCATTGATACTATGGCAGGTAGCCACCCCTGACACTGCCAGCAGCACGGCAAGGAGCGGCAGCGTCGTGGCCGATCTTTTCACTTCACGTATTTGCCTGAGGGCGTCGTCGCGGTTGCTATCCCGGGCTTCTCGGTTCTTCGATAACAGCGCCTCCTGGCGATTCAGTTTATTGCGGACGTAGCAGATGATTGTCACTGCGAGCACGCCTAAAATGACCGTCAGCAGCAAACTTGATACGAATATTTTTTCGCCTTCGCTGGCTAACAGCAGGAGCATAAGTATTCCTAACTCGGGTTCCTGATGTGAACTACGGAAGGTTATGGAACCGCATACAGGATAATGCAACTATGAAGAAAAATTACCATATACAGTCGCCCTCTTTGTTCCGATCTTCTTGCCTGATCTTCCCTAAGATTGAGTGTCAGCCGACGATGCCGCTTAGTCCCTGACATTAAGCCCGGACACCTAGAGCTGAACATGACACAGAGACGAGTGATTTACGCATGCGATGTCGGTTCCTGCCGGCGCGGCAACTTTGCATGGGCGCGGGTCGAGCCGGAGCGACCTATGTGTCTCGGCTCCTCCACGGAGATCAAACGACTCGTCCTGGCTCTGAGGAAGGATTTGACCGACGGGCTAAACATCGCCTTGGGTTTCGAGGCACCGCTGTTCGTGCCGGTTCCTGATGACCCGAACGACATTGGGCTCGCACGCGCGGGCGAGGACAACCGCCCGTTCTCTGCTGGCGCGGGTGCGAGCGCGGCACTTGTCGGCCTACAGCAGGCGGCTTGGATTATGAGCCGGTTAAGAGGCGACCTCGGGAAGTACGAGGTGACTACCGAATGGCAAGCCTAGCCGCATTCGTCTCCGACTCTTCTGTTATGGGAGGCGTTTGTCACCGGTAGCGCCAAGGGCGAGTGTCATGCCGACGACGCCGTCACCGCCGCGCGGGAGTTTCAGCGAAGAGAGGCTTCCCTGCACAGCGACGTGACCTGCGAGCAGCCCCTGTCGTTAGTCGGGGCAGCGGCGTTGTGGAGCGGATTCTCCGAAGACCTCACGATCCTCCGAAGGCCAGCGCTGGTGCTGCGACCGGCGAAGAGATATGAAGCCGAACCCGGGTCACCGAAGGCGTTCACATCATGAGTATTTCTGACACGGCCGACCACGCTCAGGACAAACGCCATCTTGCCGAATTCCTCGTCGGTAATCGCGAGTTAGAGGAGCTGTCCGCCAAGCTCAACGAATTCAATATCCTCCGGGTGCTTCGCATCGAACAGGCGGAGATCAGGCACAGCAACGTGCTGGGGTGGCTCCTCGACCCGCGGGAGAGCCACGGCTTAGGCGATACTTTTGTCAGACGTTTTATCTCGACCCTGCTGCTGGATAACGAGCAGGCGGATTTCGGCCTGTCGGCGTCCGCGGTCGAGTTGATCGACCTGATAGACGTGGAGGTGCGCCGCGAGTGGCGCAACATCGACCTGCTCATCCACAGCAGGGCCAACCTGTTCGTCATACTGATAGAGAACAAGATACGCGGCCGGGAATCCAGGGGGCAGTTGCTTAGGTATATGGACGCCGTCCGCCGGGGCTTTCCCGACGCCGGGATCGTGATTCCGGTGTTGCTCACGGTCGAGGGGGACGAGCCGTCCGAGGAAGCGCAGGGGCTGGGTTACGTCTCGTGGAGCCATGCGGAGCTTTACGGGATGGCGACGGAGGTAGTGAAGCAACACCGGAATCGCATCCCTCAAGACGCGCAGACTTTTCTCCGTCACTACCTGGACACGCTGAGGAAAGAGACCATGCAGGACAGAGAGTTGGAGGAGCTGTGTAAATCGATCTATCGCAAGCACAGGGCGGCAATCGACTTGATCGTCAAGTACGGCGCTGCCACCGCATTCGGTGAAGCCGCAGATGACTTCATCCGGGAGCATGCGGAACTCGAACAGGTCGGAAGGTACAGCACCGAGGTTTGGTTCATCCCGAGAGAGTGGGCGCGAGTAATGCCTGACGGCGTCGAACGCTGGCGATCAACATACCCGGTGTCGCTCTGGTGCAAGGTGTATCCGCGTGCTGAGAAAGCGGGCATCGTATTAGAGATAGGGCCGCTCCCCGATACGGAGCGGCGCCGCAACTTGCTCGAAGCCTTTCGCTGGGCTGGGTTCACAGTGCCCCCACGGGCCCTACGTGAAGAGGCCAAGTATTCACGGATATATTCCGAGACTCATCCCGTAAGCGATCTGGGAGATTCCAATGAAGTTAAAAAGGCTTTAGAAAAACTCTGGAGACAAAGCAGGGCTGAAGTGGAAAAGGCCAACAGTGTCATTATGAATTTCGATTGGTAGAGCCAATACTACTTGGTGATCTGTCGCAGACGGCAGCTCGTCGGAATTTGCAATTATTCGTTGCGCCACGGAGAGCAGAATTCCCGCTACGTCTCTATAAGATGGCTGCAATACCTTCCACGAGGCATAGGGTGGAGAAGTGAGCTAATCTGGACGGCTCCGTGCGGAAGGCTTAACATAGTCGGTGGGGCCGGCCGTGAGGCCGGGATGACGTTTATGAGCACGACACTTGATGAAGTCTTACGTGAGGCGCGCAAGCTCGCGCCTGATGAACGCCGAGAGCTGGCAGAAAGGCTTTTGGAAGAGAGCCCGCGATCCACGACCGGCGCGGTAGAGACACACGGTCAGAAAGATGGTGGCCTGTCCGGTGATGTGCGCCGGCAGCGCTTGGAGTGGTTGAAGTCACACCGCGCCGAATACGGCGGGCAGCACGTCGCGCTCGACGGGGCGGCGCTCGTTGCCGTCGGGCAGAGCTACCGCGAGGCCAAGGAGAAGGCGCTCTCGGCGGGCAAGCCCGAGGCTTTCATAACCTACCTGCCGAAGTCCGACGAAGTGGCGGAGTGGGGCGGCTGGTGATGGCCCACCGACTGTCGTTCTCCGAGTCGTTAAGCTATGACGCCGGTAAGACGGGCATCACCGTCCCCGTCACCTTACGTCTCGGCCAAGCGCAAGTGAATTGTGAGGCGAAGGTTGACACCGGCGCCTTCCTCTGCGTCTTTGCCCGGTCATACGGCGAGCAACTGGGGCTCGATGTCGCCGACGGTCTTCGCCAGGTAATCGGGACAGTGACCGGCAGCTTTGTGGCGTACCTGCACGAGGTGGATTTCACGGTCGCGGGTCTGGAGTTCAGCGCGTTCATCGCCTTCGCCGAGGAGGAGACCTTCCAGCGCAATGTACTCGGGCGGCGGGGCTTCCTCGAACAGGTGACGCTCGGCCTCGTGGACTACGAAGGGAAGCTCTACCTCAGTCGCTACCCCGACGGGACGAACGCCGAGCCATAACATCCCTGGTAGTGGCTCAAGTATGGGTGGCATGTTAGAGTCAGCCTATGGTTACTGTCACCCTACGATGTCAGCACTGCGAGAGCCGGAATCTGGTGCGCAACGGACTGGCCGCCGACGGGCGGCAGCGTTACCTGTGCCGCGACTGCTCGAAGCGCAGCCGTGAGCAGCCGCGCACGAACGCTTACAGCGAAGAGGAGCGCGAGCAGATACTTCGCGCCTACGACGAACGCAGCAGCTTGCGCGGGCTTTCTCGCACCTTCGGCGTCTCGCGCCAAACCGTCACCAGTTGGCTCAAAAAAAGGTAGCCCGGCTGCCCGCACTCTCCGAGACGCTGCTTGAGGTTGAGCGGCCCGTGCTGGAGTTGGACGAACTCTGGTCGTTCGTCCTGAAGAAGGCGCGTAAGCGCTGGGTCTGGCTGGCGCTGTGCCGGCAGACGCGGCAGGTCGTGGCCTACGTGGTCGGCGACCGCAGCGCGAAGACGTGTCGCCGGCTGTGGCACACAATCCCTGAAGCGTTCCACGGTGCACACTGCTACACGGACTTCTGGGAGGCGTACGCGAACGTGCTGCCGGTTGAGCAGCACACGGCGGTCGGGAAGGAGTCGGGCGAGACGGCGCACGTCGAGCGGTGGAACCTGACTTTGCGTCAGCGGCTGGCGCGCTTCGTGCGGCGGACGTTGTCTTTCTCGAAGTCATCAGTGATGCACGAGGCGTGTTTACGCCTCTTCATCCACCGGTACAACTGTAGTCACGCGCTCACCCTGATGTGAGCCACTACCC
>JBJMGQ010000469.1:0-8250 GCA_045807845.1 Pyrinomonadaceae bacterium | reverse complement strand
TCGAGCTTACGCACATGATGCTTCGCGCAAAGGGCTGTGGGGTGAGCGCGCGCCCGCGACCCTGTATGCGTCAGACCAAGTGCATCTTTCGATACCGAAGGCGGCGGACATCCTCGGCCTCGGGCGCGAGCAGGTGCGCGTGGTCTCTTCGGGCGAGAGCTTCCGCATCGACGTGCGCCACTTGCGCGAGCGCATCGAGGCGGACGTGCGCGCGGGCTTTCGTCCCTTCTGCGTCGTCGCGAGCGCGGGCACGGTCTCGACCGGCGCGGTCGATGATCTAAGAGAGGTGGCGAGTGTGGCGCGTGAACACTCGCTCTGGTTCCACGTTGACGGCGCGTACGGCGCGCTCGCGGCGAGCACACGCGCGAAGCGCACCCTCTTCGATGGGTTGCCGGAGGCCGACTCGATTTCGCTCGACCCGCACAAGTGGCTCTACACGCCGTTAGGCTGTGGCTGCCTGCTCCTGCGCGAGCCGGAGCGCGCGCGCGCGGCCTTCGCGGGGACGGAGGAGGGCTACATCAAGGTCTTCGAGCGTGAGGAAGCGGAGGCGTTCGCCTTCTGGGACTACGGCACGGAGCTGTCGCGCCCCTTCCGCGCGCTCAAGGTCTGGGCGACGCTTTCGTACTACGGCGCGCGGCGCATCAGCGCGGCGATAGAAGAGGATTGCCGGGTGGCCGAGTACATGGCCGAGCGCGTCCGCGCCGCGGAAGAGTTCGAGCTGCTGGCGCCGGTCACGCTCGGCATCTGCTGCTTCCGCTATGTGCCCGCCGCCGCTCGACTTGAACTTGAAGACGAGGCCAAGCGCGAAGACGTTAACGCGCGGCTCGATAACTTGAACGAGCGCGTTATGCAGCGCGTGCAGCGCGGCGGCCAAGCCTACGTCTCGAACGCGACCTTGCGCGGGCGCTTCGCCCTGCGCGCCTCTATCACGAACTACCGCACGACGCGCCGCGATATTGATTTGACTCTCGACAGTATTCGCCGCGCCGCGCGCGAGGAAGGGAAGTCGGAAGTAGGAACGCCGAACGATGAGCTGTAAGACAAGCTGCCTTCAGTTCATCGTTCAGCGTTCCTCCTTCATCGTTTAATCTGATGGAAGTGACAAGGGGTGAGTTTGAGCATGAGTTGCGCGTGGGTGTGGAGCTTGCGCGGCGTGCGGGCGAGGCGTCGCTCGTCTACTACGGAAAGCCGATGCGCGTCGAGCACAAGGAGGAGTTCGACGAGCCGGTGACGCAGGCCGACCGCGCCGTCAACGAGCTGATCGTGCGCGCGCTCTGTGAAGAGTTCCCCGGCGACGGCATCCTCGCGGAAGAGTCGGTCGATACAGACCGCCGCATCGGGCGCGAGCGCGTGTGGATGATCGACCCCATCGACGGCACGAGGGGCTTCATCGCGGGCACGGGCGACTTCTGCGTGCAGATCGGGTTAGCCGTCGCGGGGCGTGCCGCGCTCGGCATCCTCTACGCGCCCGCGACCGACGTGCTCTACTGGGCCGCGCGCGGCCACGGCGCGTGGGTCGTGCGCCCGACCTCGGAGGCGTTGAAGAGTTCGAAGGCGGAGCGCCTGAGCGTCACGAGCGAGAAGAAGTTGAGCCGTATGCGTCTGGCCGAGAGCCGTTCGCATCGAGGGCCGCGGATGGAGTCTTTGATGTCTGTGCTCGGCGTCCGCGCCGAAGTCAGAAGCCACTCGGTCGGCATCAAGGTCGGGCTCTTGGTTGAGCAGCAGGCCGATCTCTACATACATCTCTCGCCGAAGACGAAGCAGTGGGACACGTGCGCGCCCGAGGCCGTGCTCGCCGAGGCGGGCGGGCGCATGACCGACGTGTTCGGCGGCCCGATGCTTTACAACACGCCCGACGTGCTCAACCGCAATGGGCTCGTCGCCTCGAACGGCGCGGCGCATGAAGAGGTCATCGCGCGGCTCGGCCCCTTGCTCGACGAGTGGGGGCGCGTGCGCGCTTGAGTTGGAACTTAAATTCAAACAGGACGCAGAAGGAGAAGAGAAGGCATGAAGCGAACAGGTTCCGCCGTGTGGCAGGGTGGCATCAAGGATGGTCAGGGAACGGTCTCGACCGAGAGCGGCGTGCTCGACGGCGCGCAGTACTCTTTCAGCACGCGCTTCGAGGATGGGAAGGGCACGAACCCGGAAGAGTTGTTGGCCGCGGCGCACGCGGGCTGCTTCTCGATGGCGCTCTCGAAGCAGTTGGGCGACGCGGGGCTCACGGCCGACTCCATCAACACGACCGCGGCCGTGCGTCTGGAGAAGACCGACGCCGGTTTCAGTATCACCAAAGTTCACCTCGACGTAACGGCGCGCGTCCCCGGCGCGGACGCCGCCGCCTTCGAGACGGCCGCCAACAACGCCAAGGCCGGCTGCCCCGTCTCGCGCCTCTTCAACGCCGAGATCACGTTGGACGCGAAGTTGGAAGAGCAGTAAGCAGTAGGCAGATGGCAGTAGGCAGTGGTTGACATACATGGGGCGCCTGCGTCAAAAGCCGCGGAGCGGCGACTGCCCGCTGCCTACTGCTTACTGCCTTCCCGGAGGGAAGGCTCATGCCCAAGGAGCGGCGGCGCGTCTCAAGCGGGTCGCCTTATGAAGCAATCATAGGCATCTCGCGGGCGGTGCGCGCGGGCGATTTTATCTGTGTCGCGGGCACGGCGCCGCTCGATGCAGATGGGCGGACGGTCGCGCCGGGGGACGCGGGCGCGCAGGCGCGTCGCTGCTTCGAGATTGTCGCGCGTGCGCTCGAAGAGTTGGGCGCGGGCCTCGCGGACGTGGTGCGTACGCGCATCCTGCTCACGCGCATCGAGGACTGGGAGGCGGTGGCGCGCGTCCACGGCGAGTTCTTCCGCGACGTGCGCCCCGTCAACACCGTCATGCAGGTCACACGCTTCATCGACCCCGGCTGGCTCGTCGAGGTCGAAGCCGACGCCGTCGTACAGTCATAAATCAAAAGGAGCGCGAGTACTCAAAGGAGCGCGGGCCAGATGCTCGTGCTCCTTTGGCTTGCGCTCCTTTAACTCGCGCTCCTTTCACAAGCAGTATTCCCAACCGCGTCGCTTGCCGTTATACTTGCCGCGCGTCTCACCTTTGAAGCCTTCTAATCTGGTGGCAGCCGTGAACCTCAAAGCCAAGCTGATTGTTATCTTCGCCGTGCTCGCGCTCGTGCCGCTGGCGGTCGTCGGCCTGCTTCAGTACCGCGCGGGCGTGAGCGCCGTCGAGTCGCTGCTGAGCGAGCGTGCGGCCGAGCGCGCGTCGCTCATGGCGCGCGACGTGGGGCACGTCCTCTCAGTCCAGAAGTCGCGCCTGCTCGAACTCGCGCGCGACGACGCCGTGGGCCGCTGCGCGCTCGAACATGCTCCGCGCCCCGCCGCCCCGCCCGCGGCCTCGCCGACGCCGGCCGCTGCGGTCGATGCAGTCGTCGGCGACTACTTCAAGCACAACAACCAGTACATACAGGCCGTCACCTTCATCAACTCGAACAAGCAGGCGCTCTGCCGCTTCGACCGGTCGGCCAACGGCAAGGGCTTCACCGTGCAGACGACCGACCTCGTCAGCAGCCACGCGCGCCACAATGAGGACATCTGGGCCGTGCGCGCGGCCACGGTGCTCAGCTCGCCTCTGAGCGAGGAGCGTGACGGCGCGGTGCTGCGTCTGACGGCGCCCGTCTTCGACCCTGCGGCGGCCGAAGGTGGAGCCGCGCCCGTGGGCGCCATCGTCGCCGAGGTCAGGCTGGGCGAGGTCGTGAGGGAGGCCGGCGAGTCTTCCATGACCGATCCTGCGGGCCCTGCGCGCCGCTCGGTCGTCGCGCTCGACAACTTGGGCGACACGGTCGTCTATCACACGAACGGCGCGCTCATGCACCAGTCGGCTTCGAGCGCGATGCTCGACTTCGCGGAGGTCGCGGCGCGGATGAAGGCCGGCGAGTCGGGCTCCGGCTTCTACGAGGCGGCCGAGGGCGGGACGCAGCTCGCGTCGTTCCGTCAGGTCGAGGACTTGAACCTCTCGGTGGCGGCCTCCGAAGACTACACGGGGGCGCTTCAGCCCGTGCGCCGCGCGGCGCTCATCGGCGGCGGACTCGCGCTGCTGGCTTCGCTCGCGGGCGCGGCGCTGCTCTTCTACATCGCGGCGCGCGCGACGCGCGGCATCGGCCTCGTCGCGCGCAGCGCCTCGGCCGTCGCCGCCGGCAACCTCGACCAGCGCATCGAGGTCAGCCACAGCGGCGAGACGCGCGAGCTGGCCGAAAACTTCAACACCATGACCGAGCGCCTGCGCGAGCTGATCGCGCGCGAGGCCGAGTCGCGGCAGTTCGCCTCGTTCACGCGCATCTCGGCGATGGTCTCGCACGATTTGAAGAACGCCATCGCGGGACTGTCGATGCTCGTCTCGAACATGGAGAAGCAGTTTCACCGCGAGGAGTTTCGCGCCGACGCCATCGAGTCTCTGCGCGAGGCGACCGAGAAGCTCAAGCGCACGGTCGCGCGCCTGAGCGAGCCGGCCAAGTCTCTGAGCGGCGAGTATCGCATCGCCGCGCGCGCCGTAGACCTCGTCCCCGTCATCCGCCGCGTGCTCGCCACCAACGCCGAGCCCACGCGCCCGCTCAACGAGATAGAGGCGCGGCTGCCCGACACGCTCGTCGCCACGGTCGAGCCCGAGCGGGTCGAGAACGTCGTCGAGAATCTCGTCATCAACGCGCTCGAAGCGATGGGCGCGCGGGGCGGGCGCCTGACGGTCGAGGCCGGGAAGCTGGACGGCGACTATGTCTTCTTCAGCGTCTCGGACACGGGCGTCGGAATGTCGCCGGAGTTCATCAAGACGCGACTGTATCGCCCCTTCTCGACGACGAAGAACAAGGGCATCGGCCTCGGGCTCTTCACCTGCCGCGAGGTGGTCGAGGCGCACGGCGGGCGTCTGGAAGTGGAGTCGAGCCCCGGGGCTGGCACGCGCTTCCGCGTCGTGCTACCATCCCGCCTGTTCCAATCCGGCGAGCGGCGCGAGCGGCCGTTGAAGAAGGCGACGGCCGCGACAGAGAGCGCGTGGCCCAACTCGTCCGGATAAAACCCCTTCAGCTTTTCCCGATAGATAACTGAACAGTGCCGCGAGCGGTTGCGAGCAGGTACGTATGACAGCGTGCGGGGCTTTACGCAGCGCGCACTCGCTCACTACCTTCGCGGTGCTGAACAACTCCCCTAGTCATGACCGAACAAGCGGAACATAAGACGACGGTGCTGGTCGTGGACGACGACCGCCTGCTGCGCCGGCAGCTCCACTGGGCACTCGTCGAGCGCCACCGCGTGCTCGAAGCCGAGACGCGCGCCGACGCCGTCGAGCTCCTCCAGCGCGAGCGCGTCGATGTCGTCATCTGCGACCTGCATCTCCCGCCCGACCTCGAAGGCATGGAAGAGGGCCTCGCCATCGTCGAGGCCGCGCGCGGCGAGCGCCCTTCGGTGCCCGTCGTCGTCATCACGGGCAGCGACAACAAGCAGGCCGCGCTCGAAGCCATCCGCCGCGGCGCCTACGGCTTCTTCGAGAAGCCGTTCGACGAGGAGGAGGTCTCGCACATCGTCACGCAGGCGGCGCGCGTCCGCTGCTTGGAGACGGAAGTCCTCAAGCTGCGCTCGGAGCTCAAGATGTTGCGCGGCTTCGGCCGCTTCGTCGGCACGAGCGCGGCGCTTGAGCGCACGCTCAAGGAGGCGCGCGCCGTCGCGGACACTTCGGCCACCGTCCTCATCACCGGCGAGAACGGCACGGGCAAGGAGGTGCTCGCGCGCGCCATCCACGAAGAGAGCGGGAGGCGCGACCGTCCCTTCGTCGCCGTCAGTTGCGCGGCGCTGCCCGAGACGCTTATCGAGTCGGAGCTGTTCGGCCACGTCCGCGGCGCCTTCACCGACGCGAAGGCCGACCGCATGGGTCGCTTCGAGCTGGCGAACGGCGGCACCCTCTTTCTCGACGAGATCGGCGAGCTGCAACCCTCCGTGCAGGTGAAGCTCCTGCGCGTACTGCAAGAGCGCACCTTCGAGAAGGTCGGCAGCAACCGACCCGTCGGCGTGGACATTCGCCTCATCGCCGCGACGAATCGCGACCTCGAACAGGGGGTCAAGGACGGTCGCTTCCGCGAAGACCTCTTCTATCGTCTGAACGTCGTGCCGCTTCACATGCCCGCGCTCAAGGAGCGGCGCGAGGACGTGCCCCTGCTCGCCGCGCACTTCGCCGCCAAGGCCGCAGAGAAGCACGACCGCCCGCTGGCCGACCTCGACCCGGCGCTCTTGGAAGCCTTGCAGGAGTACGACTGGCCGGGCAACGTGCGCGAGCTTGAGAACATGGTCGAGCGGCTCGTGGTGTTGACGAAGGGCGCGCAGCTCGGCGTCGAGTTCCTGCCCGAGAAGATGCTGCGCTCCACCCCGGCCGCGCACACGCCGCCCGGTGTCGCAGCCGCCGACGAGACGACGCTCGAAGGCGCGACGCTCGCCCTGCGGCGCCGCATGGTCATCTCCGCGCTCCAAGCCGAAGGCGGCAACCGCGTCGCCGCCGCCCGCCGCCTCGCCATCAGCCGCTCCTACCTCCACCGCCTCATCAGCGAGCTCTCCATCACCGGAGTGTGAAAGGCCGTAGGCAGTAGGCAGAGGGCAGTAGGCAGTTAAGACAGGAAAGCGGCGCGAAAGAATTCGGAGGCGGCGAGATTCGTTACTCGCCGCCTCCGAATTCTTTCGCGCTGACGCATCTCCTTTAGGACGCACGCCTCAAAAACTTCTTCTTGCCTTTCAACTGCCTACCGCCCTCTGCCTACTGCCTACTGCTGTTCACACAAGCGCCCGCGCGGCTGTCTACTTGTGTCTACATGACGAATATTTGGCGGGGGCGCATCTGCGTTTTTGGCGGGAAATTCGCGTTTTCGGCGGCGCGAGGGCCTTGGCACCGGCGTTGCAAAGGGAGCAGCCGGATGAAGCTCTTGAAACCTGCCATCCGCCGGAAGGGTGATGGACGTAGATGAGAATTGAAGACATCGCCGGAGCCATTTTGGTGAATGACGGGGAAGAAGATGATGACGAAGCCGAAAGTTCTCATAGTTGACGACGACGTGGCGATCACGCAGCAGCTCTTCTGGACGCTGTGCGACGAGTTTGAGGTGATGACGGCCAACAATCTCTCGTCGGCCATCCGCCGCGCGACCATCTACGAGCCGGACGTTGCCATTCTCGACCTTCACTTACCGCCGACGCTCGACGCGCCTGACACAGGGCTCCGTATCCTCGACTACGTGAAGAGCCACCTCCCTGCGTCGAAGGTCTTTGTGGCGAGTTCCGACCCTTCAGGCGAGATGCAGCGCGAGTGCATCCGCCGCGGCGCCGACGGGTTCTTCGACAAGCCGCTCGACGTAGAGCGCCTCGTCGCCACCGTCCGCCACACCGCCGTCGCGCGCCGTCTGGCCGCGGCCTGAGCAGTAGAGGCGGAGAACAGGTTTCACCCCGGCAAGGCGGTTGACCACAACCGCCGTTGGCAAAGCGAGGGCCTACTTCATGCGCCCTGCCTCGCTGGTTCTAATGCTCTTTGAGTTTTAAAAGCTTCGGCCCTCGCCTACCCCAACATCGAGTGGCCGTGATGGCGCCCGCGCGTGAAGGCATCCCTTCTGCCTTGTGTGGACGCCAAAGCCCCCGTCTCCAAATAGACTGCCCAGAGTCGCGGGGGCTTTACTTTACCCCGGAGAGTCGCAACTTTCCGTCCCCCTCCTCATAGAACAAAGAGGCGGGGCCTGAAGTGATTCAGGCCCCGCCTCTTTGTTCTGTCCGGCGCTCTGTTACGCCGCGCGCCTTCTCCCGCTCACTTCGCGCGCGCCTCTCTGATCTTCTCGATGAAGGCGCGCGCCGTCTTCGTGATGGAGTCGAAGTCGCCGGTCTTCGCGCCGCCCGTCAGGCTCCCGCCCGCGCCCACCGCGACCGCGCCCGCCCCTATCCACTCCGCGACGTTCGAGAGGTCAACGCCGCCCGTCGGCATCAAAGGCGCCTGCGGCAGAGGCCCACGGATGGCCTTGATGATCGAGGGGCCGAACGCCTCGCCGGGGAAGAGCTTGACGACATCCGCGCCCAGCTCCATCGCTTCTAACACGTCGCGGATAGACATCGCGCCCGGCATGACCGGGACTTGATAACGGTTGCACAGGCGCACCGTCTCCGGGTTGAGCGAAGGCGAGACGATGTAAGCCGCGCCCGAGAGAATCGCGATGCGCGCCGTCTCCGGGTCGAGCACGGTGCC
>JBJMGQ010000468.1:0-4591 GCA_045807845.1 Pyrinomonadaceae bacterium | reverse complement strand
TTCATCCTCGGGCTGTCGCGCGTCAGCGCGCACAGGGCGAACGCGCCCTCGTTTCTGGCCGAGCTGGACGGCCGTCCGGTCGCCACCGGCGCTTTGTGCATCTGGGAGGGCGTGGCGCTGCTGGCGGGTGCAAGCACCGTCCCCGAAGCGCGCAGGCGCGGCGCGCAACTGGCGCTGCTCGACGCGCGACTCGCCTACGCCGCCGCTCACGGTTGCGACCTCGCCATGATGTGCGCGCAACCCGGCAGCGCCTCGCAACGCAACGCCGAGCGACAGGGCTTTCGCATCGCCTACACGCGTATCAAGTGGCGCCTGCGTCAGTAGGCAGATGGCAGTAGGCAGTAGGCAGATGGCAGTTGAAAGCGTCGCTGTTGGGAATCGTGATTTAACTTTTCGGTAGTGCTGAAAAGGTAATGCTCGGTCTTTGAAAAGAGTGGAGCGACCCGGTGTAATAGGAAGTGACCAAACTTTCTCTACACAGGAGTCGCTCCGATGAACAACCTCAGTTGTCCACGGTGCGGATTATCGCACACCAAGAAGAACGGCCACACCCACTATCGGAAGCAGAACTATCGCTGCAAAGGGTGCGGGCGGCAGTTCGTCCGGGACTCGCAGCGCGTCAACGCCGACACCCGCGCGCTCGTCAAAAGACTGCTGCTCGAACGGCTCAGCTTGCGCGGCATCTGCCGCGTCGCGGGCGTCAGCCTGACTTGGCTCTTGCAGTTCATCGCCGCCCTCTACGAGCGGCTGCCCGACGACTTGTGCGTCGCGCCAGCCGCGCCCGACCGCCACATCGGCTTGCTCCGGCTAGAGGCGGAAGTCGATGAGTTGTGGAGCTTTGTCGGGCGTCGCGCCGACAAGCAGTGGCTCTGGCTGGCCTTCGACAAGGAGTCCCGTCAGGTGCTGGCCTTCTTCGTCGGCGACCGGAGCCGCGAGTCAGCCCGCGAGTTGTGGCGACGCGTCCCGGCTGCTTACCGCGAGCGGGCCACCTTCTACAGCGACGACTGGGAGGCGTACAAGGGCGTCATCCCGCCCGAGCGGCATCGGGTCTGCGGCAAGGAGTCCGGACTGACGAGCGGGGTCGAGCGGTTCAACTGCACGCTGCGGCAGCGGGTCTCGCGGCTGGTACGCAAGACGCTCTCGTTTTCAAAGAAGATTGAGAACCACATCGGGGCGATCAAATATTTCATCTGCCATTACAACCGGGAGGTGATCCGCCTTCTCTGACCAGCATTACCTTTTGAGCACTACCAACGGATTTTCGTTCTTCTAGCATGTGTTGTAAGTCGGCGAAGTGAAGAAAAAGTGTATTGCCGCTACCGTCCGATAAGACGCAAATCTCGCCATGTCGCCCAAAAATACTGAGTAATTTAGCGCTAGGGAGAGGCGGGGCGTAGGCCTCAGCAAAACAAATTTTCCAGCACGTCAGCTGAGAACATAGTGAAAAGCAATCCAAATCTCCGAAGCCCCATATTTTCAGGAAGCGCGCGTTTAAGCTCGATGACAAGGAGAAAGCGGACCTTGAGTGGTTTCTCGGACTATACCCGGAGCTGCGCCTGACTTATGAACTGAAGGAGGTGTACTGCGACTTCTGGAACTCCCCTGACGGCGCGACCGCGCGGCTGAAATACGCCCGGTGGCTGGAGCTGCACAAGGCGTGGAAGAAAGCGATGCCTAAGGATCTGCGAAAAGCATTCGACCCCCTGATCAGACTGATGAAGAACTGGGAGGAGGGGATCTTCAACTACTTCCACGCCCGCCGCACGAACGGCGTGACGGAATCGCTCAACGCGCAGGTGAAGCAGTACACGAGCATGGCGCCTCGCGCGAATTTCGACACCGTCAGCGCGAAAATGGTTCACGGGATCCGCTTAAAGCAGCAGCGCGAAACAGCACGCCAAAAAGGTAAGGGGCAGGGGCCAAAGCACAAGTCTCCGCCGCCGGCGGCCGGTGAAAGCGCTACGGCCAGCGCTACGAATGAGCCGGCTCAGACGGACGAGAGGCTGGCGCGTGAGCCATCGATCAACTCTACCCCGGAGGTGGAAAGAGGTCCGCGGCTGGACTTGGCCAGAATTGCCGCGCACTTGAAACAGTCGAATGAGGATCAAGGTTCTGCCACAACCTCATCCGCGCAAATGCTCTTGTTCGAGTGAAGCTACCGTGTGTTCAAAAGCGGAAGGGGTCCTGCCCGCTTCCGGTGATTGGGGCGACATTGATCCAATGAAGTGAATAAATCCTTTGATGGCCGGGATAATCATCTTGTCGTTAGCGGATTATTCACAACCAGCAAGGGTTCACGACCGGCTCCGATGTGAATCCTTTTCCTGCTGGTTAGTGGAATCTTCCCACCTCTGATTTCTTCCCATGCCCACCTGTTTCATTGTTCCAGCACGCTAGTCGAAACTATGCGCTTTCAGCGCAAGACTTTCAGTTGCTACACACTTTCGCTGCGTGGTAGAAGTCGCGCCCGTGAAAGAGAATCGGCACAGCGGGCACACTACGACGCGGCTGACAGCGCACATCGTCTGGGTGACGAAGTACCGCTACGACGTACTGGTCGGAGACATCAAGGTACGGTGCCGCGACCTGCTCATGCAAATCTGCGACGCCGAGGACGTGCGAATACTTAAAGGCGTGGTGAGCAAAGACCATGTCCACATGCACATCGAGTATCCGCCGTCGAAGTCCGTGTCTGACTTGGTCAGGCGGATGAAGGGGCGCACCAGCCGCAGGCTCCAGGAGGAGCACCCGGCCTTGAGCAAGCGTTACTGGGGCCGGCACTTCTGGGTCATCGGGTACGGTGCGTGGAGCACGGGCAACATCACGGAGGAGGCGGTGCAGGAATATCTTGAACATCATCGGCACCCGTCGAACCAGGAGAGTGACCCGTTCATCCTCGAATGAGGTGGGACTTTCAGTCCCACGGCAACCTATGCACTTTCAGTGCATAGTGGTTTGGTATGAGCAGCGAATGGTGACGCGCTTCACGGCGACTGTCATCGCGCGGCTCATTCGGAAGAGCGCAACGGTCAAGAAACGGGTTGCGTAATCAGCCACGGCTACTGACATAATCGCAGTGGCGTTAACTGTCATTTTCGCGGTGGCTCAACAGGGTTTTTTTGCTGTGCTGTAGGTAGTAAGTTAGATGGGTTCTCCCAAGTTCTTGGTGAAGCCGGACGCCGTTAGCTGCTACAACAGGCGGCATGTATGCCGCCACGCTGCTCGCAGACCCTACCCGCCTGCGCCTTAAGCGCATCGTCTCTTCCGCCACATCGCTGACGCTCGTCGTGCGCACTATCGGCCCGACCGCCGCTTGCCCGCGCTGCGACGTTGTCTCAAGGCGCGTCCACAGCCGCTACATCCGCGGCGTCGCCGACCTGCCCTAGCACGGCGTCTCAGTCCGGCTCGAACTACACGCCCGCAAGTTCTTCTGCTCCGGCCTCGACTGCACCCGCCGCGTCTTCACCGAGCGGCTGCCGCGGGTTGTCGCGCCTTACGCGCGAGTCCATCCGCAGCACGGTTCTGCCGCGCCGCCAGCGGTCGAGTAAAAGCACCTTCTCTGCGGAGGCGACGAGTGAGCGCAGTGCCGAGTTGAGTTGGACGTTGCCGGGAAAGAGCAGGTCAGTGACGACCTCTTCGGTGGCGCCCGCGACGACGCGCCCGAGTTGGCGGCCGTGGCGGATGCCCTCCTTGGAGAAGTAGCCCTTGCGGGAGAGTTCGGCGCGGGGCCCGCAGGGCAGGCCCGTCATGTCGAGGTCGAGCACTTGGAGCGATGCGGAGTGGTCGTGGCGGGCGGCGCGGGAGTGCGCGCGGAACAGAGTCGCGACGACGCTCCGTAGCTCTTCGACATTCTCCGGGGTGCAGGCGTCGAGCGTGTCCTGGACGAGCGAGTACTCGGCGCAGGTCGAACGGCCGAATGAGCGCTGGAGCGTGGGGTCTGCCCTCAGCTTGGTGTTGATCTCGGAGAGGCCCTGGGCGCCGGCCAAGATCGCGACGAAGGCGTCGTAGAGCTTCTCGGCCGGCGTGTGGCGGACCGTCTTCTGCGGGACGTGGACGTGTGCGGCAAGGGCCTCGAAGAGTCCGAGGCGGCGGAGCCTGAGCCCGAGGGCGGCCAGGGAAGCGCGCGGGGAGAAGTGTTTAGTGGTAGTACTCATGGTGCCCCTCCTGAAGGTGTGGGAGGCACCTTAGCAGGGGCGGGGAAGTGCCACCTATGGGGACAAGTGAGGGCTAATTCGGGCGAAAGCTAAGTATGGTCTTTAGTTTGGCCCGAATTATCTGTCACAGCTTTCTCGCGCCGGAGTGCTCTATGGTACCAATGTGGCACGCACGAAGATGCTCGCGACGTTGATGGTATTCGGCGTGAGGCTGAGACTTGCCTGCGTTTGCGTACATATACTACTGGTGCTAGTGTATGCGCGCCGCACACCTCCGGCGTCGCCTGCGACACATCTTCGACCTATGGACAGCTAAGATGCCGCCACGGATGTTCTACCTAAGTAGTTAACCTCTCCTCCTACTCGGTTCACGAAAACGGCAGCGGACGGCCTGTTCCCTTCGACCTTTGAAGGCCCAGGCGTGATCTTACTTTGAC
>JBJMGQ010000467.1:0-11366 GCA_045807845.1 Pyrinomonadaceae bacterium | reverse complement strand
GGCGGCCACGCGCAGGCGACCGTGCAGGCGAGCTACTACGCGGGCGGCGGCCTGCCCGACTCCGAGGTCAACTGGCGCGTCACGGCCACGCCGACCACCTACACGCCGCCCAACCGCGGCGACTACACCTTCGGCCGCTGGACGCCTTGGTGGGAGACGCTCGACCGCTTCGACGGTGGCGCCACCGTGAACGACAACGTGCAGACCTTCAAGGGCAAGACCGACGCCTCGGGCAAGCACACGCTCAGAATCGACTTCGACTCGGTGAAGCCGCCGCAGCCTTCGTCCATCAGAGCGGAGGCCACCGTGACGGACGTGAACCGGCAGGCTTGGACTTCCAACACGACGCTGCTCGTCCACCCTTCAGACCTCTACGTGGGTCTGCGCAGCGAACGCCTCTTCGTGCAGCAGGGCGAGCAGCTCGTCGTCAACTCCATCGTCTCCGACCTCGACGGCCGGCTCGTCGCGGGGCGCGAGGTGCGCATGCGCGCCGCGCTGCTCGAATGGAAATACTTGAAGGGTCAGTGGCAGCAGTCCGAGTCGAAGGACGCAGAGGAGTGCACGGTCAAATCAACCGCCGACGCCGTGCGCTGCACCTTCCACCCGAAGGCGGGCGGCACGTATCGCGTGACGGCGCGCGTCTACGACGACCGCGAGCGGCCGAACGAGAGCGAGCTGACGCTGTGGGTCGCGGGCGGGAAGACTCCGCCGCGGCGCGACGTGTCGCAGGAGACGGTCGAGCTGATTCCAGACCGCAAGGAGTATCGCGCAGGCGACGTGGCCGAGATACTTGTGCAGTCGCCGTTCACACCGGCCGAAGGCATCCTGACGCTCCGGCGCTCGGGGCTCGTCCGCACCGAGCGCTTCCAGATGGACGGGCCTTCGCACACGTTGCGCGTGCCCATCGAAGAGGGCTTCACGCCGAACATCCACGTTCAGGTCGATCTGGTCGGGGCGGCGGCGCGCGCCGACGACAAGGGGCAGGCGGACGAGAAGCTGCCCAAACGTCCCGCCTTCGCCTCGGGCTCGATCAGTCTCTCGGTGCCGCCGCTCGCGCGCAAGCTTTTGGTGACGGCGACGCCGCGCGACAAGGCTTTGGAGCCGGGGGGCGAGACGATTGTCGCCGTCGAGGTGAAGGACGCCGCGGGCCGTCCCGTCGCGGGCAGCGAGTTGGCCGTCGTCGTCGTGGACGAGTCGGTGCTGGCGCTCACGGGCTACAAGCTCGAAGACCCGCTCGCGGTCTTCTACGTGCAGCGCGGCGCGGACGTGTCTGACTATCACCTGCGCAAGGACGTGCAGCTTGCCGACCCGGGCCGTTTGCAGGCCGTGGAGGGCGCTGGCGGGGGTGGTCGCGCGGCCGGCATGGTCATGGACTCTGTCACCGTAGCGAAGAGCGCCCCGAGGGCCATGAGGACGCAGATGAGCGCGGCAAGCAAGTACGACGAAGAGGCGCCGCCGCCCCCGCCGCCGGCCCCGGTCGCAGGGCAGCCGGGCGAGGGGCAGGAGGGGATACGCCTGCGCGAGAACTTCAACGCGCTCGCAGTCTTCGCGCCCTCGGTGCCGACCGACGCGAGCGGGCGTGCAGAGGTCAAGGTGAAGGTGCCCGACAACCTGACGCGCTACCGCGTGATGGCCGTCTCGGTCGCGGGCGGCAAGCAGTTCGGCTCCGGCGAGTCGTCCATCACGGCGCGACAGCCCTTGATGGTGCGCCCCTCGGCGCCGCGCTTCCTCAACTTCGGCGACCGCTTCGAGCTGCCCGTCGTCTTGCAGAACCAGACCGACGCGACGGCCGAGGTCGAGGTGGCCGTGCGCGCTTCTAACGCGGAGCTGACCGACGGGCACGGGCGCCGCGTGACGGTGCCCGCCAACGACCGCGTCGAAGTCCGCTTCCCCGTCGCGGCCTCTTCCGCGGGCACGGCGCGCTTTCAGGTCGGCGCAGTCTCGGGGCGCTACGCCGACGCGTCGCAGTTCGAGCTGCCCGTCTGGACGCCGGCCACGACCGAGTCGTTCGCAACCTACGGCGAGCTTGACCAGAGCGGCGCCGTCGTTCAACCGGTCAAGGCGCCGCCCGATGTCTTCAAGCAGTTCGGCGGGCTCGAAGTCCAGACCTCCTCGACGCAGCTACAGGCGTTGACCGACGCCGTGCTCTACCTCGTCGCCTACCCCTTCGAGTGCTCCGAACAGCTCTCGTCGCGCGTGCTCGCCGTCGCCGCCCTGCGCGACGTGCTGACGGCCTTCAAGGCCAAAGACCTGCCTAGCCCTGAGGAGATGAACGCGGCAGTGGCGCGCGACCTCAAGCGGCTTCAAGGGTTGCAGAACGACGACGGCGGCTTCGGCTTCTGGCGGCGCGGCGACGAGTCTTGGCCCTACGTCAGCATCCACGTCGCGCACGCGCTGGCACGCGCGAAGTCGAAGGGCTACGACGTGCCGCAGACGATGCTCGACAAGTCGCGTGACTACCTGCGCAACGTCGAGTCGCACATCCCCAAGGCTTACGGCCGCGACGCGCGCAACTCGCTCGTCGCCTATGCGCTCTACACGCGCGCGCTCACGGGCGACCGCGACGCTGCGCGCGCGCGCCGGCTCATCGCAGAGAACGGGCTTGAGAAGCTTCAGCTCGAAGCCGTCGGTTGGCTGCTCACGGTGCTCTCCGGCGACAAGGCTTCGACCGCCGAGGTGGCCGCTATCCGGCGCCTGCTCGACAACCGCGCGGACGAGACGGCGGGCACGGCGCACTTCACGACCTCTTACGCGGACGACGACTATCTCCTGCTGCGCTCCGACCGGCGCGCCGACGGCGTCATCCTCGAAGCGCTCATCGGCGACCAGCCCGATAGCGACCTCATCCCGAAGGTCGCGCGCGGCCTGCTCGCGCATCGCAAGCAGGGGCGCTGGGGGAACACGCAGGAGAACGCCTTCGTGCTCCTCGCGCTCGACCGGTACTTCCGCACGTATGAGAAGGTGACGCCCGACTTCGTCGCGCGCGCGTGGCTCGGCGACGCCTACGCGGGCGAGCAGCAGTTCAAGGGTCGCTCGACCGACCGGCAGCAGTTCGACGTGCCGATGCGCTACCTCGCGGAGAAGGGGACGGGCGAGCAGCGGCTCGTCTTGCAGAAGGAGGGGGCGGGCCGCCTCTACTTCCGCGTCGGGATGAGCTACGCGCCGGCGAACCTGAAGCTCGCGGCGGCCGACTACGGCTTCGCGGTCGAGCGCGTCTACGAATCGACCGGCGACGCCTCGGACGTGCGGCGCGACGCCGAAGGGACTTGGCACATCAAGTCGGGTGCGACCGTGCGTGTGAAGCTGACGTTGGTCGCGCCGTCGCGCCGCTACCACGTCGCGCTCGTAGACCCTCTGCCCGCGGGGCTCGAAGCCTTGAACCCCGCGCTCGCCGTCACGGGGACTATCCCTGTGGAGCAGAAGGAGCAGGAGCCTGTCGGGTTCGGCTGGTGGTGGCGCCGCACGTGGTTCGAGCACCAGAACCTGCGCGACGACCGCGCCGAGGCGTTCACCTCTCTGATGTGGGAGGGCGTCTACACCTACTCCTACACCGCGCGCGCGACGACCCCCGGCGCCTTCGTCGTCCCGCCCACCAAGGCCGAAGAGATGTACGCCCCCGAGACCTTCGGCCGCGGCCAGAGCGACCGCGTGATTGTCGAGTAGCCGCGGCTCTTGGTTTACGCAAAGGAGCGCGGGCCGCACGCCCGCGCTCCTTTGCGTTGCGCTCTGCTTACCGGAGCGGTCATCGGCACCACCTGCTCTTATGTCGCCTTGACGCTCCGCCGCGGCGGGCGTATAAGTCGGCCGTCGCGTGCAGCGCCCTTCACCTCAAAAGATAGTCGTCATGGGCTCCGCCAAGCTCACCACCCTCTCGGAAAGGAGAGACGCCATGAATGCTCACCGTTTCCGCTCGATGCTTCGTCGCCGCAACCTCGTTCCCTTAACCGGCTTCTTCCTGCTGTCGGTCGTCGCCTTCTTCGGCTTCTCGGCGAGCACGGCGCAGTCCGACGCGAAAGACGAGCGGGAGGTGGTGGAGAAGATCCCGAAGCACCTGCCGATTAAGGTCAAGATTAAGAAGCCGGAGAAGCTGAAGGACGCGAAGAACGAGGACTGGCTCGGGGAGCTAGAGGTCGAGGTCACCAACACGGGGACGAAGCCCATCTACTACTTGTACATCTCCGTCTTCCTGCCGGACGTGATCGCGCCGAACGGCCGCAACTTCGGCTTCGGGTTAGAGTACGGGCGCACCGAGCTGATCGCCTTAAGCGAGCCCGTGCGCCCCGACGACGTGCCGCTTCCGCCCGGAGGGGTCGTCGTCCTCAAGGTGCCCGCGGAACGGGCAGAGCTTTGGAGGCAAGACAGGGCGGAGGGCTACTGGGCCAACCCGAAAAGGGTTGAACTCATTTTTCGCGCCTTAAACTTCGGCGACGGCACGGGGTTCGTGGGCAGCACGGGGAAGCCTTTACCGGAGGTAAAAGAGCGGGGTGCTAACGCCACTTGTCCGGGAGGCGACGGCAACGCCGTGGGGGCGGCATCCGCGGCAGACCCGCCGCGATACCATTTTCCGGACGTGGCCGCCCTCGCAACGTACCTCCCGCCGCCGGCCAGCTTAGTGCCGGCCTTTTTTTTAGTAAACCTGCCTCACCCGCCCCGGCCGGTAAGGGGGTTCGAGTCGGCAACGGCCGGTTGAGGAGCGCGCTGCGGGGCTGCGGGAGGTCGCTGCGGGGCTGCGGGAGGTCGCCGCGGGTGTGCGGCGGGGCGTTGCGGCGTTGCGGAACCGTGTTGCGGCGTGCGGAGTGGTTTTGCGGGCGGGCGGAGGCGGTCTGCCGGCGGGCGGAGGCACTTTGCAGGGCGGCAGTGCCACGTTGCAGGCGGGCGGCAATACGACCCACGCCGGCAGAGTGGCGCTGCCGGGTGGCGGGGCCGTTTTGCGCGGGCGGAGACGGTTTGCAGCCGTGCAGAGTGATTCTGCCCCCGGGCGGAACCGTTTTGCGGGCGGGCGGAAGGTTCCCGCCGAGGGGCGGAGTTCTTCCAAGCGTGCGGAATGATCCTGCACGCGTGCGGAACGGTTCCGCCGGCCGGCAGGGTGAGCCCGCACGGCGGCAGGACGGTTCTGTTTTGGGGCGGGGTGAGAGAAAAACGTTGTCAGGGGCGGCGGTTGTGTGTAGAATCCCGGCGCACTCCGGAAAGGCCGCCCTCACGAACGCAAAGGCTGCCCCGCCGGATGGCTCGAACCCGCGGGCGCACTTTCACGGGCGTCGCCACCTCGCCGCCGCCCACGCTCACAACCCTTCCGACCAGAAAGGAGCCGCACCGATGAAACTCCCACGTACAGACACCGAACTGGCGCTCTGGCTCAACAACTTCTCAACCTCTTTCGCCGCCTACGCCACCGCGCTCGGCTTCTCGGAGGCCGACGTGAACGCGGTCAGGGCCGACGCCGCGATGCTCAACTACATCCTCGGCGACCTCCTGCCCACCTACAAGTCCGCGCTCCAGTCGCGCACCTCCTTCAAGAATCTGTTGGTGTCAGGCCCGGCGGGCGGCGCGGGCGTCGCACTGCCTCTGCCTCCCGCGACCGGGACGGCGCCCCCCATCGTCCCGGCCGGCATCGTCCCGCGCCTGCGTAACCTCGTCCAGCGCATAGAACTCTCGCCCGCCTACACCGAAGAGATCGGCCTCGACCTCGGCATCTCCGAGCCGGAGAGCAGCGGGCCGTCCGCCCCGGCTTCACCCTCGAAGCCCTCCTTGAAGGCCCGCTCGAACGGGCCGGGCACAGTGCAGGTAGATTTCAGCAAGGAGAAGTTCGACGGCGTGCTGGTCGAGAGCATGCGCAGCGGCGACGAAGGCTGGCAGTCGCTCGGGCTCGACAGCTACAGCCCATACATCGACGACCGCCCGCCGAAGGTGGCGGGCAAGCCCGAGACGAGGCAGTACCGCGCGCGCTACATGCTGCGCGACCAGCCCGCGGGCGACTGGTCGGACATCGTCACCACCACCTTCATCCCCTAGCCGCGGCGGCGGGGATTGTGTAGGCAAAAAGAGGGCGGGCAGTCGTCGAACGACTGCCCGCCCTTTCTCATTCTCTCCGCCGAGCCTTAACGCGCGCGCGCGTTCTCGTTGCGGAGGTTGTTCGTCACGGAGAAGACGCCCGGGACACCGTTCGCCAGCACGTAGGCCAGCCGCCGGTCGCCCTCGCTTGAGACGACGCCTTCGAGCGTTACGTGGCCGCCGTCCACGACGATGTGAATCGAAGGGTTCACCCCGCGCCCGTAGCGGAAGAGCGGGCTGTTCCAACCGAGGAGCGCGCGATACGTGTTCGCGCGAATCGAATCGTCGAACCCCGAGAGCGGCAGCACCTCGATGTTGTTGACCACCCTCTCGACGCCCTTCAGCTTGCGCACGCGGCGCTCCGCGTCCTTGCGCGTCGAAGGCTGGACGACCTGACCCGAGAGCGTCACGGTCGAGCCGTCGATCTCGTACGCGAGGTTGTCGAAGACGCCGTACCACGGCAGCGTCACCAACTCCTTGCGCACCTGCTTCGACAACTGCTCGAAGGCCGCACGCTCGCCCGTCTGCTCGACCGGCGCGGCCGTCGCCACAGACGCCGCGACGACCACCGCCGCGACCAGCGCCAACACTCTATTCAACACTGCTTTCATCTTCATCTCACCCCTTTTCATGTCTGTTATTAATCACGAATTTAGATGAGTCGAGCCCCTCCCGAGTTGCAGCCGCCGCGCCCCCCGGAACGGCCGAAATCCGGCCGTTTTCCGCGGAAATTCGACACTGTGAGGCGCGTGGGCGCAAGGCCCGACAATGCGTTGAGACACGCGAAATTCTTTCGCGACATAAGGCTCTGATATTCTACGTGCGGAATCATTGCGACACTTATCCGAGGGGTCATCTTTCGCTTGGGCACACCCGACAACTCGACGCCGGCAGACGCACAGAACACGGAAGGGGCCGTGCGGCGCCCGGCCTTCGCGGCGCTGCGCCACAGGGACTTTCGCCTGCTGTGGGTCGGCCAGTTCTTCTCCATCACGGGCTCGCAGATGCAGCTCGTCACCATCAACTGGCACGTCTACATTCTCATGCGCCCCTACGGCGAGAAGGCGGCGGCGCTGGCGCTCAGCCTCGTCGGGCTCGTGCGCGTGCTGCCCATCGTGCTCTGCTCGCTCGTCGGCGGAGTCGTCGCCGACGCCGTTGACCGCAAGCGCCTCATCCTCATTACACAGACCGTCATGCTCGCCTGTGCGGCGGTGCTGGCCTTCGTCTCCGCCGCGGGGCTCACGCAGATTTGGCCCATCTACGCGCTGACGGCCGTCTCTTCAGCCGCCATCGCGTTCGACAACCCCGCGCGTCAAGCCCTGCTGCCCGCGCTCGTGCCCGCGCGCGACTTCCCGAACGCCGTGAGCCTCGGCTTCGTCTCCTTCCAGATTGCGCTCGTCTCGGGGCCGATGCTCGGCGGCGTGGTGCTGGCGCACTACGGGCCGGCGGCGGTCTACGCCTTCAACGCCGTCTCGTTCCTCTCGGTCATCGCGGCCGTGCTGCTGATACGCGCCTCGGGGAAGGGGAAGGCCGAAGAGTTGACGCGCGTCGGGCTCGAATCTCTGAAGGAGGGTTTGAGGTTCGTCTGGCGCACGCCCATCATGGTGCAGACGATGTCTTTGGACTTCGTGGCGACGTTCTTCGCCTCGGCGACGGCGCTGCTCCCCATCTTCGCGCGCGACGTGCTGCAAGTGGGCGAGCGCGGTTACGGGGTGCTCGCGGCGGCGGCGGCCTTCGGCGCGGTCTTGACGGGGTTGCTGCTCGCGCGGCGTGCGGGCTGGCGGCGGCCGGGGCTCGCGGTGCTCGTCTCGGTCGCGGTCTACGGCGCGGCCACCGTTCTGTTCGGCCTCTCGCGCTCGTACTGGCTCTCACTCTTCATGCTCGCCATCTCGGGCGCGGCCGACACCGTGAGCACGGTCATCCGCCAGACCATCCGGCAGCTCATCACGCCCGACCGCCTGCGGGGCCGCATGACTTCGGTGAACATGATCTTCTTCATGGGCGGGCCGCAGCTCGGAGAGCTTGAGGCGGGGCTGGTCGCGTCGGTGGCGGGCGCGCCCTTCTCGGTCGTGCTCGGCGGCGTCTGCTGCATCGTGGCGGTCGGCTTCGCGGCCCTGCGCGCTCGCGCGCTGCTCCGCTACCGCTTCGCCGACCGCGACTGAGCTTGCAACCGCGTCCGTCTAGGGCCTACCATCAGGCTCAAACTAAACATACGTGAAGGGGAGAAACATCAGTGGATGACTCGTCCGAAACCAACGGCGGCGAAACGCTCGCGGACGCCGCGCGCGACGAACGCGAGGTGGCCGCGCAACGCCTCCGCGCTGAGCTGAACCGCGACCCGACCGACGCCGAAATAGACGAATGGCTGCGCCACCACACGGAAGGGTATTGAGGGGAGTAGGCAGTAGGCAGTAGGCAGTAGGCAGTTAAGGCAAGTAGGAAGTTATAAGAATCGGGGGAGACGAGATTCGTAACTCGCCTCCCCCAATTCTTTCAGCCCTCTTCCTGTCTTAACTGCCTACTGCCTACTGCCTACTCCTACTCCTACTCCCCTATGGCGTACCGGCGTTGACGACGATCTTGTTGTCAACGGCGAGGACGCCTTTGACGGCGTAGGCGAGGCGCTCGGCGCGCTGCTTGATGGCGTCGGAGTTGACCGTGCCGGAGAGATGGACGCGGCCGCCCACGACCCTCGCGTCGATGATGGCCGCGGAGACGGTCTGGTCGTCGGCGAACGCCTTGTCGATCTTAGTTTGCAGCGTCGCGTCGTCGTTCGCGGCGGGCGGCGGTGCCGTAGCAGCCGGCGGCGCGGCCGGTGTCGTCGTGCTGGTCGTGGGCGGCGCCTGAATGATGACCGGCGCGGGCACGGTCTGTGGCGCCTGCTGGATGATGATGGGCGTCGGCTGTGTCAGAGGCGTCTGCACCGTCACGGGCGCCTGCGCGAAGGGCGTCGGCTGTGCCGCCGCGCGGATGTTGACGTTGGTCTGGTTTGCGTCGTCGCGCGAGTTCGTCAGGAAGAGAAAGATGATGGCCGTGGCCGCGATGGCGAGAAGCGCCACCGTGGCGAGGACGCCTGTCGAATACCCGCGCCGCTCCGGCGGCGGGTAACGGACGGTCTGCTGCTCAACTACCTCGCGCCTCGCCGTCGGCGTCTCGATCACGACCCGGCTACGCTTCTGCTGCTCTTCGTCGTTAGACATGAAGCTTTGGCTCCTTGATGCTTGAAGGTAAGCGAACGTTGCGCGAGGGTAGTTTGTGGCAAAGAGATGGGCGCGCGCAAGCGCCCGACAAAGAGGAGCGTCGAAGCACAGCGGGCCTCGACGCTCCCCACACGGTCTGAATCACCCGGCCGTCTTAATAACGCCGGGGGAGGCTGTGCTTATGGCGACGATAGAGGTAGCCGCCCGTGCCGCCGACGATGGCGCCCGCCGCCGCACCGCGCCCGTGGCCGACCGCGCCGCCGACGCCCGCGCCGAGCGACGCACCGCTGGCCGTCGCACCGATGGTGCGCGTGCGCGGCTTGAAGTGGCGCCGCGCGGCTCTGCGGTTGAAAGCGTAGGTGCCCGCGCCGCCCGCGCCGATGGCCGCGCCCTTCTTGCCGCCGATGAGACCGCCGACGAGTGCGCCGCCGCCGATCATGGCCGCCGTGCGCGACTTACGCCCGAAGCGCGACCGCCTGCGCCTGTCCTGCGCCGACGCGTCGAGCGAGAACGTCGTCACGAGAATTAAGAGACAAAGTAGACTGGCGAAAACTTTTCGCATGTTGAGACTCCTCCTGCTGCCCTTCAGAATCAACTCGGATTAAAACGGGAGAGCTGATTACGTCGATCTCCTCAGCAAACACTATTCCGCCTCGACGCAGGGCGGCTAACGTCAAGAAAAGCGCAGCCTTAAGAGGAGAGATGCCTTCAGAGGCGTCCGCAGTCAAACGAAAATCGGGGCGGGGCGTATCATCGACGGACAGTGCCATGAAGGATAGTAGGCAGTAAGCAGATGGCAGTAGGCAGTGAGCCCCCCGGGGCTTCCCGCATGGCCTTTAACTGCCTACTGCCATCTGCCTTCTGCCTACTCCCAAGGTGTTTGACCTCGTCCTGACCCTCGCACATAATCGGCCGCATGACGACGGCCATCATACATCACCCCGTCTTTGAGCAGCACGACACAGGCCCCGGCCATCCCGAAAGCCCAGAGCGTTACGCGGTCGTGATGGAGGCGCTGCGCGGCGACGCGGAGCTTTGGTCGCGCCTGTTAGAGATTGAAGCTGCGCCCGCGCCGCGCGGCGACGTGCAGGCCGCGCACACGCCGCAGCACTTCAAACACGTCGAGCGCGCGGTGAGCGAGGGGCTAGGCTATCTGGACGCCGACACGGCCGTCTCGATGCGCTCGCTCGAAGCGGCTCTGCGCGCGTCGGGCGGCGCGTGCAGAGCCGTGGACATGGTCTTGAAGGGCGAGGCGCAGAACGCCTTTCTGCCCGTGCGCCCGCCCGGTCACCACGCCACCTCCGACCGCGCGCAGGGCTTCTGTCTCTTCAACACCGTCGCCGTCGCGGCGCGCTACGCGCAGCGTCACTACAAAGAGGTCGAGCGCGTGGCCGTCATCGACTGGGACGTGCATCACGGCAACGGCACGCAGGGCATCTTCTACGACGACCCTTCGGTCTTCTTCTTCTCGGCGCACCAGTACCCCTGGTATCCGGGCACGGGCACGCGCGCCGAGACGGGGGTGGGGCGAGGGCGCGGCTACACCCTGAATCTGCCGCTGCGCGCACGCACGCCCGCCCCGGAGCATCGACGCGCCTTCGAGACCGCGCTCGAAGAGATAGGCGCGAAGTTCAAGCCCGACCTCGTCATCATCTCGGCCGGCTTTGACTCGCACGCGGGCGACCCCTTGGGACAACTCATGCTGACGGATGATGACTTCGTCGCGTTGACGCGCGTGGCGAAGGAGTGGGCGCGCGACGCGTGCGGCGGTCGTCTCGTCTCATGCCTCGAAGGCGGCTACAACCTTCTGACTCTCGGCGGAACGGTCGCCGCGCACGTCCGCGCCCTCGCCGAAGATTAAGCTTGACGAAAGTCGTGTTGAAACACCGCCCGCGCGTGTGGCGTAAACTGGAACGATGAAGTATGAACACTGAACGATGAAGTAAAGAGCCGTCGTCTTCAGCTCATCGTTCAGCGTTCATACTTCATCGTTCAAATTATTGGAAGGGGAGCGTTGATGGGCGGAAGGTCGGGGGCGTGGGAGCGTTGGGCGAGACTGTTCGCGCGTGCGCGCGAGTCGTTCCGGCGCGCGATGCCGCGGGTGGCGCTGGCGGC
>JBJMGQ010000466.1:0-11653 GCA_045807845.1 Pyrinomonadaceae bacterium | reverse complement strand
GCCGGCGGCGGAGTGTGGCTTCGATGGGCGAGCAGACTGTAAATCCTGACGCGGGTGGACACTGGGGGCGCTACGGCGGGCGCTACGTGCCCGAGACTTTGATGGCGCCGCTCGAAGAGCTGAACGAAGCCTTCGACGCGGCCCACGACGACGCGAGTTTTCAGAGCGAGTTCGAGTCGCTGCTGAAAGATTACTCGGGCCGGCCCACGCCGCTCTTCCATGCCGCGCGGCTGACGGAGCACGCGGGCGGCGCACGCATCTACCTCAAGCGCGAAGACCTCTCGCACACGGGCTCGCACAAGATTAACAACGCGCTCGGTCAAGTGCTGCTCGCGCGACGGATGGGGAAGCGCCGCGTCATCGCGGAGACGGGCGCGGGGCAGCACGGCGTCGCGACCGCGACCGTCTGCGCGCTCTTTGGTCTGGCTTGCGTCGTCTACATGGGCTCGGAGGACGTGAGACGACAACGTCTCAACGTCTTTCGCATGCGCCTGCTCGGCGCGGAGGTGCGCGAGGTGGACGCAGGCCAGCGCACGCTCAAGGACGCCATCAACGAGGCGCTGCGCGACTGGGTGACGAACGTTGCAGACACTTACTATCTACTGGGTAGCGCGCTCGGGCCGCACCCCTACCCGCTCATGGTGCGCGAGTTCCAGAGCGTCATCGGGCGCGAGGCGCGCGCGCAGTTTCTCGAAAGGGAAGGGCGTCTGCCCGACGCGCTCGTCGCGTGCGTCGGTGGTGGCTCGAATTCGATTGGGCTCTTTCATCCTTTTCTTAAAGACGAAGGCGTCCGCATGGTCGGCGTCGAGGCGGGCGGCACAGGTGTGGAGTTGGGATTACATGCCGCGAGGTTTAATCAAGCGGGCGGCGGCCGACCCGGTGTCCTTCAAGGAACGTTGAGCTACGTCTTGCAGGACGAGCGCGGGCAGATAGCTTCGACGCACTCCATCTCCGCGGGGCTCGACTATCCTTCCATCGGCCCCGAGCACGCTTTTCTGCACGACGAGGGGCGCGTCGAGTATGTCTCCGCCTCCGACGAAGAGGCGCTCGAAGCCTTCAGTCTACTCTCCAAGCTCGAAGGCATCATCCCCGCGCTCGAATCCGCCCACGCCGTCGCGCACGCGCTCAAGCTCGCGCGCGAGATGAAGGAGAGCGAGTCACTCGTCGTCAACCTTTCGGGGCGCGGCGACAAGGACGTGCAGACCGTGGCCGAACTCACGGGCGGAGAGACGGCGTGAGTCGAATCACAGAGGCTTTCAAGAACCTCCGCGCCGACGGCCGCCGCGGCTTCATCCCCTACATTACCGTCGGCGACCCCGACCTTGAGACATCGCGTGCGCTCATCGTCGAGCTGGCGCGCGCGGGCGCGACACTGATTGAGTTGGGCGTGCCCTTCAGCGATCCCGTCGCCGACGGCCCGACGATTCAACGCGCGGCCGAGCGCGCCCTGCGCCACGGCGTCGGACTCAGTGAAGTGCTCCGCACGCTTGCCGACGCGCGGCGCGAGACGGACGTGCCCGTTATCCTCTTCAGCTACTTCAACCCGCTCCTCCAGTTCGGCCTCGAACGTCTCGCCGAAGAGTGCGTCCGCGCGGGCGTGGACGGCCTACTCGCCACCGACCTCGTCCCCGAAGAGTCCGCCGACTTCAACGCCGTCCTCACACGACACGGCCTCGACCAGATTTTTCTCGTCGCCCCGACCACCTCCGACGCGCGCCTGCGGATGATCGCCGAGCGCGCCAGCGGCTTCGTCTACGCCGTCTCGCGCGCGGGCGTCACGGGTACGCGCGAGCAGTCGAGCACGGAGGCCGAACGCCTCGTCGCGCGCGTGCGCGGATTGACGACACTGCCCGTCGCCGTCGGCTTCGGCATCTCGACGGCGGCGCAGGTCGCGGACGTGTGGGCTTACGCCGATGCCGCGGTCGTCGGCTCCGCGCTCGTCTCGGAGATAGAGAAGCAGACCGGCAGCTCCGACCTCGTCGCACGCGTCGGCGCTTTCGCGCGCGCTCTGCTGCCGAATTGAACTGAAGCGGGCGCTGTCGTATATTGTCCCGGCTTCAAGACGCATCTCCGGCTTCATCCCCGCCAGGGTGAAAAAAATATCGTTGCAAGTGTGAAACAGTGTTCCATTCTCGCGCCGTTTGTGATAGACTCTCCGGGTCTTAAGCTTTAGGACACAAATTTAACAGCGTGAGAAAAGGGGACGAGAAAGAGTGGTAGCACAAATGGCTGACAGGCAGGGCGCAGACCGCGGCAAGGCGGTCGAGGCGGCGCTCGCGAACATTGAAAAGAAGTTTGGCAAGGGTTCGATCATGCGCCTCGGCGACAAAGAGGTGATTGACATCCCGGCCATCTCGACGACCTCGCTCTCGCTCGACGCGTGCATCGGCGTCGGCGGCATCCCGCGCGGTCGCATCATCGAAATCTATGGGCCGGAGTCTTCGGGCAAGACGACGCTCGCGCTCCATATCGTGTCCGAGGCGCAGAAGTCAGGCGACGTGGCCGCCTACATCGACGCCGAGCACGCGATGGACTCGGACTACGCGGGCAAACTCGGCGTCAACATCGACGAGCTGCTCATCTCGCAGCCCGACTCGGGCGAGCAGGCTTTGGAGATCGCAGAGGCGCTCGTGCGCTCGAACGGCGTGGGCGTCATCGTCATCGACTCGGTCGCGGCGCTCGTGCCGCGCGCGGAGCTGGACGGCGAGATGGGCGACTCTTTGCCGGGTCTTCAGGCGCGCCTGATGTCGCAGGCGCTCCGCAAGCTGACGGCCATCGTCGGCCAGACGAACACCTGCCTCATCTTCATCAACCAGATTCGCGAGAAGATCGGCGTCATGTTCGGCAGTCCCGAGACGACGACCGGCGGGCGCGCGCTCAAGTTCTACTCCACCGTGCGGCTCGACATCCGCCGCATCGGCGCCATCAAGGACGGCGACCGCGTCGTGGGTAATCGCACTAAGGTTAAGGTCGTCAAGAACAAG
Source organism: Pyrinomonadaceae bacterium (assembly GCA_045807845.1). Lineage (GTDB taxonomy): Bacteria > Acidobacteriota > Blastocatellia > Pyrinomonadales > Pyrinomonadaceae > QHXN01. The sequence continues at coordinate 8,669 of JBJMGQ010000466.1, read as the reverse complement.
GTGGCGCCGCCCTTCCGCGAGTGCGAGTTCGACATCATGTACGGCGAGGGCATCTCGCGCGAGGGCGACGTGCTCGACCTCGCGGTGGCGAACCGCGTCGTCGAGAAGTCGGGCGCGTGGTTCTCCTACGGCGGCGAGCGCTTAGGTCAGGGGCGCGAGAACTCGAAGACGACGCTCAGGGATAACCCCGAAATGCTCGGCCGCATCGAATTGGACGTGAAGAGGGCACTCAAGATGCCCGGCTTCGGCGAGGAGTCCGCGTCCGAGTAGGCCGCGGCCACAAAGTAAGGCAGATTCGCGAAAGGCAAAAGTGGGGACGGCCGGACAGCACGGCTCTCGTCTTCCACTTTTGCCTTTCGCCTTTACAGCCCACCCGCCGTGCGTGGATAATCGCGCGGCAAGAGACTCCGCTTTAAAAAATTCTCTTCGCATATTTCAGATGGAGCAGACTGTCCTCATCAAGGGCGGAACCGTCGTCACGATGGACGGCGCGGACACGGTCGTCAAAGGTGACGTGCTCGTGCGCGGGCGCCGCATCGAGGCCGTCGGCGAAGTCTCGAACATCGCCGCCGACGTGACCATCGACGCGCGCGGCTGCGCCGTGCTGCCGGGCTTCGTGCAGACGCATGTCCATCTCTGCCAGACGCTCTTCCGCGGCGCGGCTGACGACCTCGCGCTGCTCGACTGGCTCAAGCGGCGCGTGTGGCCTTTGGAAGCAGCGCACGACGCGGCCAGCTTGCGTGCCTCGGCGCGCCTCGGCATCGGCGAGATGATTCGCGGCGGCACGACCTGCGCGCTCACGATGGAGACGGTCAGGCACACGGAAGAGGTCTTCCGCGTTGTCGAGGAGTCGGGCTTCCGCGCCACCGTCGGCAAGTGCATGATGGACAAGGGCGAGGAGGTGCCTTCGCCGCTTCGAGAGAAGGCCGACGACTCCTTGCGCGAGTCGCTCGCGCTCCTTGAGAAGTGGCACGGCCGCGCCGACGGTCGCATACGCTACTGCTTCGCGCCGCGCTTCGCTGTGAGCTGCACGCGCGGGCTGCTTGAGCGTGTGGCTGTGCTCGCGCGCGAGCACGGCGTGATGATTCACACGCACGCGTCGGAGAACGTCTCCGAGTGCGAACTGGTCGAGAGCGAGTCGGGGATGAGGAACGTTCTGTATCTCGACTCGCTCGGCGTCTCTGGGTCGCACGTTCTGCTCGCGCACTGCGTGCACTTGGACGAGGCGGAGGTGGGATTGCTCGCGTCGAAGGGGACGCACGTCGCGCACTGCCCCTCGTCGAACATGAAGCTGGGCTCGGGTGTCGCGCCCGTCTCGGAGATGCTCGCGCGCGGCGTCTCCGTCTCGCTCGGCGCGGACGGCGCGCCGTGCAACAACCGCCTCGACATGTTCACAGAGATGCGCTCGGCGGCACTCTTGCAGAAGGTGAGCCGCGGAGCCGACGCGCTGCCCGCCGCGCGTGTGCTGCGCATGGCGACCGCGGGTGGCGCGCTCGCGCTCGGATTGGAAGACGAGATCGGGAGCCTTGAAGCAGGCAAGCGCGCAGACATCACCGTCCTCGAACTCGGACGCCTCCATACGACGCCGCGCCCCGAAGTAGTCTCAACGATTGTCTACGCCTCAGAGGCGCGCGATGTGCGCGACGTGCTGATAGACGGACGCGTCGTCCTCCGCGACGGCGAGCTACAGACGCTCGACGAGCGCGAGGTCGTCGCCGAGGCCGCGCAACAGTACGAACTCCTCGCGGCACGCTCCGGCATCTGAGACACGCCCTCCGTCTCCTTCACCACAACATTCAGAGCACGGCGGATTTGGGCGAAATATTCAGGAGATTTTTCGACTTGAGGTAAGGATTAAGGCGCGGGAAAAGTTTGTGGGCAAAATAAGAGTGGCAGCTCGAAGGTAGCGTTTGTGGGGGGCACAATCGGCGTTCGGGCTGCCACGGGCGGGCACTGTCGATGTTCGGGCTTCGGCTGGTTGTCCCTCGCGGGACGCACCGGCTGTTTGGCAACCGGCACCACCCTCAGACGCGACGGATTATACGCCTCGCCGAAAAATTGTCAACGTTTTTTTGTGACGCATTTGACAAAAAACTCGACCGCACGGGCCGTTTGACAGGCCAGTTTCGACCCCCTTATACTCTGCCTTCTGTTCGCGCAAGACGCTTTACGGCCAGGTAGCTCAGTTGGTAGAGCACGCGACTGAAAATCGCGGTGTCGGCGGTTCGACTCCGTCCCTGGCCATCTAAAAAGTCGAAGACTGACGGGCGTCCTCCGGGGCGCCCGTTCTTCGTCGGCGCGACTCTCTCTGGAGCCCCTTTCAAAAACTTCACACAGTCCGTTCGTCACTTCCTAAAACTTTCAGCCTCTTCCATGATCCGTCGCGGCGAGCTTTTACGCGTTCTAAGGCGGGACGCGAAACTCCGTGTTTCGCCGGACACTCACAGCCGCGCGCCGATTCATACCTATTTTCTACGGCGCGCGGCCCTGACATAGAAAGGCTGACCCATGAACATTCAACGCAATCATACCGGCCTCGCTTCTAACGGCGCATTCAGACTCCTCGCCATCGCTCTCTTGCTCTTCTCCTTCGCCGGCATCGCCGCCGCCGACGAGACGCCGAACGACATCAAGGTCGAGCGCGTGACTTTCCCCGTGACGCTTTCGGACGGAAGCTCCGCCGAAGTCGCGGGCTACCTCTACTACAAGGGCAGCTTCCGCGAACGCACGCTGCTGCTCGCGCTCCACGGCGCCAACTACAACCACAAGTACTGGGACGTGCCGACCATCAACGGGCACGAGTATTCGTTCGCGCGCTACATGGCCGAGCGGAAGTACGCGGTGCTTGCCATCGACCAGCTCGGTGCGGGCGAGAGCACAAAGCCCGCTGACGGCGACTCGCTGACGCTCGACCAGACCGCCTCGGCCATCCATCAAGTCATCACGCGTCTGCGCTCGGGCGAGAACGGTGTGGGCTACGCGTTCGAGCGCGTGGTGACGGTCAGCCACTCTCTCGGCAGCATCAACGCTGTCTACGAGCAGGGCACATACCACGACGCCGACGCGGTCGTTACGACGGGCATGGGGCACGTGCCGCACGTGATACCTGTGCCGGCCGAGCTGATTGCAGAGCTGTCGCAGTATGAATACTTCGCCGTCCCCGGCGAGCTGCGGCCCGTGATGTTCTACTACGCGCCCGGGGCCGACCCCGAAGTCATCCAGTACGACCGCGACAACCTCGCAGACTTCCTCCCGCGGGGTCAGCTCACCACGGGCATCCTGCCCGCGTTCACCTTCGACGCGGCGGCCCTGCGCGTCGGGCAGGTGACGGGCCCGGTGCTCGTGCAGTTGGGTGAGTTCGACGGCCTGTTCCCCGGGTCTTTGGCCGACGGCGAGGCGGCGTTCTTTACAAGCGCGTCGAGCGTGACCGTGCAACCGCTCGCGGGCGTCGGGCACGACTTCAACACGCACTACCGCAACCACGACGGCTGGCGGCTCATGGACGTGTGGCTCCAGTCGAAGGGGTTCTGAAGTTGACGCACCTCTGAAAGACGAAGAGGGCGACCCGCGCGGGTCGCCCTCTTCTTTTTAACCGGAGTGTCTAGTCGGCTTAAGCTTCGCTCGACCCTTCGCCCGTGGGTTTCTTCGAGCGTGACGAGGCGGCGCGCTTGGTCGAGCCCTTGGCGGCGCCCTTCTTCGAGCCGGCGGCGGTGCGCGGGCTCTTGGTCGCGGCCTTCGGCGCAGCCGGCGCGTACTGCACGGGGGGCTCATTCTGTTCGCCTTGATGCCCGCCCGACGCGGTCGCTTCGGTGACCGCATCCACCAGACCGGAGACGACGCCGGTGGCCTGTCCGAGGAACTCCGTGACCGTGTCCACGACGTTCGAAGAGAGGTCGCGGACGGACTGCGGCAGGACGGAGTCGGCGGCCGTCTGCGCGGCGGAGGCCGCGGCGGCGAGCGTGTGCGCGGCGCCGTGGGGCTCGGGCTGCGGGTTGAGCAGAGCGTCCCAGCGGTAGCGGTTCTCCGTGCGCGGCTCGGCGAGGCGGCGGAAGACGAGGTCGGTAACGGCCTTCGTCAACCAGTGATGATAGAACTCGCCGACCGAGGCCAGCTCTGCGTCCGGCGCGGGGTTCATGAAGTCGATGGCGTAGGGGATGCCGTCCTTGATGGCGAACTCGACCGTGTTGATGTCGTAGCCGAGCGCGCGGTTCAGTGTTAGCACGTCCTGCGCGACGCGCGCGGCCACTTCGGCCGTGAGATAACCGGGGTCGTGGACGTACTGCTCGCCCGAGAGGTAAGCCTTGCGCGGGTCGTAGGGCATGATGAGCACGTCCTCCTGCCCGATGCAGTAGCAGCGCACGAAATGATCCCAATCGACATTGGCCTGCAAGGTCATGCAGAGCGTGTCGGTCGTGTCATAGACCTCCCAGAGCTCTTCGAGGCTGTTGACCTTTGAGACGTTCTTCCAGCCGCCGCCGTCGAAGGGCTTGAGGTAGGCGGGGAAGCCGACGTAGTCGGCAATGTCCTGCCAGTCGAGCGGGTATTCGAGGTTGCGCAAGCTCTCACTCGTGATGCCCGCGATGTAATTCTTCTGCGGCAGCAGGACGGTGCGCGGGATGGCGACGCCGAGCTTCGTGCCGAGCGAGAAGTTGAAGAACTTGTCGTCGGCCGACCACCAGAACGGGTTGTTGATGACGATGGTGCCTTCGAGCGCGGCGCGCTTGAGGAAGGCGCGGTAGAAGGGCACCTCGTGCGAGATGCGGTCGATGATCAGGTCATAGCCGACGGCCGCGTCGTGGCGCACGCCGCCGACCTTGACGAATTCGGCGACGACCTCGCCTCCGCCCCGCTCGTTGATGCTATCGATAATCGAGACGGGGAACGTCCGCTCGCGGCCGACCAGCAGTCCTACTTTTTTCACGGTTCCTATCCTTTCAAGACAAACTCAGTAGTCAGCAACCCGGAGCCGGAAGTGAGTGCTTCATGTCGACCTCAGACTCCGATTCCAGACTCAGGACTTTTGAAGCTTTGATGAAAACACAGGACTTTACAGGCTCGCGCGCGGGGTTGTCAAAGCACGGGCGGGCATCCACCGCAAGGCTATTGGCATCAATTGTTTTGGACTGAAAGGGCGGCGCGGCGCGTTGGGGCTCAGCCCCGGCGTATGTGTTACAATCCGCCGAAGTTCGGCCGTCGAATCTCTCCTCAGACACGGCACTTGGGCCGGAGCCGCCGGGCGATCAACTCAGGAATGGAGAACAACTCAGTGTTACGACGCTTACTGGTGTGCGCGCTGTCGGCGCTCTTTGTCGCCGCGACGGGCACACTCGCGGCCGTCCCCGCCGCCGCGCAGGACAAAGCCCCCAAGGCGGAAGAGAAGCCGAAGAAGAAGGAGGAGCCGAAGCGCCCCGCCAAGGGTGAACAGAACATCTCGGCCGAGTCGGTGGCCGAGACGGTCGTCCTCGTCTACGGCTCGCGCGCAGGGCTCCAACAGATACGGCGCACGGGCGTCGAGCGGGGCCGCATCATCCGTACCGGTCAGGATGGGCGCCCCGAAGAGATTACCTACGAGCGCACCTTCAAACGCGGCGAGACCTACGAGAAGGACAAGATACGTTTCGACCAGCACCTCTCATCGCTCCAGTACTCGCTCGTCCTCAACGAGGGGCACGTGATGGGCATCCTGCGCGGCACGCCCTTCACGCCGAAGCAGGAGGACGTGACGAGCCTGTTGACCGACCGCGTCCACGGCATCGACGCGCTGCTGCGTTACAAGGAGAGCGGCGGGACGGTCAAGTACGGTGGCAAGGAGAGCCAGAAGGGCTTAGACCTCTGGGTGCTCGACCTGACGGACAAGGAGCAGCGCGCGACGCGCTTCTACATCAGCGCGAAGACGGGACGCATCCTCTGGCTCGAATATGAGGACGCGGGCGTCAAGTACAAACGCACCTTCCACGACTACCGCGTCGTACAGGGCACGCTCGTTCCTTATCGCTCCGTCCTCTACGCAGGCGACCGGCAGGTCGAAGAGTCTTTGGTGCTCACCGTCACCTACGGCGTCAAGACCGAGGACTCGGTCTTCGCCGCCGAGTCGGCCTCAGCGCAGGAGCAGTAGGCAGATGGCAGTAGGCAGTTGAAGGCAGGAAGCCTATAAACGAAACAGGTCTGAAGAATCGGAGGCGGCGAGGTTATCAACTCGCCGCCTCCGATTCTTCAGACCTGTTTGCCTTCCGGCAAACTGCCTACTGCCATCTGCCTACTGTTTTTCTCTCTGTTGGCGGCGTCTGAACTCATGTGATAGTATCCCGCCAATTCGAAACAGCGTCGTTTGAAAGGGATAGAGCCGGGTCTTCCAACCGGCGCAGCGGCAGCCGAAGTGTGACCCCCCGCCCAACTGCAAAATCCGGTTCAGACTGCCCGTCACCCTGTTTTCATCCCGCTTGAGGAGGGTATTTATGAGTAACCGACTCGTCGAAATCATGAAGCTCGGCCAGTCCATCTGGTACGACAACATTCGCCGCGCGATGCTCACGACCGGCGACCTGCGGAAGAAGATCGAGGAGGACGACCTGCGCGGCGTCACCTCCAACCCGACCATCTTCGAGAAGGCCATCACCGGCTCGACCGACTACGACGAGCAGTTGAGCAAGCTCGTCAAGGACGGTAAGAGCGTGGGCGAGATTTACGAAGACCTCGTCGTCGATGACATCTGTAACGCCGCCGACACCTTGAAGCCGGTCTACGACAAGACCGATGGGCTCGACGGCTACATCAGTCTCGAAGTCAGCCCCAAGCTCGCCTACGACACGCAGGGGACGATTGACGAGGCGTCGCGCCTCTTCGAGCGCGTGGGCCGCAAGAACGTGATGATCAAGATTCCCGCGTCGCAGGAGGGCTTGCCCGCCATCGAGGAGTCCACCTACCGCGGCATCAACATCAACATCACGATGATCTTCTCCATCGAGAATTACGAGGAGGTGGCCGAGGCTTTCATCAAGGGACTGGAACGCCGCGCGGCCGAGGGGAAGAACGTTGACCACATCGCTTCGGTCGCCAGCTTCTTCGTCTCGCGCGTGGACACGGCGATTGACACAGACCTCGAATACAAGGCGCGGCACGCCTCTTCGCCCGAAGAGAAGCAGCGGCTTGAAAGTCTCTGCGGCCGGGCGGCGGTCGCCAACGCGAAGCTGGCGTATGAGAAGTACAAAGAGATCTTCCACGGCCCGCGCTTCGCCGCGCTGAAGGAGAAGGGCGCGCAGGTGCAGCGGTGCCTGTGGGCTTCGACGGGGACGAAGAATCCGAACTACTCGGACGTGCTCTACGTCGATAATCTCATCGGCCCCGAGACGGTCAACACCGTCCCGCCCGCGACCTACACGGCCATCCGCGACCACGGCCGCGTCGAGCTGACGCTGGAAGAAGGTCTTGACGAATGTCGCGCTCTCATCGGTCAGCTCGCAGAGGTCGGCATCGACCTCAAGGCCGTGACCGAGAAGCTACAGCGCGACGGCCTTGCAGCCTTCGTCAACTCCCTCGACACGCTCTTCGAGTCCATCGAGGCCAAGCGCGATGCGCTGCTCTCGGGCATCAACGAAAGGTTGAGCGCACGCTTGGGAAAATACGCTGACGCGGTGAGTGCGGCCATCAAGGAAGCCGAAAAAGGCGACGTGATGCGCCGCGTCTGGCGTAAAGATGCTGCACTGTGGAAGTCGGAAGAGGAGCACCAGAAGATCATCAAGAACGCGCTCGGCTGGCTCAACGTCGCCGACCAGATGATCGGCGTCGAGGACGACCTCGTCACCTTCGCCGACCGCCTGCGCGAGAAGGGTTTCAAGCACGTCGTCTTGAACGGCATGGGCGGCTCCTCGCTCGCGCCCGAAGTCCTGCGCCGCACGTTCGGGCATCAGGAGGGCTATCCCGAGCTGCTCGTGCTCGACTCGACCGACCCCGACAAGGTCGCCGAGTACCGCGAGCAGATTGACCTTGAACACACGCTCTTCGTCGTCTCTTCGAAGTCGGGCACGACGACCGAGCCGCTCACCTTCTACCGTTACTGGTACGATCAGGTCGGCAAGGTTAAAGAGAACCCGGGCGAGAACTTTCTCGCCGTCACCGACCCGGGCACGCAGATGGAGCGCGACGCGACGCGCGACAAGTTCAAGCGCATCTTCCTCAACCCCTCGGACATCGGCGGGCGCTATTCGGCGCTCTCCTACTTCGGCATGGTGCCGGGGGCGCTGATGGGCGTGGACATCAAGAAGCTGCTCGACCGCGCCGAGCGCGTCATACATGCCTGCTCGCAGGTCGTGCCCGCGGGCGAGAACCCCGGCGCGCGACTCGGCGCCATCATCGGCGAGTGCGCCAAGGCCGGCCGCGACAAGCTGACCATCGTCGCCGACCCGAAGGTCGAGAGCTTCGGACTCTGGGTCGAACAACTCATCGCCGAGAGCACGGGCAAGGAGGGCAAGGGCGTCGTGCCCGTCGCGGGCGAGCCGCTGGCCGCGCCGTCCGTCTACGGCGACGACCGACTGTTCGTCTCCATCGCCGTCGGCAAGCTCGACAGCGAGACCGAGTCGAAGCTGAAGGCGCTCGAAGTCGCCGGTCACCCGGTCGTCTATCGCACGCTGAACGATCTATATGACCTCGGCGAAGAGTTCTTCCTGTGGGAG
>JBJMGQ010000465.1:0-6253 GCA_045807845.1 Pyrinomonadaceae bacterium | reverse complement strand
CTGCGGGACGGCTTCGATGTGGATGCGTGTCTCCTCTTCGGGAGCCGCGGTGTCGAGCTGCGCCAACGCCGAATTGGTCGTGCCCAAATCAATGCCGACAATAAAACGTGTGTCCAAAAGATTCACCTCTTGAAGAGTGATAAGTGATGAGTAATAAGTGATAAGAGAAGACAAGCGGGCCTTGTTCTTCTCTTATCACTTATCACTCATCACTTATCACTGGTCTACTGTATTTCCACTTCGGCCGGAGCGACGACGGTGCGACCGGCCCCCGGCGCCGGAAGCGAAGGCATATTGACCTCCGCCACGCGCCAACCCTTGTGCCGCAGCAGGCCGCGCAGAGGGGGACGCCCCGTCACGTTCCCGATGAGCTTGACCGAGGCCGGGTCGAAGCCTTCGGCGACCGTCACGGGCCGGTCTTCCTCGCCCTCCATAATCGGCTCAAGCGTGATGTACTGCGCGAGCGCGTTGCGGCAGTTGGTGTGCACCTCGCGCACCGCCGCCCCGACCTGCGCGTCCTGATAGGGCGCGATGTCTTCGCTCAGAAAGTCGATCAAACGGCCGTCGCGTTGCAGCAGCGAGAGGATTTGCACGGCGCGGTCGGTTGACTCCTCCGCCGTCCGCGCGTCCGCTTGTCCGGCGGGAAGCGCGGGCGTCTCCGGTTCCCGCTCGGGCGCCGTCTGCGCCGCACTCGGGGCCACTTCAGTCGCGATCTCCTCGGGCACCTCGCCGCGCGACAGCACAGAGAAGAAGCAGCGGGTGGCGTATGAAATTCTTTTGCCGAATCCAAGCATCAGTTTGTCTCCATATCATTGAGCTTCAGGCCGTAACTCCTGCCGTGAAAAATAAACGAGTATGCTATTAGACCTCCGGCGTGTTTAGCAAACGGCCTGAAACTGTAGCTGTGAAGGTGAAGATCTATCCGATGCAGACGGAACAGTTGACGGCCCCGACGATAACGGGCCCGCGCGGTCTATCCAGATATTTCGTCGCGCTGTGCACGACCATGCCGGCCCCGTGCTCAAAAGGAGGAACGCTGAACGATGAACTGAAGACCCGTTGTCTTCAGTTCATCGTTCAGCGTTCCTCCTTCAGCGTTTGTTAAAGGGCAGCCTCGCCGCGCTCGCCGGTGCGAATGCGCGTCACGTCGTCCAGCGTGGTGACGAAGATTTTGCCGTCGCCGAACTTACCCGTCCGCGCCGTCTTGGCGATTGCCTGCACGACGGACTCTTCGATGTCGTCGGGGATGATGATCTCAATCTTGGCCTTCGGGACGAACTCGATCTGATACTCCGCGCCGCGGTACGTCTCGGTGTGGCCGCGCTGTCGCCCGTAGCCCTGCACCTCGCTGACGGTCATCCCTAAAACGTTGACCTCCTGTAGAGCATTCTTCACCGCGTCGAGCAGGTGCGGCCTGATGATGGCTTCGACTTTTTTCATCAAGTTCTCCTCAAGGGTTGTAGTGTGGCGGAGGCCGTGCGCCCCCCGCCCGCGAGCGTGAGCCGTTCGGAGAGCGCGGCCTCGGCGGCCTGCGCCGCCGGCCCGGCGAGCTTCGACCCCGTAGCGTCGGTCACGTAAAAAACGTCGAGGGCATCGCTCTTCTCGGTGGCGATCTTGGCGCACACGATGTCGAGGCCGAGGCCGACGAGGACGTTCGCAATCTTGTAGGCGAGCCCGGGCTCGTCCAACGCATAGACTTCGATCATCGTCGTCGAAGGGGACGCCTCGTTGTCGCAGACGACATTGGGCAGCTTGCGGCGGCGCCCCTGCACGAGCGCGTTTCTTCTGCGCGGGGCGTTGTGCGTGCGCCAGCGCTCGACCGCGGCGGCCACGTCCGACTCGCCCCGGATGGCTTCGCGCAGGTGCCGCTCGATGGCGGCGTAACGATACTCATCGACGGCCTGACCGGTGGCCGCCGCGCGCAGAGCGAAAACGTCGATGGCGATGCGGTCGTCGCGCGTGTTGACCTCGGCGGCGAGAATCTCGACGCCCTGCGCGGCGAGCGTGCCCGCGATGTCTGCGAAGAGCCCGTGGCGGTCACGCGCGCAGACCGTCAACTGTGTGCTCGCGCCGTCGTGCTGTCGCCACTGCCAACCGAACGCGTCCTCGCCGAGTTTACTAATCAAGCGGAGATGCGCCGCCGCCTCTTCGGGACGGGTCGTGCGCCTGTAGCGTTCGGGCAGGAGCGCAAGGTGGCGCTCGACCTCGCTCGGCGGCAGCTCGCCCGCGAGGGCGGCGACGACTCGCTCCTTATAAGAGGCAAGCTCCTGCGCTTCGTCGGCAGGCCCCAAGTCCGTCGTCAGATGCGTCCGCGCCTTCTGATACAGCTCACGCAGCAGCGCGCCCTTCCACTCGCTCCAGACGCCGGGGCCGACCCCGTTCAGGTCGCCGTAGGTCAGAAGCAGAAGCATGTTCAGCGCGTCGAGCGACCCGACGGCGGCGGCGAAATCAATCGCCGTCTGCGGCTCCGTCAGGTCGCGCCGGAAGGCGGCCTGCGCCATCGCAACGTGCAGCTTGACCAGCAGCACGACCTTCGCCGCCGCCTCCGGAGCGAGATGCAGCCGCCGGCAGACGTGCTCAGCGATCTTCGCACCGCGCGCGATGTGCCCGCTGCCGCGCCCCTTGCCGATGTCGTGCAGGAGGACGGACAGGTAGAGGAGCGCCGGGTCTTCCACCTCTTCGAAGACCGCGCGGAGCGGCGCGCGCGCGAGGTCGCTCGCCGTGTAGAGTTCGTCGAGCGCCTCGATTGCTTTGAGGGTGTGCTCGTCAATCGTGTAGTGATGATAAAGGTCGTGCTGGATGAGCAGGCTGATGCGACCGAACTCCGGCAGGTAGCGACGGAGGAACCCGACCTCGTTCATCATCCGCAGCGTGCGACCGACGCGCCCGCGACGGCGGAGGAGTTTGAGAAACGAGTTGGCCGTCTCCGCCGAGTCGCGGAAGTCTCGGTCAACGGACGTGACGCTCCGGCCGAGCGCCTCGCGCAGCCCTTGGCTGAAGGGCACATCGGCGGCCTGCGCGAGCGTGAAGGCGTCGATGATGAGCAGAGGGTTGTTCCTGAGCGTCTGCCCTTCGTCGTTGAACCAGAGCCGCCCGTCCGCGACGTGGAACGTCTCGCCGGAGCGCCCCGGGCGGCTTCTGGTGAACCAGCGGCGCGCAGGCATCGCGGGCTCGCAGGTGCGCGCGAGCAGCGATTCGCCGAAGAGGTGCAGTTCGCGCGCGCGGCGATAGTAGTCGCGCATGAACCGCTCGGACGCGAGCAGTTCGGGCCCGGACTGATAACCGAACTCCGCGGCGAGCGTGGGCTGTAGGTCGAGCGCGAGCCGGTCGGTCTTGCGTCCCGTCAAGGTGTGCGCCATGTGACGGACGTGCCAGAGGAAGTTGTAGGCGCGCTCGGCGCTCAACTGCTCGGTCTTCGAGATGATGTCGCGCGCGCACAGCTCGTCGAGCGTGCGATGGCCGGTCTTGACCTGTACCGCCCACAGCGCGGTGTGCAGGTCGCGCAGGCCGCCCGCGCTCTCTTTGACGTTCGGCTCCTGTAGACAGACCGACGCGCCGAACTTCGCATACCGCTCGTCGCGCTCGTAGTTGATGGCGGCCAGATACTCGCCGGCATGTTTGCGACGCTCGCGCTCAAGCGTCACGCGCAGCGAGTCGAGCAGCCCGCGATTGCCCGCGAGCAGGCGCGTCGTGAGCAGAGAGGTCATGAGGTGCGGGTCTTCGCGCGCCGCCGAAGTCGTCTCGGCCACGGTGCGGAAGCTGTGGCCGATGGTCAGTCCCGCGTCCCAGAGCAGACGCAGCACGCCCTCGACCAGCCCGCGCGCCTGCGCCGTGCGCCGCCCTGAATATAGAAAGAGCAGGTCGAGGTCGGAGAAGGGCGCAAGCTCGCCGCGCCCGTAGCCGCCGACGGCCACCATCGCGTAGCCGTCAACGCCCGCGGCGGGCGACTCCGCGTCTCCACCGGCTTGCGTCCCCGTGCGGAACGCCGCGTCGGCCACGAGGTCGAGGACGAAGCTGCGCGCCGCGGCCGTCTGATACCCCGTCGCGCCGCGGCGGAGCCCTAGCTTCAGACGACGCTCTTCGACTTTCAGGAACGCGCGGAACAGCTCGGCAATCTCGGCGCCGCTCGTCAGGCGTTCGGGCACGGCGAGCCGCGTCGCGGCATGAGCCAGAACTTTGCCGCGATGCGTCCGCGTATGGGAAAACTCTGCCTCGCTTATCACCATCTGGTCGTGCGTTCACCGCTCGCGTGAATTAGGGCACTCGCGGAATAGCAACCCCTGTTCCGTGCATCAACACGAAGCCGTCGAGAGAGAGGCGCCGTAGTTCACTGAAATTTAACTTGCCCCCTCATGTTTGGTGAGGAGAGCGCGTTGACAATTTTGTCTTGGGGCTTCAAAGCAGTTGCAAGAATGTAATTGAAGCACGAACAATCCGCGCCGCGTCATAGCGTTGCTCAAACACTTCTCAGACACTTTACTGACCACTACCCCGCCCTTAGCCTCTTTCTCAACTCAGCACGCCAGAGCCTCCGAACGTTTTTGTCTTCACCTCTCGTCAACGCAGACAAAAGTGTCGTCAAGTCAAACTCGCATCCGCGCGCGCCGCGTGCGCGTGCGTCGTCGAATGCAGACCAAGTACATCCTTTACGCGCACTTATCCGGCAAGTGAGAGTTGGATGAGCGGGTGGCATGGAAGTTGTCAAACAGTTCTGCGCGAAAGCAACTGTTCTAGTTCGACTCGGCTCCCGTGTCGTCTGTCGGCGCTGCCGCTTCGCGAGAGACCCGAAATCCTGTCCAGATAAATTACCCGGAGGAACTGAGCGTATGGATATGAAGAGGCTATCTCTTCGGCAAAAGCTCGTGCGCCTGAGCACGCGGATGCACGACCGTGAGTGGCGTCGTTACGGGAGGCTGCTGCTGCTGGGGAAACTTGCAGGCGTCGCCCTGCTCGTCGGCATCGTCTTCTTAAGTCCCGAGCTGCTCGGCTGGAGCACCGCGGCGGCCGACCCGGAGCTGAAGGGCAACGACATCGTCAACCCTTTGAACACGCTCTGGGTGCTCGTGGCGGCGTTCCTCGTCTTCGGCATGCAGGTCGGGTTCACGATGCTTGAGGCGGGCTTCTGCCGTTCGCGCGAGACGGTCAACGTGCTGATGGAGTGCATCGTGGACACGTGTCTGTGCGGCCTGCTCTTCTACGCCATCGGCTTCGCCTTCATGTTCAGCCACGGCAACGGGTTCATCGGCTACCACTGGTTCTTCCTGCAAGGCGCACCGGCGACCTACGAGGGCACGGGCGTGGCCTTCCTCGCCTTCTGGCTCTTCCAGTTCGCCTTCGCCGACACCTGCTCGACCATCACGTCGGGCGCGATGATCGGCCGCACGGGCTTCTGGGGCGACCTGCTCTACAGCTTCGCCGTCTCGGGCTTCATCTACCCCATCATCGGCCACTGGGCTTGGGGGCCGGACGGCTTCCTCGCGACGATGGGCACCGAAGGGAACTTCTTCGCCTCTTTGGGGATGAACTTCCACGACTTCGCGGGCTCGACCGTCGTCCACACCATCGGCGGCTTTATCGCGCTCGCCGGGGCCATCGTGCTCGGCCCGCGCCTCGGTCGGAAGTTCAAGCGCGACGGCGGCGGCCCCATGCTGCCGCACGACCTCGTCATCGCGGCGAGCGGTGGGCTGCTCCTCTGGTTCGGCTGGTACGGCTTCAACCCGGGCAGCACGCTTTCGGCGATGGACTTTGAAGGCGTCGGGCGCGTGGCCGCCAACACGACGCTCGCCGCGTGCGCGGCCGGCCTCACGTCGATGACCTACGCCTACATCCAGAGCAAGAAGTGGGACGTGAGCTTTACGGTCAACGGGTTCCTCGCGGGACTCGTCGCCATCACCTGCCCCTGTTACTGGGTGAGCCCCGCGGGCTCCATCGCCATCGGCGCGGTCGGCGGCGTCATCGTCGTCTTAGGGGTCGAGCTGCTCGAATGGCTGCGCATCGACGATCCCATCGGCGCCGTCCCCGTCCACGGCTTCTGCGGCATCTGGGGCACGCTCTCGCTCGGGCTCTTCGCCTCGGGGCAGTTCGGTGTGACGGGAGCCATCGCGGCCGACAACACGGCCCCTCTGACCGGGCTCTTCTACGGCGGCGGCACCCATCTGCTGGGAGCGCAGGCCGCGGGAAGCCTCATCGTCACGGTGGCGACCTTCGTGGTCTCGCTCGGGGTGATGTACTCGATCCACGCCCTGGGCCTGCT
>JBJMGQ010000464.1:0-7421 GCA_045807845.1 Pyrinomonadaceae bacterium | reverse complement strand
GTGCTGCGGGTTCGTGTGCGTGAACTTCGAAAAATCCGTCTGCGTCTCAGCCGCCGGAGACACGCTTTCAGAGACGCCTTCGTCCGGCGCGTGCTTCGCGGTCGAGGCGTTCGCGCTCAGCAGGAGCGTCAGCGCGAAGACCAGGCACGCCGACGCGACGACGGCGAGCGAGAGTCTTTGCCTGAAGCGCGCCGCGCGCATCGCGTTCGAGGGCGTCACGCCGTTCGACGTTTGTTGCTCAAGCGGTTCGTGCATGGAGGTCATCGCCGTTCACTTCTTCATTACCGCCGTCAGCGCGTCTGTGTGCGACGCGGGCGTGGGCAGGCGCCCGTTCAGGACGTGGCACGAGGTACAGACGAATTTCGGGTCGGCAGTCTTCTTCGCGACCGCCGTGTTCAGGAGCCCGTCCGGCGTCGGCTCGATGTGACAGCCGGTGCCAGCGCCGCCGCAGCTCAGCACCGCGACGCGGCGCGCACGCGGCTCGGCCGCATTCATCTGCGCCGTCTTATGGCAGTCGGTACAGGCCAAGTCGTGCGGCGGCCACTCGTGCCGGAACCTCGCCGCCTCGCGCCCGGCCCAGCGCCTGAGCGTCGCGCGGTCTGTGACGCCCATCGAGGCGGCAAGCTTCGGGTCGAAGTCGCCGTGCGCGGTCGTGAGGCTCAGACGCTCGGCGGGCTGGAGGAGCTTGTGACACGCGGCGCAGTTGTTGGGCATCGGCTCGATGCCGCCGTCGGTTGAATGACACGTAAAGCAGGTCGCGTGGTCGCGCGGCGCGGTCTTGAACGCGCCCTTCTTCAGCCAGAACGCGCCCTCCGCCAAATCTTTCGGCGGCTTCGTCACGTTCTCTTCGTCGGAGTCGCCCTGCGGTTGGAACGTCTGGTGGCAGGTGGCGCAGGCCGCGTTCGCCTTCGCGGGGTCGTCCTGTGGCGCACGCGTCGATGACGTGAACGAAGCTCTCACGAAAAGCGCGCCGGGGTTCGTGTCAGTCTCCAACTTGCTGAACAAGCCTTCGTGCTTGTCGTGCGGGAAGGAGACGCCGAAGTCACTGGCGGCGGTGCGCCCCTTCACAGAGGCGTCGAACGATTCGGCGAGCGTCGGGTAGGGCGGGCGCACGGTGTCGCGCGGCGTCACGTTCACGTGGCAGACCGAGCAGATTTTCGGCTGCGGTCGCTCGCGCGCGAAGAATTGCGCGCGGTGACATTCGAGGCACGAAGCGTGTTCGGGATACTCGGTGATGTCGGGGAAGGCCGCATCCGCCTTGCGCACCTCCTTCCAGTTCGGGGAGGGGAATTTATGACACGAGTCGCAGGTCTTCCGGTGCTGCGCGGTGGCGTGGTCGAAGTTCGTGTAATCGACACGGGCGGGAGAGCGAGCACGCGACGGCTGCGGGCGGCGCTGCGCCTCGGCGAGCGAGCCCGCAGCCGTCGGGGTCGTGCGCGCGACGGCGAGCCACAGGAACGTGACCGCAAAGAAGAAGATCAGAGCGGCGGCGCGTGTTCTCATGAGCCTTCCTGACTTACCGCTCGCCGCCGCCGAAGTAGAAGCGAAGCGAGGTGTAGGGCATGTGCGCGTGATAGTTCTGCGGCCGGATGCTGACGAGCGGGCTCTCTCTGTAGTTGTAATACTGGTAGCCGAGATTCCAGTCGAGCCTATGGTTCAAGCGAATCGCCACGCGCCCCTCGGGCGACTGGTAGCTCATCGGGTACGAGCTGATGAGCGTGCCCGGCGTCCCCGTCGGGTCGGCGAGACGGTCGCCCTGACCCGTGTCCTTGTTGACCCGGTAGGCTGCGTAGAACGTCACGCGGCGGAAGGGTTGCGAGACCATGTCGAGGAAGAAGAAGTGGTTGCGCATGAAGTAGAGGCTGTGGCCGTTCGGGTGTCTGACGCTGTTGAAGAAGTAGTCTACGACGGCGTCGCTCGTCTGCCGATTATAATTGTAGCCCGTGCTGAGCGAGAGCCGCGGATTGACCGTCCAGTCAACCGAGGAGGTGAAAACCCTCGACCTCACGTCCACGCCGAAGTCGGCGAGCGAGACGCCGTCGATGACCGAAGGGTTGGAGTTGTTCTTCGTGATGATGGCGAGGTTGAGCCGCAGCCGGTTGCCCATCGCATAGCGACTGCGCGCGCGGATGTTTGTGTAGTCGTAGTTGCCGACGCGCGTGAAGACGTTGTCGGCCGTGCCGCGCTCGGCGTCTATGGAGAGCGTCCAGTTCTTCAAAGGGCGAGCCCGGAAGCCGCCGATGAAGACGTTGGTGTGGTTCTGTTCCTCCTCTGACGTAGGCGCGACAATCGGCGCGCCGTTGTTGGCGAGGTTCGCGCCGCTCGCGAAACGCTCGATGAGCCGCGTGCCGTAGCGGTAGCCGACGTGCGCCGAATAGTTCTCGTCGAACTGGTAGTCGGCCTCGACGGTGTTCTGAAGCTTGCGGTACTTCGTGACCTCGTAGCTTGAGCCGCTGGGGACAATCGAGACCGCGCCCGTCCCGTTGCTGCGAGTTAGATTGAACAGCCCGTTGTAGAACGCGCCGCCGTTGAGCTGGAAGGTCTCGACGCGGAACGTGTTCGAGAGGCGCAGCTTCCGCGTCGCCGCATAGGTGAGCCCTAAGTCGCCGAGCGTGTTGGGCCGCTTGGTGTCGCCCTTGAAGCCGAACTGGCCGAGGGTCAGGATGTTGGGCGGATTGATGACGCCGGGGATGTTGGTGATCCGAGTGTTGAAGTTGATGGCCGTCAGCGTCTCGATCAGGTTGAAGTTGGTGGTCGCGTTGCTGTAGACGATGCGACCCGTGATGTCGAGCTTTTTGGCGAGGAGCGTGTGCGCGCTGAAGCGCGTGTAGTTGACGCTGCCGCGTGTGGGCTGGATGCGCTCGATGCTCGTCAGGAATGCGCTGGAGGGCGCGGGGTTAGCACCTTGGTTAACGCCATCGTTGTCGATGAAAGTTTGGTCACGGAAGCGCCGGAAGCCCTGCATGAGGGAGAAATCGACGGGGCCGAGCCGCCAGTCGGCGCCGACGCGGTAGTCGTTCGAGTGCGAACGGGCCTGCGAGAGCAGCATGAAGTCGTCGCCGCCGTAGTGCCACGTCGTGAAGAAGGGGCCGCTGTAGCTCTCCGGCGAGAAGCCGACGCTGAACCGGACGCGCCTGTTCTTGGGCAGGATCGTCAAGTCGAAGTCGCCGATGCCCCGCCGCGTGTTGAGACCGTGCTGGCCCGTCGCGGGGTCGGTGGGCCGGGTTGCGAAGTTGGGGTTGGCGAAGTTGTTCAGGAAGCGGAAATATGTGAACTGGCGGTAGCTGCCGTCAAAGCGATACCAGTGCGACTTCTCCGCGCTGATTCGCATCTGGCCGTAGGGGTCTGCGCCCCACCCCGTCGCGGTCACGAGAAAATTATCGAGGGGAACTCGACGGTTCTCTTTCGCCTGCATCAGGAAGCTCGTGTCGAAGAGACGCGGGCCCGCCTTGTAGTTGAGGTCGCTCTGATACTTGTTGATGTCGCCGTCAACGCGGAGGCCGCGGTAGCCCAGCTCGATGCTGGACGTGACGGTGTAGTCGTCGGACTCGCCCTCGGCTTTGGGGGTCGAGCTTTTGGCCTTCGTCTCGGCGGGCTTCTGCGGGGTCGGCGTCGGTGCCTGCGCCCACGCGACCGCGGGCGCGAGACACAACGCCAGCCCCGCCAGCGCGCGCCGGAGCGCGTATGTAGTTTTGCTTCTCATTTCATCCGTCCTCTCGCTCAAACTGTCGTCTAAGCCTTCGCGTCCACTCTCACCTCATAAAGACGGGGCTGGTGTGCGAGCCGTGGATTTTGACGTGACAGGCCGTGCAGTCCGCGTACTGCGCGTTGAGGTTGTGTTGCGGGCCGGCAGGCTCTTGCGCGCCGACGCCGTGATCCTGGCTGTGGCACTCAAGACAGAGCTGCGCGACGCGCGCCGTCCGCAGCAGACGCGGGTTCGACGAGCCGTGCGGGGTGTGGCACGAGACGCAGCCGTCGGTCTTCACCGGCATGTGCTCGTACGTGAACGGCCCCTGCTTGTCGGTGTGGCACTTGAGGCAGGCGGCGTCCGCGCCCGTGGCGAGTCGCGCCTGCTTAAGCTCGAAACCGCCATGCGGGTTGTGGCAGTCGCTGCACTTCATGGCCCCTTCGAGCACCTTGTGGTGGAACGGCTGGTTGAACTGGTGCTTCGTCTCGCTGTGGCACTGCATGCACAACTGCTGCTCGCTCGCCCTCAGCATCTTGACGGTCGAGAAGCCGGGCTTCTCCGCGTTCGCCGACGAGACGAAGACGTTCGAGCCGGCGCGGTTCACGCCCGTTGGCGCTCCGTGCGGCGAGTGGCAGCTCGTGCAGGCGATGTCGTTGCGCCAGTGCTCGCCGCGCCGGTAGTTGTTGTGCTCCTCGCGTCCGGCGTGGCACGTCAGGCACGTCTCGGAAGCCTCCTTCGGGGAGAGCCCCGCGAGGTTGATAATCTTCTTGTCCTTCACCGTCGCGGGCTCGACGCCGTTGCCCATTGCCTCGCCCATTGTCTCGACGTGCGCGCGGCCGGGGCCGTGGCACGACTCGCAGCCCACGACCTTGCCCTTCCAGCTCGACTCGCCTTTGAGCTTCGCGTGCGCCGTCTTCGAGTAGTGCGCCGACTGGTCTTCGTGACAGGTCGCGCAGGTCTCTTCGCCGACGTAGTCAGCGGACTGCGCCGACTTGCCTTGCTGCTGCTGCGGCGGCGGCTGGGGCGACGACTTCTGCGTGTTCGCGGTCGTCGGGCGCAAGAGCGACGTGCCGCCCACGAGCAGCGCGAAGCCCAGCAGACAAGCCCCGACCAACGCCCACTTGATGGTCTTCAGCCTCTTCATGTTTCGCCTCCAAACTTTGTGCCCCGCGCGCGCGGTCGCTTTCGACCTTTGGCCGCGAGGGCGCTTTAACCGATGAGTGCTAAGAACACGGAAAGCCGCCACAGCCGTCGCGCGGGCGTATCGGCTGGGGCGGGAATAAAGTTCTGTTGTCGTCTGTCCACCGTCAACGCCTCCGCGCGAGTGGAACCAAGCGGGTCGGAGAGCGATGGCTCGAAGGCCGAGAAAGTGATGACGGCGA
Organism: Pyrinomonadaceae bacterium; assembly: GCA_045807845.1. Lineage (GTDB taxonomy): Bacteria > Acidobacteriota > Blastocatellia > Pyrinomonadales > Pyrinomonadaceae > QHXN01. The sequence continues at coordinate 2,351 of JBJMGQ010000464.1, read as the reverse complement.
AAGAGATTGCCGCACGGCCCTTGATTCTCTCCAGAGTCCGGCGGCGTAAATTTCTCGGCGCGGCGGTCGCCCCGAGCGGCTGACGCCGGTATCTCTGCACGCGAGTCAGAGCAATGACCGTTCCGAAGCAACGAAAGGGATAGATGAGACGTGCGTGTTTCGAGTGTGCTATGCGGGAAAATCCATCTCTCGGCGCAGAACAGTATTCTTTTTGCAGATGCAACGCAAGACGGAAGGCGCAGCTAAGTTGAGCGTGTGGAGGACTGCCCGCGGATCGCCCGTGTGAAGAATTACCCACGGCTGCGAGAAATTCCCCGGACGTAAACTTCACACGCGCGGACGGACAGAAAACTCACGGCATATCGGTGTGGGCGAGTCGTTACGTGCTGGCACAAAGGTTGCCGTTTCGGTCGGCGTCGAGCGCCGCTGCGGTCAAGAACGTGATTCAAGACAACAACATTTCGGTGAACAAAACCAAAGGCTAAAAACTGATGTCGGCGATGAGGGACGCGCACGGCGCGACACTGAAAAATAGTTCTGTCGAAGCATTGCCGCAGTCGCGCTTCGGTGAGCGGGTGTTGCAGTCCTTAAGCTCCGTGCGCTTCGGCGTGGCGCTGCTGGTGATACTCGCCGCGGCCTGCATGGTCGGCATGCTCGTCATGCAGGCCAACGTGGGCGGGTTCGACAAGTATTATGCGGAGCTATCGCCTTCGCAGAGGCTCCTCTACGGCAAGCTCGACTTCTTCGACATCTATCACACCTGGTACTTCAACGCGCTGCTGCTCGTCCTTTCGCTCAACATCGTTCTCTCCTCGATTGACAACCTCCCGAAGGCTTGGACTTTCATCTCTCGCCCGAAGCGCGAAGTCTCCCGGCACTGGCTCGGCGGGCAGGAGCAGCACGCGGCGATTGACGCACGTGACGACGACTCGGAAAGGGTCGCAGCGCGCGTCGCCGCCGCGTGCCGCTCTCTAGGATGGAAAGCGACGATCACCGAACGCGGCGACCAGACATTTGTCTTCGCGGAGCGCGGCGCTTGGAATCGTCTGGGCGCTTACGCCGTCCACGTCGCGCTGCTCGTTATCTTCGTCGGAGGCTTTCTGACGGCGCAGCTCGGCCACACGGGGCAGGTCGCTTTCGGCCCCGGCGAGTCCGCCTCCGAGATGACGGAAACCGTCTTCGACCTCGACCGCGCGCGGCAGTTGACCGTCGAGCTTCCGTTCGAGGTCGAGTGCACGGACATCCAGCAGAAGCTCATCGACAAGAACGGCCCGGCCTCGCCCGTCAACACACTCGACTGGCTCACACGCATCCGAATCAAAGACCCCGCGCGCGGGGTGACGGAGGGGCTCGTCCACATGAATGCGCCCTTCGACTACCGCGGCTATCGCTTCTTCCAGTCGAGCTTCGTGCCCGACGGCAAGGCTCGCTCTATCACCCTCCGGGTCACGCCCGACCAGCCGGGCGCGCAAAGCCGTGAGCTTAACCTCATGCGCGACGGCTCGGCGCAACTCTCCGACGGGACGGTCATAAAGTTCGCCGGCTTCTTCTCCGACTTCGTGCTCAACGGCTCGCGCGGCGACTCGAAGTCGCCCGAGTACAACAACCCGGCCGCGGCCGTTCAAGTCGTCAAGGCATCGGGCGAGGCGGCGAGCGGCTTCGCCTTCGAGCCTTCGGCGGCAGGGGCGGGGCCGATGGTCGGGCGCGCGGTGGGCGGCTACAAGTTCGAGCTGCTCAGTTTCGAGAAGGTGGGCGCGGCACACGTCCTGTCGGTGCAGAGAGACCCCGGCGCGAGCGTCGTCTAGGTCGGCTTCGTGCTGCTCACTTTGACGCTCGCCGCGGTCTTTCTCTTCTCGCACCAGAGGGTCTGGGCGCTCGTTCAGCGCGGTGAGGGCACCGGCTTTGAAATAGTCTTAGGCGGCAACACCAGCCGCAACCGGCTCGGCTTTGAAGACCGCTTCAAGCGGCTCGTCAACAAGCTGGACGGGACGGAGGGTTCTGAAGATGAGTAGAGTTTTGAAACAGACGCCGGCCGGATTCGCGCCGCGCTTCGAGCTGAAGACGAAGGCTCTGGCCGTTTACCTGCCGGTCGTTCTGGCTGTCGGCGGCGCAGTGCTGCTCTCGTGCTTACGGCTGCGCGCCGGGGGCGAAGGCTTCGTCAAGGACGGCGCGCTGATGCTGCTCGCACTGGCATGCTACCTGACGGCGGCCATCTTTCACCTGACCGACCTCTACGCGCCGTCCGGCCTCTTCAGGCGCACGGCGCACTGGGCGACGACGGGCGGCGTCTTCTTCAACCTCGCGAGCTGGGGCGTGCGCTGGGTCGCGGCCTACGACCGCGAGCTACAGGT
>JBJMGQ010000463.1:0-5666 GCA_045807845.1 Pyrinomonadaceae bacterium | reverse complement strand
CGGGCACGCCCGTGGCCGACGCGCTCCCGGTCACGATTGCGCCGCGCGCAGCGGGCACCGGCGCTGAGCCGAACCCGGATGCGAACGCGCCCGTCTTCAAAGCGCAGCTCACGGCGCGCGGTGCGTCGAACCCCATCACGCGCCTGAGCGACGACCGGCAGCAGAGCCAGAAGATTTGGAACGAGCTGCCGCCCGTCTCCGTGCCGGAGGCGACGAGCGGCGTCAAACCGGGCGCGACCGTGCTGCTCGAAGCGCGGGGCGCGGCCTCTGAGGGGCACGCGGCGTCGGGGCCGTTCACGCTGCTCGCGCAGCAGCGTTACGGGCGCGGGCAGGCGCTGGCCTTCACCGCGTCCGACACTTGGCGCTGGCGCATGCGGATGGACTCGAAGAGCAACGCGCACGAGAACTTCTGGCGTCAGATGTTACGTTACCTCGTGCAGGGAGCGCCGCGGCAGTTCGAGGTCGCGGCCGAGCAGGACGTTTCCGCCCCCGGCGACTCCGTCCGCATCGTCGCCGATTTAAGAGATAAGAAGTTCAACCCCGCGACCGACGCGCGCGCCGTCGCACGCGTCTTGAAGCCTTCGGGCGCGATTGTCGAAGTGCCGCTTCGTTTCACCGCGCGCGACGAGTCGAACGTCTACGTCGGCGAGTTCAAGTCGGACGAGTTGGGTCGGCATCGAATCGAGCTGACCGCGAACGGGGCTTCCATCGGAGAGGCCGCGGCGCAGTCGGAGTTCTTAGTCACGGAGCTGAACCGCGAGTTCTACGACGCGTCGCTCAACGAGGAGCTGCTCAAGCGCATCGCCGCCGAGACGGGCGGCAAGTACTACACTTTGGACGAGGCCGGCGCGCTCGTCGATGACCTGACCTACAGGCAGACCGACAATTCGCGCCCCTTGACGAAAGACCTCTGGGACATGCCCGTCAACTTTCTCCTGCTCGTCGGGCTCCTGAGCGGCGAGTGGTTCCTGCGCAAGCGGCACGGGCTCGCCTGACTTTCTATTAAGCGCATGTGGCGTCGTCTCATCATCGCGTTCGTGTGGGGCTGCGTGGCGACCGTGGGCGTGCGCGCGCAAGGCGCGGCGACGCGGCCGGCGCCCGACCCGAACAAGTTCGCCGTCATCCTGAGCGGCGCGAGCGGCGACGAGGAGTTCGCGAAGCGCTTCAAACAGTGGACGACGGAGCTTCACAGCGCGCTCGTCGAGCGCTTCGGGTTCGACGAGGCGCGCGTCACTGTTCTTTCAGAGGCACCCGAGGGCGGGCGAGCCCTGCGCGCGACGGCCGAGGACGTGCGGCGCACGTTCCAGACTTTGCGCGCGTCGGCAGGGCCGGAGAGTACGGTCTTCGTCTTCCTCATCGGGCACGGCACGTTCGACGGTCGTGCGGCGAAGTTCAGTCTCGTCGGGCCCGACCTACAGGCAACCGAGTATGCGGAGCTTTTGAGCGGACTGACTGCGCGGCGCGTCGTCGTCTTCGACATGGCGAGCGCGAGCGGCGAGTTCATCAAGGCGCTCTCGGCGCGCGGGCGCGTCGTCGTCACGGCGACGCGCAACGGGCAGGAGCAGAACGCGACGCGCTTCCCCGAGCACTTCATCGCCGCGCTCTCCAGCCGCGACGCCGACGCAGACCAGAACGGCCGCGTCTCCGTGCTCGAAGCCTTCGACTACGCTTCGCGCCTGACGGCCGAGCAGTACAAGCGCGCGGGGCGCTTGGCGACCGAGCACGCGCTCTTGGACGACAGCGGCGACGGCGTGGGCCACGCCGGCCCGGAGGGCGGCGACGGCGCCCTTGCGCGCAACGTCTACCTCGACTCGTTCTCGAACGAGCAGGCCGCGGCCAACGCGGAGACGGGGCGTCTGCTGCGCGAGCGCGAGCGGCTCGAAGGCGAGGTCGAGCAGCTCAAGACGCGCAAGGGTCTATTGCCGGAGGCGGAGTACGAGGCCGAGCTTGAGCGAATCTTCGTGAGCCTCGCGAAGGTGAACCGCAGCATCAAGAGGGGCGTGCAGTGAAGGAAGTGTTTAGGATGAAGTCAACGCTCGACGCTGTCCCGACACTTCAAAGGCCGGGTCGCAGTCTCGCGTTGATGCTCGCTTGCGTCGCCCTGCTCGCTTGCGTCCTGCCCGTCGCGTCTGCTCAAACGTCGAGTGCGAATCAAGCTTCGAGCGACGCCCTGCCCGGTGAGGCGGAGCTGAAGCGCGGCGAGTACGCGCGCGCCGTCGAGCTGCTGAGCGCGCGCCTGAAGGCGAGCCCCGCGGACGCGGCGGCCGAGAGGCTTCTGCTGCGTGCGCAGTTGGAGACGGGCCGTTATGCGGAGGCCGAGGCGGCGGCGCGGCTCTTTCTCAACACACACACGGAGGCGGGCGGCGTGCGTCACGAGCTGGCCGAGTCGCTCGCGGCGACCGGGCGTTACGCGGAGGCCATCAAGGAGTTCGAGCGCGCGGCCACGGGACTTGCGAGCGACCTTCGCCGCGCCGAGCTGCTCGAAGCGACGGGGCAGGAGTCGCGCGCGCGCGAAATCTTCAGCTCGATTGTCAGGTTCTACGAAGAGAGCGAGCCCGCGGACGCGCCCACGCGCACAATCGTCGCGCGCGCACTCGTCCAGCTCGAAAAGTTTCAGGACGCGCGGAACCTCTACGCCGATGCCATCGACGCCGACCCTTCATACCTCGAAGCGCAACTTGGCGGCGGCGAGCTGTTCACAGAGAAGTACAACTACGCGGAGGCGGCCGTCTTCTTCGAGGACGCGTTGAAGGTCAACCCGAACAGCGCGCGCGCGCACCTCGGCGTCGCCGCCAACAAGAAGATCGAGCGTGATGAAGAGGTCACATCCGCGCTCGCACGCGCGCTCGTCATCAACCCCAACATGGTCGAGGCGCACGCGCTCGCGGCCACGCTCGAACTCGAAGCGGGCGAGTATGAGGAAGCCTCCGCCGAGATAGAGAAGGGGCTGCGCGTCAACCCGCGCGCGGCCGAGCTGCACGCGCTGCGCGCGGCGCTCCTCTACTTACAGGACAAGGACTACGCCCCGGCGGCCGCGCAGGCGCTCGCCGTCAATCCGCACTACGGGCAGCTCTACGAGACGTTGGCGCACTACGCGACCATCACGCGCCGCGTCGAGGCGGCGGTCGAGTTCTCGCGCCGCGCCGTCGAACTCGCGCCGCGCCTGTGGAGCGCGCACCTGAGTTTGGGCATGGCGCTGCTGCGTCTGGGCCGGATGGAGGAGGGGCGCGCAGAGGTCGAGAAGTCTTTCGAGGGCGACCCGTTCAACGCGTGGGCCAAGAACACGCTCGACCTGCTCGACTCGATGCGCGACTTTCGCGAGACGCAGCGCGGCGTCTTCCTTATCAAGGCGAGCGCGAACGAAACGGAGGTGCTCGCGCCGCTCGCCGCGGGCCTGCTCGAAGAGGCGGCTGCGAAGCTCAACGCGAAGTATCGCTTCACGCCGAAAGGCCCCGTGGTCGTCGAGCTCTTCACCAACCACGAAGACTTCGCCGTGCGCGCTTTGGGGCTGCCGGGCTTGGGCGCTCTGGGCGTCTGCTTCGGGCAGGTCATCGCGCAGGACTCGCCTTCAGCCCGGGGCCCGGGCGAGTTCAACTGGGGCGGCACGCTCTGGCACGAGTACACGCACGTCATCACACTTCAGATGACCGACTATCGCATCCCGCGCTGGTTCTCCGAAGGGCTCTCGGTCTATGAGGAGCGGCGCGCGCGCCCCGGTTGGGGCGGCGGTTGGAGCCCCGGGTTGTTGCGCGCGTACGCGGACGGTCGCTGGTTCAAGATTGACGCGCTCGACGCGGGCTTCGTGCGCCCGCGCCATGCGGACGACGTGCAGCTCGCTTACTTCGAGGCGTCGCAGGTCGTCGAGTTCGTCGTCGAGCGTTACGGCTTCGACGCCGTCCTCAAGATGCTCGCGCTCTATCGCGACAAGGCGCGCACGCCCGACGTGCTGCGTCAGGCTTTGAGGTTGAGTGAAGACGAGTTCGACCGCGCCTTCATGGAGTACGTGGGGACGAAGGCGCGGCCGTTGCAGGAGGGCTTGGGCGGCGCGGCGGCCGTTGACGCGTCGCGGCTGCCGAAGGAGGCGGTGCTCAGCATGCTCTCGGCGCGCGAGACATTCTCTCTGCGCCTGCGCGCGGGCCAACTCCTGCGCGAAGAGGGAGACCTCGACGGCGCGATTCTCAACCTCCGCCGCGCGGCCGAGCTTTACCCGAACTACGCGGGCGAGGGCAATCCTTACGAGGCGCTCGCAGACATCTTCGACAAGAAGGGCGACGCGTCGTCGGCCGCCGAGGCTTTGGAGTCGCTCTTGAAGTACGACGAGTCGAACATCAAGGCGCTCGGCCGTCTCGCGGACTTGCGTCTCAAGCAGGGCGACCGCACCCGCGCGCTCGAAGCGCTGCGCCTCGGCTTCTACGTCGCGCCCTTCGAGCCCACGACGCACGCGCGCGCGGGCGAGCTGTACCTTGAGACGAAAGACGCCGCCGCCGCGCTCACGGAGTTTCAATCGGCGCTCGCACTGCGCCCGCCCAACGAGGCCGAAGCCAACTACAACGTCGCCCGCGCCTTCCATGCTTTAGGCAGAACAACCGAGGCCAAGCGCTCGGTCTTACGCGCGCTCGAAGCCGCGCCCAGTTACGAGAAGGCGCAGGAGCTTTTGCTGACCATCACGGGACAGTAAGCAGTAACGATGAAGTATGAACTCGGAACGATGAACTGAAGCCTTTGTCTTACAGTTCATCGTTCATACTTCCAATCAAGGAGAACGCATGGCGGTCGAGACGAACGTGTTGCGCGACGAGGAGCTGTTGGACAGGCTCTCGACGGCGCGCGAGGGGCTGCTCAGGGAGATTCGGAAGGCCATCAAGGGGCAGGACGAGGTGGTCGAGCTGGTCTTGCTCTCGCTCTTCGTGGGCGGCCACTCGATCATCACGGGCGTCCCCGGTCTGGCGAAGACGCTGCTCGTGCGCACCATCGCCTCCGTGCTCGACCTCTCCTTCAAACGCATCCAGTTCACGCCAGACCTGATGCCCGCCGACATCACCGGCACCGAGATCATCGAAGAAGACCGCGCCACGGGGCGCCGCGCGATGGAGTTCATCCGCGGCCCCGTCTTCGCCAACATCGTGCTCGCCGACGAGATCAACCGCACGCCGCCCAAGACGCAGGCCGCGCTGCTGGAAGCGATGCAGGAGGGGCGCGTCACCGTGCAGGGCGTGAGCTACGAGTTGCCGCGCCCCTTCCACGTCCTCGCCACGCAGAACCCCATCGAGATGGAGGGCACGTACCCTCTGCCCGAGGCGCAGCTCGACCGCTTCATGTTCCAGATCAAGATCGGCTACCTGCCCGAAGAGGACGAGGTGTCCGTCGTCAAGCAGACGACCGCGCCGCAGGACTATGAGTTCGAGCGGCAGATGACGGCCGAAGAGATCATCGCCTTCCAGCGTCTCGTGCGTCAGGTGCCCGTCTCCGACACCGTCGCGCGCTACGCTGTGCGGCTCGTCGGCGCGAGTCGCCCCGGTTCGGAGTCGGCGCCCGACTTCGTCAACCGCTGGGTGACGTGGGGCGCATCTTTGAGAGCCTCGCAGTTCCTCGTCCTCGGCGGCAAGGCGCGCGCCGCGCTGCGCGGTCGCTACAACGTCTCGTGCGAGGACGTGCGCGCCGTCGCG
>JBJMGQ010000462.1:0-16509 GCA_045807845.1 Pyrinomonadaceae bacterium | reverse complement strand
TGGGGCGAGCTGACCGACCCCGAGTCTTCTCTGCGCGGCGCGGGGCGCGAGATAGATTTACTCAACGTGCGTTACCTCATCTCGATGCGCCCGAAGGGCGCGACTCTCTCATCTACGAATGACGGTCAAGCAACAGACGCGGCGAAGACGAGTGAAGCGCCGGCACCGGCCGCGACTCCCGCGCAGGATTTTCCGGAGGCGACGCAGAGGTACGGCGACTTCATGTTTGCGGGCAGCGACATGGGACTGCCGAACGCCGGCGCGGGCAAGAGCCTGCGCTTCACGGTCGCGCCCGTGGAGGCCGACCGCATCGCTCTCGTCACAAACCTTTCATGGTCGGAGGACGTGCCCGACGGCGCAACGGTCGGGCGCGTGCGTTTGAAGACGCAGGACGGACGCGCCTTCGAGTTCGCGTTGCGCGCGGGCGCGGACACGTCTGAGTGGGCGCACGACCGCGCAGACATACGCGCGCGCGTGCGACACAAACGCGCGGCGGTCGCGGCAAGCTACCCGGTCTCGGATGACAAGGGCAAGTACGAGGGGCACACCTACGTCAACGCGTTCGCGCTGCCCGAGCGCGCCTTTATCACGGGCGGAGAGATAGTCGCAGAGGTCACGCCGAAATGGCCCGACCTGCTGCTCTCCGTCTTTCGCATCTCGCTCGCGGACACGGCCGCGGGCAAGACGTACCCTCTGCGCCGCGAGTGGTTCACCGTCGAGCGGCAGCCGTTGGCAATGGCCGCGGCGGCCGGGGCGAAGTCACAGGCAGTCTCGACGATTACGCCGAAGGTTTCGACGAAAGGCGCGGCGGAGGGCGTAGGCGGGGTTGATGGAGTTGATGCTGCCGGGGCGTCGAACGCGGCGCGCTGGCGACTGGTGGGGCGGACGGCGCGGGAGGAGGTCTACGAGAACGCGCGTGCGCTGCCGCGCGCGTGGCTCGCTCCGGAGGCGCGCGCGCTCGACGAGGAGGCGACGCTGAAAGTGATTCGGACGGGGCTCCTGCCCGATGGCTCGAAGTGGGAGCCGCAACGCACGGCCCTCGTCGAGTCGGAGCCGGGTGCGGCGCCCGCGTCGTCGTCAACGCAGGGCGGGAGCGCGGAGGTCGTGCGCTACGAGCCGAACCGCGTGGACGTGAAGACGAAGGCCGTCGTGCCCTCACTTCTCGTGCTGGCGGAGAATCACTATCCGGGCTGGCGCGCGTACCTCGACGGGCAAGCGGTCGGCGTGCTGCGCGTCAACTACAATCAGCGCGGCGTCCAAGTCCCGGCGGGCGAGCATGAGGTGCGCTTCGTCTATCGCCCGAAGTCGGTGCTCTTCGGCGCCGTCGTCTCGCTGCTCACGGCCGCGCTTTTAATGCTCTGGTGGCGCGGGCTGCGGCGTAGTAAAGAACGAGCTGAGGGGGTGAGTGCGTGAGTCAAGCAATCGAGTTCGCAAAGCCGCGACACGTCGAGAGCCCGGAGGGCTGCTTCTTCTATCACACGATGGAGCTGCCCACGTTCGGTGTCGTGCACGGGCAGTGGGACTTAAGGGGTAAGTTCGAGGAGTACGTGGGCGGCGTCGAGGTTGCGGGCAAGAGCGTGCTCGACGTGGGGACGGCGACTGGATTCTTGAGCTTCGAGGCCGAGCGGCGCGGCGCCGCGCGCGTCGTCTCGCACGACATGAGCGACGTGCGGCAGCAGACGCTCTTGCCGTTCAAGAAGAAGCTCTACTATCAGGATCGGGAGAAGTGGGCCGCCGTGTACGGCGCGGAGATGGAGCGTTGGAAGGATGCTTACTGGCTCTGCCACCGGTTATTGGAATCACGCGCCGAGGTCTTCTACGGGAGCGTGTATGAGTTGCCGCCTGCGCTCGGGCGCTTTGATGTCGTCGTCGTCGGGTCGGTGCTCGAACATCTGAGCGATCAGGTGTCGGCGCTGGCTTCCATCGCGCGCGTGACGGGGGAGACGTTGGTCGTCGTCACGCCGCTCTTGGAGACCGAGGAGCGCGTCGCGCGCTTCGAGCCGCTGGCCTCGACCCCCGACTACGACTATACGTGGTGGACTTACTCGGCCGGCGTCTATCGCGAGGTCTTGCGGATGCTCGGCTTCCGCGTCGAGCGCATCACGAAGGGGAGCTACTACTACGACTACGCGGGCCGTTGGGAGGAGCGCTCGACCATCGTCGCCGTGCGTGAAAGCGACTGAGCGGGGCGGCAGGCCGCGCAAAAAGAGGAGGGGTGCTCGATAGTCGAGCACCCCTCCGAGTCTTTGACGATACCGTGCGTTTAGAAGCGCGTGCGGTACTCGGTCGAGTTGATGAACGCCTTGACCATCTCGGCCTGCTGGAAGTCGCCGCCAAACTCGTTGAGCTTGCCGAGCCAGAAGCTGTAGCCCTGAAAGCCGGTGTCCGGCAGGTCGTCCGGGTTGCGCTTGAGATAGCCGAAGTACTGCGCCAGAACGAACGCCTTGTTGAACTCGGCATTGTGGAGCGTCCCGCTCTCGGCCACGGAGCGCAGCGCCGCGGCGCGCCCCGCCGTGTTGCCCGTGCCGAAGGCCGCGATGGCCGCGCTGCGCTCGCCCGCCGTGGGCGTCACGCCAGCGTTCGAGAAGAGCTTGTCAACAAACTGCGCCGCGGTCAACGAGCCGGGGAAGGCCGCTTGGAAGTCTCCGCGTTGAACGAAGGACTGCTCGTAGGCGTCGATGTTGGCGTTGAACTTGGACTCCCAGGTCGGGTCGCTACCGACGATGACGCCGTTCAAGATCGTGCGGGCGTCGGGCATGAGGTTCTCGCGGCGGACGGGGACGGGCTTGCCGGGCAGGTCGCCGAAGGCGGCCTTGTAGGTCTTGTAGACGAGGTAGCTCGACCGCTGGTACTCGATGGAGAGGAAGAAGGCCGCCGAGACGTTGACGCGATGCACCTCGATGCACTGCGCGTTCGCGCCGCACTGGTTGATGTCTCCCTGCCAGAAGGCGAAGCCCGACTGGTCGGGGAAGCGCGAGAGGAAATCGACGTAGTGCTGCTGGACGAAGAAGTCCGAGTCGTCGATGGTGATGGGCACGTTCGTGCCGGGGCGCAGGCGCAACGGCTTGACCTTCGTGTTGCCGTACATCAACTCCGAGGGCAGGCGGTTGCCGTCCTCCGAGACGATGCGCAGCGTCGGCGCCTGCTGGCTCTGCGCGAGCGCGGCGGAGGCCGTGAAGGCCACGGCGAAGACTGCGGCGATAAACTTACGCATCTGCTTGCTCCAAGATTCCGGGAAAGCTACGGTGAGTTCTTGACACGGGCCTGGCGGGGCACGTTGTCGTCTAACTCTCGTCGGGAGCGGGGCTGCTCCCGTCACGACCAAGAGGAAGTTTAGACACCCCCCCAACCTTTGTCAACTTTAACAAACTTGAAGATTTAGTGCCCGCGCGTACCTGTCAGCGTACGAAGCTTTTGACGCTTGCGGCGGGCGAAAAGTTGACAACGTTTCTGAGCTTTTAAAGGAAATTCTTTCGACGCTTATTCGACCGTCAACTCGTGCCGGATGACTTCGGAGCCGAGGTCTTCGAACCACGCGAGGTGCTCGGAGACCATGTCGAATTCGAGCCGGTAGCGGCCGGGCGCGGCGGGCGCGCGCATGGCAATCTCAATCGTGACCGATTCACCGGGCGCAACGTCCGCGGGCAGGTACGCGCCCGCGTGATACCAAGAGAGCGGCTCCTCTCCTTCGGCGCCGAAGATGTGCGCGACGAGGTGGACGGAGCCCTCCTGCGTCCCCGTGTCGTCGCCGCGCAGCCAACGCGCCAGACCCGTGTTCTCGGCGCGGACGCGGAAGGTCAAGACCTCTTCGGCGCGGCAGCTCGCCGGGCCTTCTTCGATTGCGAGCGACGCGGCGAGGTAGGTAATCGAGCGACTGTCCGGGTAGGGCTCGTGCTTACGGCAGGCGAAGATGGCGCGGTCGTTCTGCGTCGCGGGGAAGACCTCGACCTCGTCGAACCCGACGTTGCGCAGCAGCGCCGTCAGAGCCTCGACGCCGGGGAGGAACCAGTTGTAGATGGCCTCCTTCGCCTCGCCCGGGTTCTCGACGTACGCGAGCGGGTGAAGCAGAGGCCGCAAGCCCCCGACCTCGTAGGTGAACGAGCCGGGCGAATGCTCCGGCGGATAGATGGCCGTCTCTAAGACGAGCAGCTCACGCGTGACGGCAAACAATTTTTCGAGCGCGAGCACGAGATGCTTGCAGTGATAGACGAGCCCGAGCGCAAGCGTCACGTCGAACTGTCCCAACTCGCGCGGGTCGAGGTCGTAGACGGACATGCGCCGGTACTCGATGTCGAGCCCGAGCACGTCGCGCACAAACATCGCCTGCCGGACGAGGTTGCGCTGCGAGTCCACGCCGAGCACGCGACCCGCGCCGCGCCGCTTCAGTTCGACGGCGTAGAAGCCCGCGTTGCAGCCCACGTCCAAGACGCTGCGCCCCGACATCGCTTCGGGCAAGCACGCCTTGACCTTCTCCCACGTCGGCCGCGGGTGCTCGACCGGCTCGCCGATGGCGCTCTCGGTCTTCGTCAGCAGGCCGCCGCCCAAGTCGATGCAGTGGAACCAAGGCCCCAGCCTCTCGACACGCTTCTGAATCTCATCCCGCGTCATCATCTCTGTTCTTATGAAACCCGAAACTGAACTATGAAAGGCGCCGAGCCGCGCTGCTCGAACCAGCAGACGTGCTGCGCGACCATGTCGAGCTTGAGCGTGTAGAGGCCGCGCGCGTGCGGCGCCTTCAACTCGAATTTGACCGTCGCCGACTCGCCGGGCGCGAGCGCGCGCGGCAGCGGCGGCGTGCCGTGGCGCTCCGCGACGAGCACGCCCGCCTCGTCGTAGACGCGGACGCCGAGCATGCACGACCCTGCGCGTTCGGCCGGCCCGTTGAGCCAGAGCGTGTCGCCGTTGTTCTCGACTAGGAGGCGCGCGGTCATCTTCGAGCCCGACGCGACCTCTTGCGGCCAGCCCTCTGGAAAGCTCATGCGCGCGGAGGGCTGCGAAGGATTGCGCGTGTCGGGGACGGAGGAGGCGAGACGGGACGGCGCAGCCGTGACCTTCTTGCAGAGCAGGTAGTTGACCGGCGGCGGCTCGACGCGCAGGCGCCCGCCTTCGAGCGTGTCGCGCTCGAACAGCCCGTTGACGCTCACGTAGTCGCCGACGACGGCGAAGCCGCACGCGTCGAGCAGCGCGCACAGGTACTCGCGGCTGAAGGGCGACTCCAGCGTGCCGAAGTCGCGCATCACTTCGAGCAGCTCCTCCTCGTTCTCCGAGCCCTCCTCGGGGCGGTCGCCTTCGAGGATGAAGAGAGAGCCGCCGTACTTCGTCATCGCCGCTAGATTCTCGATGACGGCGTGCTCGTCCTCGAAGTGGTGGAGCGAGTCGTAGCAGACGACGGCATCGAACTGCTCTTCGAGCGGCGCGCCTTCTGCGTCGTGAACGAGGAAGCGACAGCGCAAAGGCGTCTCCTGGTCGGCGCCGTAAGGGATGCGCTCGACGCGCTCGCGCGCGACCTCGATGAGGTCGGGGCTGATGTCTATCCCGGTCACGTCGTAGCCGAGGCGCGCGAAGTATTCGCTGAGCCAGCCGGAGCCGCAGCCCACGTCGAGGATGCGACGGTCGGGCGAAAGCGCAAGCGCCCGGGCCACGTTGGCGAAGTCGCAGAAGTGGCGGAAGGTGTCGGCGTCGATGCCGTCGCCGTCGTAACGCTCGGGCTTGTTGGCGAGGTTGTAGAAGGGCTTCGTGCGCAGGTGGTGGAGGCGCTCCGCCGTGATGCGGCGCGGGTACTCGACGGCCGCGCGCTTGTAGTCCACGCCTTCGAGCTTGCGGCCCCGGCCGTTGCCGTTCGACGTGTGCGCGCCGTTGCCGGAGAGTCCCGCGCTGTCTGCGTGCGTGAGTGCTTCGGGGAAGGGCGTGTCGGGCTGAACCCAAGAGCCCTTCGGCTTGCGGGGCGCGGGTGCGAAGAGACTTTCGGGCGCGAGCGCGGCGAACTCCTCGGCCACGCCGCGCACGAGCGCATCGTCGAGGTCGGGCTCGACGCCGAGCGCGGAGAGTTCCGTCGAGAGCCCCGCGAGCAAGCGGCGGCGGGGCCTCGCGGCGACGACCTCACGGATGAACTCAAGATAGCCTTCGGCGCTCTTTCGTATGTCGTGCTCTGCGACGACAAACTCACGCGCGTTCGCGCCGAGACTTGCGCGCAACGACTCGTCCTCGATGAGTCGCGCGAGGTACGCGCGCAGCAGCTCGTCTGAGTGCTCGCCGGGCTCGACCTTGACGACGCAGTCGTCGGGCAGCTCGCCGAACCAGCCGACCGCGGAGACGACCGCGCAGACGCCCGCGGCCATGATGCGGCACAGGCTCCCCGAAGTCTCGCCCACCGTGCGCTCGCGCAGGTTGAGCGCAATGTCGGTCTCGGCCATGCGGCTCTCAAACTCTTCGAGCTTGACGTGGCCGGTGATCTCCACGCGGTCTTCCAAGCCGCACTCGCGCACGAGCGCGCGCACGTCAAAGTAGTTGTTCGGGTCGCCGACGAGCGTGTAGCGGAAGTCGTAAAGCTCGCGCAAAGACGCGAGCGCACGCAGCGCACGCTCGATCCCTTTGTCCGGCGTGATGAGGCCGAACGAGGCGAGGCGCACGGGCTCGCGCGCGTCTCGGCGTCCGCGCGGGAAGCTCTCGGCGGCCGAAGCGGTGATGTGATGGTTGACGCGGCGGACGGGGACGCCGGGCGCGATACGTTCGAAGCGCTCGCGGCTCCAATCGGAGTGGACGAGGATGCCTTCGGCGTCGCGCGCGAGGCGGCAGTTGAGTGGGAAGTCCAAAGGGCGCGCGAAGGCGGCGGGGGTCGCGCCGCGTGCGAGCGCCTCCTCCGACTCGCGCCGCGCCTCTTCGCCGTGGCAGGCGGCCACCTCGTCGAGATACAAACGCATGTCGCCGCGCGAGCGCGCGAGCCCGAGGAAGAAGTCTTGCAGCGCGAAGTCGTGAAAGACGACGACGCCCGGATGCGCGCGTATCGCGTCGAAGACGCCCGCGTGGTAACGGTGGTCGTTGCCCATGTGGTAGACGGCCGCGTCGAACTCGCCGAGCGTCGCGAGCGCTTCAGGGTCGCGACGGTAGTCACGCACCTCGAACCGCCCGGCCGCACCCCACTCCGAAGGGCGGAAGCCGTCCACGAACAAGGTCAACTCGGCGCCCGCCGCCGCCAGGTGCGGCAGCAGCTCCTCGCTGTAATCCGCGATCCCCGAACGCTGCGGGCCGAGCGGGCTGAAGTAAGCGAGATGCATAAAGCAGTAGACAGTAGGCAGAGGGCAGTAGGCAGTCGCTGCGCGTGTCGAAGGTTGAAAGAATTAAGTCGAAGCTGCAATAGCAGGGCTCTTAACTGCCATCTGCCTACTGCCCTCTGCCTACTTCTTTATCTTACCACCGTCACCTTCGCCCTCGCGGTGGGCGAGCCCTTGTCGCTGAACCAGGCGACCTGCTCTTGGACGAGGTCTACTTCGAGGAGGTATTCGCCGGGCTCCTTCGGCGCGGTGACGGTGAGAGGGATTTCCGTCTCCTCGCCGGGTTTGAGGTCTTTCGAGATGCCGTAGCGGCCGTCCATGTCGGTGACGAGCGAGCCGTCGGGCTTGAGCCAGCGGTTGCCCGCGGCGATGTAGAACCAGTTGTCGGTGCGCTCGTTGACCTCGCCGCCGCGCGACCACCAGAAGAGATCGCTCGCGTTCTTGATGTGCACCTGCACGGTCGCCTTCTGACCGGCGCGAAGCTTCGCGGGCGCGTCGGGCAGAGTGAGCTGCGCCTTGAAGGCGGCGTCGGGCAGAGGCCCCGGCGTCTTCGAGGGCGCGGGCGTCGCCGCAGAGTTCGTCGCGGCCGTGTTGCCCGCCGGCCGCCCGCCGCACCCGTAGGCGAGCATGCAGACACACGCGAAGGCAAAAAGTTTTCCGAGTCTCATTCTTAACCGTTCCTCTCCGTTCACATATTCAGTAACGCGTTGGCTTAAGGCTCGACGCGCACGTTCATGCGCAGAGTCTTCGAGCCCTTCTCAAAAAAGAAGGTGACGCCTTCGTGAATCATATCTATCTCAAGCACGTAGTCGCCGGGCTCCTTCGGTGCGTTGATGGGGAGCGTCAGCTCCATCTCGCCGCCGGGTGGGAGGTCTGCGCCGAGCGACGTGCGACCGTCGAGGTCGTTGACGACGCGCGTGCCCGCGCCGTCGAGCCAGCGGTCGCCGGCGTTGACCTGATACATGCCGTGCGTGTCGCCGCGCGCGGGCCAAGCGACGGTGCCGCGGTTGCGCACGCGCAGTCTCAGCTCTGTGCGCTCGCCCGCGCGCAGGTGCGCCGGCGCACCCGGCGCCTCAATCTCTGCGCGGTAGTCCTGATCGCGGAAGGCGGCCGAGCGCCAGAACCGCTCCAACGTCGCGCGCCCCTCCTCGCCTTCGGGGAGCGTGGCTTCGACGAGCATCATACCTAGCGGGCGGCGCTGCGAAAAGAAGGGCACCTGCACGGGACGCGCGCCGACGAAGGTGAGCCCGCGACTCTTGACGTACTCGCGCGCCTGCGCGAGGTCTTCGGGCATGCAGAGCGAGAGCATGCGTTGCGGCCCCGACTCGACCGTGCGGGCGAAGTGCTGCCGCGCGTCGCGCGTGGCGAAGTACTCGGGGTGGCTGACGGTGACGTTGGGGAGCGCGGGGTCGATGAGCGCCTCGACGCCGTTCGACTTGGGGCCGCTCTCGACCCAGCCCTCGACGCCTTCGAAGAGCGAGCGCGTCTCCGCGTTCATGAAGTCTTTCAACTGACGGTCACGAAAGATGTAGCGCGCCTCGTGCCGGTACGAGCGCCAGTCCGACAGCAGCGTCGGCCGCATGCTCCACTCGTACTTGAGTGCGTAGCGGCACGCCAGCGCCCCCTGTGCGCAGAGCGCGAGGATGAGAAGCAGAGGGACGGCCGTCCTCCACGAAGGAGCGGAGCCGGGCTGCCTCATTCTCAAGCTCGACGTGGCGACGGCGACGAGGGTTACGCCGGAGAGCACTTCGAGGTAGAGGCCGTAGCGACTGTAACCCATCCCGCCCGCGCTCCAGGCGAGACAGCCGACGACGACCAGCAGGCACAGAGCGCGCACGCGCACGTCGCGCCAACGCAGCGCGAGCCCTAGAAGCGCGACGACGAAGCCGAGCGTGATGCGGCCCGAGTAGACGCTCAGCTCCGAGTGTCGCGCGGGGTCGAAGGTGGCGAGCACGGGCCACGCCAGAATCTCGAAGAGCCCCTTCGGCCCCCAGCGCGCGTCCCAGCCGCCGCCGGTCGGCCAGTAGGCCGACTTGAAGACGGTGTTCGCGAGCGGGAAGACCGGGTTCGTCGTCAGGCGCCAGAGGTAGACCGTGAACGGCACGAGCGGCGCGACGAACGCGACGAAGGAGATCGCGAGAGTTGAAGTCAGCTCCTTCAACTTCAAACGCTCCGGCCCCACGAGCGCCCTGTACGCGCAGAGCAGGACGATGGGCAGGATGGCCGCCGCGTTCGTCAGCTTGAGTCCTGCGCTCAGTCCCAAAAGCAGCGCGACGCGGACGAAGAGAGCGCGTCTGTTATCCGTTTCGTCAACGCGCAGCGCGAGCCACGTCGCTTCCAGCAGCAGCGGCAGCGAGAGGAGGTCAACCATGTACTCGTTGACCTCGTACAGCAGATGTTCGGCCAGCAGGACGAGGAGCACGGCCGCCGCACGAGGCCACACGCGCGCGACGAAGGGGCGCAGCAGCTTCTCGACGACGCGCGCCGTCCAGATGAGCGCGAGCAGGTTGACGACGGTGCCGAGCCGGTAGCCGAGCGCGTGCCGGAAGAGTCCGGTGATGGTGTCGGGCGCGGGGTTGTACGGCGCGGGCGTCGGGAAGTAGTCGCCCTGCATGAAGAGCGTGCCGCGCAGAGAACGCTCGGCATGAAGCAGACGGTAGTTGAGCACGTCCCAGGAGATGTCCGGGAAGGGGAGCCGCAGCAGATAGAAGAGGATGAGCGGCGGCAGCACCAGAAGCCAGAACTCGCGCCCCGCGCCTTCGGTCGTGAAGGGCTTGGTCGTGACGTAGAAGTACCACGCGACGCACGCGAGCGGCGTGGCGAGAGCCCACGCGAGCGCGTTCGAGTCGAGCGGCCAGAGATATTGACGGATGAAGACGAGCAGGTAAAGAAGGACGAGCGCGTCGCCGAACTCCGCGCGCTCGCGCAAGTGTGCGAGCACGCTTGGCAGCGCCGCTAAGGCGCGGCGTCTCGGAGGCGTTTCGGGCTGGACGGTCGCGCTCGTCATTCTTCCGTCAACGCCCCAACGCGCCGCCGCCGAATCGGTCAGACACACCGCCGCCGTTGCGCTCGTCGGGCGCGCCTTCTGACCGGGGCGTGCGGCCGGCGCGCAGCTCGTCGGCGAGCACGCGGATGTGGTACTCGAACTCCTGCGAGCGGCGCGCGATGGAGTGGAGGATGAGGCCGGCCGTCAGAGAGAGCAGCCCGCACACGAAGAGCGCGGCGGCGGCGACGATGACGAACGCGCCCGGCACCATGCCCCCGAAGCCGAGGACGGCGGCGGCGCTCGCCGCGCACGCGAACAGCAGCAGGAGGAGCCCGACGCCGCCGAAGAACGTTAAAGGCTTGTAGTCGCGAAAGAGCGCGAGCGTTGTGTTGAGGATGAGAAAGCCGTCGCGCAAGAACTGTATCTTCGAATGACTGCCCTCGGGGCGGTGCGTGAGGTCAACGGGGATTTCGACGAGGCGGTAGCCGCGCTCGACGGCCTTGATGGTCAGCTCGGTCTCGATCTCGAAGCCGCCGCCGAAGAGCGGGAGCCCCTTGACGAACTCGCGGCTGAAGGCGCGGTAGCCCGAGAGGATGTCGGTCAGCTCGACGCGAAAGATGAAGTTGAGCGTCGAGCGCACGAGGCGGTTGCCCAGACGATTGCGTCGCTTGAACTGGCTCTGCGACTCTGCGTGCAGGCGCGAGCCGATGCTCATGTCGGCCTCGCCCGCGACTACGGGTGCGAGCAGGGCGTGGACGGCCTCGGCCGGATAGGTGTCGTCGCCGTCCACCATCACGTAGAACTCCGCATCCACCTGCCGGAACATCGACTGGACGACGTAGCCCTTGCCCTGCCGCCGCTCGTTGAAGACTTCGGCGCCCGCGCGCTGCGCCTCCTCGGCCGTGCGGTCGGTCGAGTTGTTGTCGAAGACGTAGACGCGCGCGTGGGGCAGCTCCGCTTGGAAGCGCGCGACGACGCGCGCCACGGTCGGCTCCTCGTTGTAGCAGGGGACGAGGATGGCGACCCCGCGCCCACCGGCTCCGGCCGCGGCTTCAGCGTGAGTCACAATCTCCTTGGCGTGTGTTCTTGACATCAGGTCTTAGGCAAGTGATAAGTGATGAGTCGTGAGTGATAAGAGGTGACAGAGAGGCGGAGCCTTCTTATCACTCATCACTCATCACTTACCACCATAAAGAATGGGTCAAGCTAACACTTCGCGTTGGAAAATGCCAAGCGCGCTCTGGCGCGTGCGGCCGTTGCGGGAGCTGCTGGTGGTGCTCGCCTTCTGTCTGTTCACGGCGGGTCTGACGTGGCCGTACGTGACGCGGATGCGCGACGCGGTGGTTGACCCGGGCGACCCTTACCTCGTCACGTGGATCATGTGGTGGGACTATCACCAGACCTTCCGCGACCCTCTGCACCTCTTCCACTCGAACACGTTCTATCCGCTGCGCTACACGCTGGCCTTCAGCGAGCATTGCTATGGACTGGCGCTGCCGTTCTTCCCACTCTTCGCGCTCGGGTTGAAGCCTTTGACGGTGCATGCCGTGGCACTCTTCCTCGGCTTCGCGCTGTCGGGCTACGCCGCGTTCCGTCTGGCGCGGACGTTGACGGGGTCGGAGGGCGTGGCGTGGGTCGCAGGCATTGCGTTCGCGTTCGTGCCGTTCCGCTTCCACCTGATGTCGCAGCTCGTCTATCTGTTCTCGCCGTGGCTGCCGCTCGTGTTCGAGGCGCTGGTGCTCTTCACGCGGAGTCGCACGAGGAGACGCGCGACGTGGCTCGGGTTCGCGTTCTTCATGACGGGGTTGACGAGCGTCTCGTTCTTCGCCTTCGCGCTCGTGCCGCTGGCCTTGTGCGGCGCGGTACTCCTGACGCGCTACGAGTTGTGGCGCGACGGCGTGTTCTGGCGCAGGAGCGCGGCGGCGCTCACCTTAGCGGCGCTCGGGCTCGTGCCGTTCATGCTGCCTTACTACATCGTCTCGAAGCTCTACGGCTTCAAGCGCAGCATCGAGGAGGTGAAGGCCAACTCGGCGTGGCCGCGCCACTGGCTCTCGGTCGAGAACCGCAACAAGCTCTGGTTCGGGATGGGCGAGACGATGGAGGGCGGCGCACGTTTCAAGCTCTTCCCCGGCCTGCTCACGCTGCTCTTTGCACTCGCAGAGCTGCTGCTCGTGCGGCCCTCAAGCGCGCGCGCCGTCACGGCGAACAACAGGCGACGCAGTTGGCTCGCGCGGCTCGACGCGTTCATCTTCGTCGCCTTCGCCGTCTCGCTGCTCGCCGTCGGGTTCGACCGGACGAGCTACTTCGGTGGGCTCTTCGGCTACGTCACTTCGGAGCGCGCGCTCGCCCTGTTGACCGCGGCCTGCGCGGCGCGCGTCTGTCTCGCATACCCTTCCTTGCTGCGCGCGACCCATGCGAACTTCGTCGAGACGCTCACGTCCACGCGCCGCTGCGACGCCTTCTGGCTCGGCCTCGTCCTCACGCTCGTCGGCTTCTTCTACTCGCTCGGCTGGAACTTCTTCTTCTATCGCATCTGCTACGACCTTTTGCCCGTCTTCCGCAGCATGCGTGTGCCCACGCGCGGCGCGATGTTCGCCTACCTCGGCCTCGCGCTGCTCGCGGGCTTGGGCGTGCGCCGGCTCGCCGAAGTGATAACGACGCGCCGCCCTCGCTTGAAGACGCAGACGATCTACGTCGTCGCCTGTGCGCTGCTGCTGTTGGAGCTGAACGGAGCGCCGCTCTCCTTCATGCGCGGCGAGGTCTATCCGGACGCCGTCACGCTCAGGCTCAAGGAGACGGAGATGCGCGGCGGCGTCGTCATCCTTCCGGCGGGGCCCGACTTCAACCATCGCTACATGCTGCGCTCGGCCGACCACGCGCGACCGCTCATCGTCGGCACCTCGGGCTTCAACTCGCCGCAGGAGGATCAGATTGAGCGCTGGACGGCGAGCGGCACGATTCCACTCGGCCTCCTCAATCTGCTCGAAGAGATTCCCGCGTCTTACGTCGTCATCAAGAACGACCTCGTCGTGCCCGAGCGGCGCACGAACTACGCGACCTTCCTCTCGCGCGCCGTCGCTTCAGGGCGCCTGCGCTTCGTCAATCGCTTCGACAATCGCGACGACCTCTATGCCGTGGTCAAGACCGAGCCCGCCGCGCGCGCCGAAGCCTCGCCGCCCGCGGAGCTTGAGCTGCGCGACTGGGCCTCGATGCTCGACGAAGACTCGCTCAACCTTCTCGGTCAATACACGGACTGGAGCCGCGCTCTCTATCGCCTGCACCTTGTCGCGCGCGGACGCATGCCGCGCTACGCGGAGTTCATGCAGGACGCGCGCGCGCTCGGCCGCGGCCTCATCCCGGGCACGGAGGAGGCACAGCGCGACTTCGACGGGCGCCTCACCGCGCTCGCGCGCGAATGGGAGACGCGCGCCGACTTCCAAGCAGCCTTCGGCGGGCTCGACGACGCGCGCTACGTCGAGAGGCTCTACGAGAATGCGGGCGTCGAGGCCGATGCGTCGGAGCGTGCCGCGCTCGCCAACGCGCTCACTTCACAGGCGGAGACGCGCGCCGGTGCGCTCCTCAAAGTGGCCGCAGACTCGCGGCTCGAAGAGCGCGGGCGCAACCGCGCACTCCTCCTCCTGCACTACTTCGCCTTCCTCCGCCGCAACCCCGACGACCCGCCCGACCGCGACCTCGTGGGCTTCAACTTCTGGCTCTCGAACCTCGAACGCACCAACGACTACGACAAGCTGGCCCTCGCGTTTCGGGATTCGATTGAGTACAAGGCGATGAAAGAAAGTGACAAGTGATGAGTGACGAGTGACAAGTCAAAACAGCTTGCTCGTCACTCATCACTTATCACTCGTCACTGTTCCTCCACATGTTGGCGACACTGTTTCTCATCGGGTCGGCATTGCTCGGCGCGTGTCTGGCGCGGCGCGTGTTGCGCGGCGTGTTGGGGGCGTGCGAGGTGGTGTTGTGGGGGACGGTGGCGGGGTGGATGCTGGGGGGGTTGACGGCTTACGGGTTGGCGCGTTGGCAGGGGCGTTTGACGTGGGCGGTGGTGGCGTGGGCGACGGCGCTGGTATGGGCGGCGGCTGCGAGCATGTCGGCGCGTGGCGCGTTCGACGCGTGGCGCGTTCGTCCGAAGTCGTTCGAGCTATCGACTCTTGTCGAGCGTAGACACCTCGGGCTCGCGGCGGTGCTCATTCTCTTTGCGCCGTTGTTGTGGAGCCTGTTCTCGACGCACACGTTCGCCGAAGGGCGGGGCGGGGTCTATTCGGGCGGGAGCGCTTGGTATGACCTGAGCTTTCACGCGACGTTGGCCTCGTCGTTCGCGTACGGCGAGAACTTTCCGCCGGCCTACACGCCGCTGGCGGGCGAGACGCTGCGCTACCCGTTCCTGCCGGACTTTCACGCGGCGGCGTTGATGGCGGCGGGGCTCTCGATGCGCGCGGCGTTTCTCGTGACGGCTCTGCCGCTGGCGCTCGCGCTCGTCGGAATCTTCTACGGCTTCGCGCTGCGGCTCGCGCGCGGCGCGCGTGCGGCCGCGCTGGCGACGTGCCTGTTTCTACTTAACGGCGGCTTCGGTTTCCTGAATCTTTACGAAGACTGGCGCAAGAGCGGTCGCAGCTTCGCAGAGTTCTGGAACACGCTCCCGGTCAACTACGCGAACGACTGGTCGCGCGGGATTCATTGGACGAACCTCGTCACCGACACGCTCCTCCCGCAGCGAGCCGCCGGTTATGGCTTGCCCACCGGGTTGATGATTCTCACGCTCTTCGCGATTGTGTGGCAGCGCTGGCATGAGAGGTCAGTACCATCTGCGGTGGCGGGTGGTACTG
The DNA here is from genome assembly GCA_045807845.1 of Pyrinomonadaceae bacterium. GTDB lineage: Bacteria > Acidobacteriota > Blastocatellia > Pyrinomonadales > Pyrinomonadaceae > QHXN01. The sequence continues at coordinate 1,408 of JBJMGQ010000462.1, read as the reverse complement.
ATCCGTCTGCGCAAGCGAGTAGATTGCTTTTCGCAGCGGGCGTGTTGGCGGGGATGCTGCCGCTCTTTCACACGCACAGTTATATAGCGGTCGGGTTTGTGAGTGTCGTTCTCTTCTTGATGAGGCCGCGGCGGGCGTGGCTCTGGTTCTGGGCGCCGGCGGTGTTGCTGGCCGCGCCGCACCTGTTCGAGTTGGCGCGGCACGCGGGCGTCGGTCAGATCGTGCGCCTGCAAGTGGGGTGGATGGGCTCGGACGCGCCTTCGCTCACGGTCTACATGCTGCGCAACTTCGGCGTGCCGCTGTTGCTGGCCGTCCCCGCGTGGTTGGCGGCGCCGCGCATGTGGAAGAGTTTCTACGTCGCATCGTTGCTGCTGCTCGTCTTCGCGCTCACGGTCGTCGTCTCGCCGAACGTCTTTGACAACGGCAAGCTCACATACTACTGGCACGCCGTCAACAGCGTCCTGGTTGCGCGCTGGCTCGTCTCGCTCGCGCGTGCGCGGCGTTGGAGAGTGGCAGCGGCGCCGCTCGCGCTGCTGCTCGCGCTGCTCTCGGTCGCGACCGGCGTCGCGGCACTGCGCGCGGAGAGCAGCGTCAATGCGTTGCTCTTCTCAGAGACGGACATAGAAGCCGCGCGCTTCGTGCGCGAGCGAACCGCGCCGCACGCGCTCTTCCTGACCGCGCCCGCGTTCAATCAACCGATGCTCGCGCTGGCGGGGCGTGCGGTCGTGCGCGGGCCGACCGACTGGCTCTGGGGGCACGGCTACGAGTTTCGCGCGCGCGAGGCGGACGTGCGCCGGATGTACGCGGGCACGCCTGATGCTTTAGAGCTTCTCAAACACTACGGCGTCGATTACGTCTATCTCGGCGAGGCCGAGCGGCGCGACATGCGTGCGGACGCCTCCTTCTTCGACGCCAACCTGCGCGCCGTCTATCGAGCCGGCGGCATCGTCATCTATCAGGTGAGTCCGACCGCCGTTGATGTGACAACATCCCCTGCGCCGCGCGAGCTGGCCGCGCGCATCGGGCGCGACCCCTTCGCGCTCGTCGAAGAGTTCCCGCGCGTCGGCTTCTTCGTCTATCGAATCCTCAAGGCCGACCGCGGGCGCGCGCCGACGCGGGACGAGTTCATTACGTCTTTGAAAGAGCTAGGGCGCGGCCTCTACGTCGGCGCGAGAGGGTGGGAGCAACAACTATTAGAGAATAGGCAAGCGCTCGCGACGCGGCTCGCGGGCGGGGATGTGTCGCGCGCAGACGCGTTGCTGCGCACAGCTTCGGAAGAGAGTTATGACAGGCGCGAGTATGAAGAGGCATATGTGCGCGCGCACTTCTTCGGCTACCTCGGGCGCGACCCCGACCCCGAAGGCTTCAACTTCTGGCTCGGCGTGCTCTCACGCAACAGAGACTATCG
>JBJMGQ010000461.1:0-4910 GCA_045807845.1 Pyrinomonadaceae bacterium | reverse complement strand
CTCATCTCACGCCGCCACGCCTTCAATTTCTTGAAGCTCATTCAATAAATGTTATTGAATAAGAAAGCGGCATCCATAAACGCCAAGTTCGTTCGGGCCTCACTCGAACGCATGGCGTCTTAACCTCACGACCCTTCACCACTTACGCGCCCGCGTCGGTGCAGCGGCACGACCGTTGCCCGTGTCTCGGTGCGGCCGGAACTCTCCCCAGACTGTTCGGCGCCGACGAAGCTTCACACGGATGAGCCGGAGCCGACATGCCCCGGACGGTTGACGACACGACGGGTCACGGCCGCACCCGGCGGAGTCGAACCCAACGCGTAAGGAGTCGATATGGCAAGGATAAAATTCAAGGTCATGGTTTTCGCCGCGCTGCTCGTCGCGCTCTCGGCGACGGCCTTCGCGCAGCTTGAGACCGGGCAGATCACGGGGCGGGTCACCGACCCGAACGGCGCGGTCGTGCCCGGCGCGGCCGTCTCCGTCAAGTCGGTCGAGACCGGCGCCGAGCGCGCCGCGACCTCCGACGCGGAGGGCGCCTACACGGTCACAAACCTTCAGCCCGGCCTCTACGACGTGAGCGTCGAGGCGCAGAGCTTCGCCAAGTCCACGCAGCGCGTGCAGGTCACGGTCGGCGCCAAGGCATCGCTCGACACGCAGCTCTCGGTGACCGCCATCACGGGCGTGACCGTGGACGTGGTCGCGGGCTCGGGCGTCGAGGTCAACACGCAGACGCAGGAGTTGTCGAACGTCGTCTCGGGCGAGCAGATTCGTGAGCTGCCGACGATTACGCGCAACCCCTACAACCTCGTCCAGCTCTCGGGCAACGCCGCGACCGACGACCCCTCGACCTCGCAGAACGACACGGCGGGCACCGCCACCTATCGCGGCGCGGGCGTCTCTCTAAACGGCCAGCGCGCGGCCTCGACCAACATCCTCTTGGACGGCGCCGACAACAACAACGTCTACACGGCGACCGTCGGCAACAACATCCCGCTCGACTCGGTGCAGGAGTTCCGGGTCATCACCTCGAACTTCTCGGCCGAGTACGGGCGCGCCACCGGCGGCGTCGTCAACGTCGCGACCCGCTCCGGCTCCAACACGTTTTCGGGGAGCGCCTACGAGTTCAATCGCATCTCGCGCCTCGCCTCGAACGGGTTCGACAACAACGCGCGCGGCCTGCGCCGCGGCGTCTTCGCGCGCAACCAGTTCGGCTACTCGCTTGGCGGCCCCGTCGTCAAAGACAAAGTCTTCTTCTTCAACAGCACCGAATGGATTCGGGTACGCAGCACCGGCCCGCTCACCGCGCTCGTCCCGACCTCGCAACTGATTGCGGCGTCGAGCCCGGCCACGCGCGCCTTCTTCGGCAGCTACCAGCTCGCCGCCACTCCCCTCGGCCGACAGGTCACCGCGGGCGAGCTGGGCTTCGCGGGACTGCCGGCCTCGACGCCGGTCTTCCAAGAGGTCTCCTACACCGTCCCCGTTGACCTCGGCGGCGGCCAGCCGCAGAACGGCTACCAGACCGTCACGCGCCTCGACTGGAACGCGAGCGACAAGACGCAGGTCTACGGCCGCTACGCCCTTGAGAGTCAAGACCTGCTTGCGGGCGTCGTCAGCAACAGCCCCTATCAGGGCTTCAGCACCGGCCAGCACCGCTTCAACCAGAACGCGATGCTCTCGCTGACCCGTTCGTTTACGTCGAACTTCGTCTCGCAGACCAAGCTCGCCTTCAACCGCGTCATCAACGACCAGCCACTCGGCGAACAGCCCGCCGGCCCGACCCTCTACCTGACGCTCGGGGCGGCCTCGTTCGGCGGCACGCTCGTCGCGTTCCCCGGCTACCTGCCGTACAATCAGGGCAGCGCCATCCCGGCGGGCGGCCCCATCAACAACACGCAGGTCTATCAGGACTTCAACCAACAGCGCGGCAACCACCAGCTCCGCTTCGGCGGCCAGTACGTCTACATCCAGATCAACAACTCGTTCGGCGCCTTCCAGAACTCTGTGCTCGACCTCGGCACGACGAACAACACGGGTCTTGCCAACCTTCTGGCGGGGCAGTTGCTCAGGTTCCAGGGCGCGGTTGACCCGCAGGGCCACTTCCCCGGCGAGTTCGTGACCACGCCGCTCTCGCCCCCGAGCTTCAGCCGCAGCAACCGCTACCACGAGTGGGCGACCTACTTCAACGACTCGTGGCGCGTCCGCTCCGGCCTGACGCTCAACCTCGGCCTGCGCTACGAGTACTACGGCGTCCAGCACAACAAGAACCCGCGCCTCGACTCGAACTTCTATTTCGGCTCGGGCAGCACCTTGCAGGAGCGCATCCGCAACGGGCGTGTGATGATCGCCGAGGACAGCCCCGTCGGCGGCCTCTGGGCCCCCGACAAGAACAACTTCGCGCCGCGCGTCGGCTTCGCGTGGGACGTGACGGGCGACGGCCGCACCAGCTTGCGCGGCGGCTACGGCATGGCCTACGAGCGCAACTTCGGCAACGTCACCTTCAACGTCATCCAGAACCCGCCGAACTACGCGGTGGTCGCGATTACGGCCGGCGCCGAGGTGCCATCCATCCCGCTCTCGCCGAACAACGCCGGGCCGCTCGCCGGCACCGGCACCACGTTCCGCCTGCCGGGCACCAGCCTGCGCCACGTCCGCGAGGACATCCGCAACGCCTACGCGCACTTCTGGAGCGCGGCCTTCGAGCGCGAGCTGGGGCACGGCACCGTGGCCTCGGTCGAGTACTCGGGCTCGGCGGGACGGTCGCTCTACTCCATCGAGAACATCAACCTGCTGGGGACGGGCCCCGTCTACTTGGGGAGCACGGCGACGACGCCCGCGGGCGGCGCCTCGACGCGCCTCAACGGCCAGTACACCAACATCAACTCGCGCGGCAACAACGGGTTCTCGAACTCGCACGCGCTGGTCTTCGGGCTCGCAAGCAACAACTTCCGCAGCACGGGCTTGCAGCTCACCGCGCGTTACACCATCGGTCGTGCCAAGGACAACCTCAGCTCGACCTTCTCGGACGCCAACGCGCAGAACGGCAACCTCGGCATCCTCGACCCCTTCAACCCGTCGATTGACTACGGCTACGCGGACTTCGACATCCGCCACCGCTTCGTCGGGAGCATGGCCTACGAGGTGCCCTTCTTCAACAACTCCAACAGCAAGCTCGCGAAGCACCTGCTCGGCGGCTGGACGCTGACCGGCATCGTCAATGCGCGGACGGGGCTGCCCTTCTCGGTCTACGACTGCAACAACGCGAGCTTCATCTGCCCGCGCTACGTGCCCTCCAGCGCCGTGAGCTTCACGGGCTCGGGCAATCCGCCTGCGGCCGACGCGACGACGCCGAACAGCTTCGTCTATCTCAACCTGCCGGCGCGCGTGGACTTCAACAATGCCATCGGCGGCTTCTCGGACGTGGGGCCGTTCCCCGACGCGATGACGCGGCGCAACGCCTTCCGCGGCCCCGGCTACTGGAACGTGGACGCCGGGCTCTACAAGCGCATCAGGTTCACGGAGAAGTACAGCCTGCAACTCCGTTTGGAGACCTTCAACGTCTTCAACCACGCGAACCTCTTCTTCGATCCCAACCAGCTCGACGCCAGCACCTTCAACTTCATCTCGGCAAGGCGCGGCGTCTTCCCCTCGGGCAACATCGAGCGGCGCAACGTGCAGCTCGCGGTCAAGTTCATCTTCTGACTTTCGGGGGCAACGAAAGTCACTGGCAAGGGGAGCCCAGCGCGGGGGCTCCCCTACTTTTTATGTGCGGGCTGCTTCTGAGATGTAGAAGGTGGGAAGGGAAGAGATGAGCAGCAACACTTTCATCCGCCTGTCTCTCGCGGCGTTGCTCGCGTGTGTCTGCGGCGTCGCGGCGGCGTCGGCGCAGACCGACAGCGGCATCGAGTCCGGCGACCCCGGGACGGGCGGCAGACACACGATACAGGGGCGGCTCTACCTGCCCTCGGGACGCAAGCTCGACCGCCGCCTGCGCGTGCGTCTGTCGAGCATCCGCAGCGGCGATAACTCGACGCTCACGGGCGACGACGGCTCCTTTATCTTCCGCCGTCTGACGGCCGGCACCTATACGGTGACGGTCGAGGGCGGGCGCGAGTTCGAGACGGCGACCGAGACCGTGGACATCATCGCGGGCTCGCGCCAGTCGGATGAGTCGGGGCAGGTCTACACCGTACAGATTCGCCTCACGGAGAAGCGCGCCGCGCCCGACCCTGCGCGGCCGGGCGTCGTCAGCGCTGCGCCCGTGCCCGCCGAGGCGCGCGCACGTTACGAGAAGGCGCTCGCGGCCTCCGCGTCGGGCGATCATAAGCAGGCAGTCAAGGAGCTGAAGGCCGCGCTCGACATTCACCCGCCGTTCCCGCTCGCCTTGAACGAGCTGGGCGCGCAGTTCATGTTGCTCTCTCAACTCGACGATGCGGCCGACGCGTTCGCCGCCGCCGTCAAGCTCGCGCCCGAAGAGCCCGTGCTCCGCATCAACTACGGGATACTGCTCATCCGCCAGAAGAAGTACGCGGAGGCCGAACAGCAGCTCGCGCGTGCCGTGGCGCTTGACGGCGCGAGCGACGTGGCGCGTGTCCATCACAGCAACGCGCTCATCCGGCTCAGGCGCGGCGCGGAGGCCGAAGCGGAGCTGCGCGCGGCCGTCAAACTCGGCGGCCCCGCGACGGCCTTAGCGCACCGCTATCTCGGCGCGCTCTATTTCGAGCGCGGCGACGACGCGCTCGCCGCCGTCGAGCTCGAAGAGTACCTCCGCCTCGCCCCCGGCGCCGCGGACGCTCCGCAAGTTCGCACCATCCTCGCGGGACTCAAGCCGTCGAAAGAGTAGGTCAGAACCACCCGCTTCAAACACGATTCGCGCGGTTGGCAAATCCTCTCACCGCCTTCAGAAGCTCGAT
>JBJMGQ010000460.1:0-15566 GCA_045807845.1 Pyrinomonadaceae bacterium | reverse complement strand
TTACTCATCTTCCGACCTTCCCCACGGAGGCGACCCCGCGGTCACTTTTAAAGTAGAACGCAAGCGCGCGCCGCAGACGCCCGCGTGCGCGGTGCAGGCGCGACTTGACGGTGCCCACGTCTGCGCCGACGACCGCGGCCGTCTCTGCAAGCGAAAGCTCCTCGAACTCGACGAGCAGGATGACCTCGCGCTGCAAGTCGGGGAGAGCCGTGACGGCCTTCTGCACCTCTTCGGACAACTCGGCGTCGAGCAGGCGGCGAAGCGGGCTCTCGCGCTCCTCCGTCTCGGGCTCGTCTTCGAGGTCTTCGAAGGGGAACTCGCCGCCGTGCCGCCGCAGGTGCTTGGCCGAGAGGTTCCGCACGGCCGCGTAGAGGTATGTGCGCAGCGCCGCGCGCGTGGGGTCGAAGGCGCCGGGGCGGCGCACGAGCGAGAGGAAGCAGTCGTGCGTCACCTCTTCGGCGAGCGCGGCCGAGCCGAGCATGCGATAGGCGAAGCGGAAGACCGTGTCGCGGTGTCGCTCGTAGAGCGCGAGGAATGCGGCCTCGTCACCGCGGCCGGCTTTGTGCAGGAGCTTTTCGTCCGTCATCCGACGGGGCGCCGAGTCTGCGCCCCCTCCTTCAAAACTCGCCTTGCTGAATATTGTTACCGCGAAAACCGGAAAGGATACGGCCGAAATGCAGCAGCGGGCGGCGGCGCGGGCGTCCGCCGGCACGCATCAGAAGCATCCTGCCGCCGGGCGGGAGCAGTGTGCAGCCGGGCGGAATCATTCTGCCCGGCTGCACACTCCTTCCGCCCGGGCGCAGCGGCTCCGGCCGCCTGCTAGACGACTCTGCCCGCGTGCAGAATGGTTCTGCCCGCGGGCAGGATGGTTCTGCCCGTCTGCACACTGCTCCCGCCCGGGTAGAACGGTTCTGTAGCCGGGGGGAGCCGTTCCGCCCGCAGGGGGCGGGTGGCCGCCCGGCCGCGGGACGACCCCGCCCGGCCGCAGCACGACCCCGCCCGGCCGCAGGACGGCTCCGCCCGGCTGCACAACGATTCTGCCCGTTGGAAATCGGTTCCGCCCGGCTGCAACTCCACTCCGCCCGGCTGCAAAATGGTTCTGCGCGGCTGCGGCTGCCTACTGCTCACTCCGCCGACACACTCGGCCGTGCGTCGAGCGGGTGCGCCTGCTCGTAGGCGTGTGCGAGGCGGAGGATGTTCGCTTCGCCCCAGTGCGGGCCCATCAGTTGGAAGCCGACGGGCAGACCCTCGGGCGTGAGCCCGCAGGGGACGCTTATGCCGGGGATGCCCGCGAGGTTCGCCATGCAGGTGTAGATGTCCGAGAGATACATCGAGAGCGGGTCGTCCGTCTTCTCGCCGAGGCGGAAGGCGGGCGTCGGTGAAGTCGGCGTGAGCACCGCGTCGCACTTCTCAAAAGCATTAAGGAAGTCGCGCTGGATGAGCGTGCGCACCTTCTGTGCTTTGAGATAGTAGGCGTCGTAGTAGCCGGAGGAGAGGACGTAGGTGCCGAGCATGATGCGGCGCTTGACCTCTGTGCCGAAGCCCTCTTCGCGCGTGCGCTTGTACATCTCGCGCAAGTCCTTCGGGTCTTCCGCGCGGAAGCCGTAGCGCACGCCGTCGTAGCGCGCGAGGTTCGAGGAAGCCTCCGCGGTCGCGATGATGTAGTAGACGGCGATGCTGTACTTCGCGTGCGGCAGCTCGACCTCGACGATCTCCGCGCCCAGCTCACGATAAGCGTTGACGGCCTCCTCGACGCGTGCGCGCACGTCCGCGTCCAGACCCTCGCCGAGCAGAGCGCGGGGCACGCCGATGCGCGCGCCCTTCAAGTCGCCGCCCAAGTTCCCGGCGTAGTCGGGCACCTCAACGTCCGCGGTCGTCGCGTCGCGCTCGTCGCGGCCCGCGATGGTGCGCAGCACGAGCGCGGCATCCTTCACCGTCAAACCGAAGACGCTCACCTGATCGAGCGACGAGCCGAAGGCTACCAGACCGTAGCGCGAGACGCGGCCGTAGGTCGGCTTCACCCCGACGATGCCGCAGAGCGCGGCGGGCTGGCGCACGCTCCCGCCCGTCTCGGAGCCGAGCGCGGCGGGCACGATGCGCGCCGCCACGGCCGCCGCCGAGCCGCCCGACGAACCACCCGGCACACGCTCCGTGTCCCAAGGGTTGCGCACAGGGCCGTAAGCCGAGTTCTCGTTTGATGAGCCCATCGCGAACTCGTCACAGTTGGTCTTGCCGATGATGACGGCGCCCGCCGCGTGCAGGCGCTCCGTCACCGTCGCGTCGTAAGGTGGGTGATAGCCCGCGAGGATCGCAGAGCCGCACGTCGCCTGCATCCCGCGCACGCAGATGTTGTCCTTGAGGGCCAGAGGCACACCGCGCAGAGCCCCGCCCGCCTCTTCATCCAACCCCTTCGCGCGTTGGAGCGCGCCCGCGCGGTCGATCTGTAGGAAGGCGTTGAGCGTCTTGTTCAGGCGTTCGGCCGCGTCGAGCGAGCGGGCGACGATTGTTTGCGCCGTTGACTTCGCGGCGGACAACTCGGACGAGATGAGTTCGATGGTTCTATCAGGTGCGGGCATAATGTCGTTGAGAATACGGCGGCGGGGACTTTAAAAATTCTCTTTCTCTTCAGAGCTGGCGATGACCTTCGGGACGCGGAAGTGGCCGTGCGCGGGCTCGGGCGCCTGTTCGAGCGCAAGCTCCTGCCCGAGCGAAGGGCGCGTGGCGTCCTCGCGCACGGCCTGTGTGCGCTCGCCCTCGGGGGTGAGCCCGCCCGTAGCCGGCTCGACCGCGCTCGTGTCCAGCTCGTTCAACTGCTCGACGTAGGCGACGATGGCCGCGACCTGCGGCGCGAGCGTCCGCACCTCCTCGTCCGTTATCTCAAGGTGCGCCAGCGCCGCGATCTTCTGGATGTCCGATTCGGTGATAGGCATGGTTTGTCAGTGGGCAGTAGGCAGATGGCAGTAGGCAGTTGAAAGCCCTGCTGTCGAGAACTCTGAATCTATTTTTCAACGTCCGACACGCGGAGCAACTGCCGACTGCCATCTGCCTACTGCTTACTTCTCCTATTCATACAACTCCCGGCGGCGAGGAGGAAGCGGCGGCGGAGTTCGTCGTCGTGGATGGCGTGCGCCGCGTCGTCGAGTTCGGCGGCGCATTCGAGGGCGGCCTCCTCCTGCGTGAGCCGCTCGTACTGTGTGCGGCCGAGCCGCGCGCGCTCCGTGCGGATGCTCTGCGGGTCTACGCGGAACTCGACGTAGGTGACGACCGCCTGCCCGAGCAGAGAGTTGAGCCGGAAGACGAGCTGCGGGCTCACCTTTTCGAGCTGCTTGCGCCAAGTCGTGTCGGGCACCGAGACGATGAGCCGCTTGTTGAAGAGACGGAAGGGCACCGCGCAGCCGCGCAGCGCCTCGCCCGCCACGCGCCGCCACGCGGCGAAGCTCGCGGCCTCCAGAACCTCTTCGCTCTCGCCCGCCGCGCGCAGCAGCTTGGGGAGCGACTGAAATAAATCGTCCATTTCTGGTTTCCGATTTTTGATTTGCGATCTGTCGCGTGGTATTAAATCGCAAATCAAAAATCTAAAATTTCTCAGGGAGTGTAATGGAAAACGAACGCGTGTCACAAGCGGCGCACGCGGCAGGGGTGCCGCGGCTGGCAGGGACGACGCCGCTCATCCTTGCCTCTTCGAGCCCGCGCCGGTCGGAGATTCTGACGGCCGTCGGGTGGCCCTTCGAGACGCACCCGGCGGGCGTGGACGAGACGCGGCTCGCGGGCGAAGGCCCCGAGGATTTCGTCACGCGTCTCGCGCGCGAGAAGGCTGAGGCGGTCGCGCGCACGCGCCTCTTCGGGCTGGTGCTGGGCGCGGACACGACCGTGCTCGTTGACGGAGAGATTCTTGAGAAGCCGCTCGACGCGGGCGACGCCCGCCGGATGCTGCGTCGTTTGAGCGGGCGCTGGCACGAGGTGCTGACCGGCGTGGCGCTGGTGCGCGCCGAGACGGGGCGCGTCTCGGTCGGGCTTGAGCGCACGCGCGTGCGCTTCGCCGAGACGAGCGACGAGGAGATCGACTGGCACGTCCAGACCGGCGACGTGCTCGACAAGGCCGGCGCCTACGCCATACAGGGCCGCGCCGCCCTCTTCATCGAAGCCATCGACGGCGACTACTGGAACGTCGTCGGCCTGCCCGTCCGTCTGGTCTATGAGTTGGTGCGCGGGTTCGAACAGGAACAAGTAGACAGTAGACAGTAGTCAGTAACCGGTAGAAAAGAGAGGCGGCGCGTTTTACCCTTCAGGTCAAGCGCGCCGCTTCGTCTTCCTACTTCCTACTGCCTACTGTCTACTCCCCTTACTGCGCGTTGAGCATCTTGTTGAGGCGGTCGGAGAGCACTTCGACGAGGCTGTGCTTGGGGTCGTGGCCGCCGACCGTGGGGACGGAGACGACGCCGTGGCGGTCGAGGATGACGACGGCGGGGAGTTGGTCGGCGCCGCTCTTCTTGAAGAGCGCGCCGTCGGGGTCGCGCAGCACGGCCCCCTTCAACCCCGCCTTGTGCGCAAACGCCTGAAGCTGCTCGTTGGTCGCGTAGGTCTTCGCCTGCGGCTTGTCCGAGTCGGTCGTGACCCAGTAGACGCGCACGTCGCGCGCGCCGAACTGCTCGGCCAACTCCTGCACGCCCTGCACCTGCTGCTTCGAGAGCGGCCCGAGCAGGCTGGAGCCGAAGGCGAGGACGACCACATCGCCGCGCACCATCTCTGAGGTAATCTCGCCGCCGTCGGTCGTCTTCAGCTTGAAGTCGAGCGGCGCCTGCGCGCCCGCGGCCGGCGCGACCCACGAGACCGCGACGAGCAGCAGCGCGAGCGCGAGTGCGTAGACCGGACGCCGTTTGTTGGATGACATTTTCATCTCCTTCTGTCCCCGCGCCTTCAAAGTGTGCGCGGGAAATCATGCCGGACATTTGATGTGCGGTCAAATCGAATGGTTGGATTCAAAACACGACAGCTTCCTTCCGACGGGCACCCGCACGGCGTAAAGAGTCTCCGAGTTTATAACGGTTTCGGCCGGCCGTGACCGTTCTCTGCCGTGCCAACTTTTCGTGAAATCCCCGCAAGTGAACCGCAAAGCCGCGGCGCTAGACTCAAGACCTCATCGAACTTGAGCCATTAGGGAGGAAGATCGTCGTGGAGAAGAGTCTGAACGGAAAGAGGGTCGCCATTCTCGTCGCGGAGGGGTTCGAGCAGTCGGAGCTTGAAGGGCCGAAGCAGGCGCTCGACGAGGCGGGCGCGGAGACTTTAATCGTGTCGCCGGCCGAGGAGGGCTGGGTGCAGGGCTGGCAGCATTTCGACTTGGGCGACCTCTACGAAGTGGACGTGCCGCTCGCGGAGGCCGACGCCGCGGAGTTCGACGCGCTCTTGCTGCCGGGCGGCGTCGCCAACCCCGACCAGTTGCGGATGCAGCCCGCGGCGGTCGAGTTCGTCCGCGCCTTCTTCGACGCGGGCAAGCCGGTCGCGGCCATCTGCCACGCGCCGTGGACGCTCATCGAGGCCGGTGTCGTCAAAGGACGCACGCTGACCTCTTGGCCCTCGGTCAAGACCGACCTCGTCAACGCCGGTGCGAAGTGGGTTGACGAAGAGGTCGTCGTGGACAACGGCCTCGTCACCAGCCGCAAGCCCGACGACATTCCCGCCTTCAACGAGAAGATGCTCGAAGAGTTCGCCGAAGGCACCCACCGCGCGCAGAAGGCCGCGGGGCAGTAGGCAGAGGGAGTAGGCAGAGGGCAGTAGGCAGAGGGCAGTAGGCAGAGAAAGCAGTCAAAGAAGCGGAGGCGGTGAGATTAACGACTCACCGCCTCCGCTTCTTTCGGGCCGCCCTCTGCTCATAACTGCCTACTGCCCTCTGCCTACTGCCTACTGTCTTCCGGCGGCGAGCCGAAGACCTCCGTGTGGAGCGCGACGTAGTCATCCCACGTGTCCATATCGCGCGCGACGTAGGGCGAGCCGGCGGGGACGCGCCGAACTTCGTCTCGGTGCGCGTCGAAGAGCGCGCGCAAGCCTCGCTCAGAGACGACGCGCAACAACTCCTCGCGCAGCGAGAGGTCTACGAGCAAGGGGTGACCGCCGCGCCCCTCCCACTCCGGCACGACGAGCCGCGCGCCGGTGCGCCTGCGCGCCTCGACGAGTTCTTCAATCTCCGCGGGCGGCACCGCCGGTTGATCCACGAGCGCGACGAGCACGGCCTCTGCCTCTTCAGACAACGCCTCGACGCCGCGTGCCACCGACACGCCCATCTCGCTCCCCGCCACTTCGTTGACGGCGAAGCGCAACCACTCTAAGTGGGCGAGCGCAGCACGCACATCCGCGCCGCGGTGGCCGACGACGACAACAACTTCTTCGACTCCTGCCGCGCGCAGATTCGCCACGCAAGCCTCGGCGACCGTCACGCCCCCGAACGGCAGCAGCGGCTTCAACGCCCCCATCCGCCGCGAACGCCCCGCGGCGAGTAGAATGGCTGCGATATGACTCATTGAAAAAGTAGACAGTAGGCAGTAGACAGTAGGCAGTAGAAAAAAAACATAGGCAGTCGAATCATCGGCGAGTCAGCTTCAACGCACGTTGAGCGGAGCCTACTGCCATCTGCCTACTGTCTACTGCCTACTGTCTACTGCCTACTGTCTACTGCTAATTCCCGCAGGGCGCGGAGGACGAAGGGGCGGGCCATCTGCTTGCGGTAGTTCATCAGGTGGTCGGTGTTGTCGAGCGGGCGCGCGCGCAGGTAGCAAGCCTCGGCCGCGGCGCTGATGGTCTCAACATTGAGCGGCGAGCCCACGAGCGCGGCACCGGCCGCCTCGACTTCAAGCGGCGCGGGCGCGATGCCTCCCAGCACGATGCGCGCCGACTCGACCGCCCCACCGGCGTCGCCGTCGATGCGCGCGGCGACGCCGAGCACGGGGAAGTCGAACGCGCCGCGCCGCCGCAGCTTCTTGTAGACGGCGCGCCAGCCCGCGGCGGGCGGCAGATGTATCTCGGCCAGCAACTCGTCGGGGCGCTTGTGCAGGTAGTCGATGCCGTCGTCGTTGTAGAAGCCGCGCGCCTCGACCAGACGGTCGCCCACCGTCGAGATCAGACGTAGCCGCGCGCCAATCGCTACCATCAAAGGCACGAGGTCTGAAGACTGCACGGCCCAGCACTTCGCGCTCCCCGGCGCGACCCAGCACACGTCGCCGTCCTTCTTCAGGCAGAAGTTGATGCCTTTACGCCACTCGTAATTCTGATCGTAATAGTTGCAACGCGTGTCGAGCAGGAGGTTGCCGCCCACCGTCCCCATGTTCCTCAACGTCGGCGTCGAGATGAGCCGCGCCGCGCGCGCGAGCGATGGATAGTCGCGGTTCACAACCGGGTGCTCGATAAGCTCCGTTAAGCTGACGCCTGCGCCAATCCTCAACCCCTCGCGCCCATCGCCCTCGATGCGCCGCAACTCCTCAAGGCGCCCGACCGAGATGACCACGCGCGGCGTCTGCTGCCGCCGCTTCATGTTCGGGTAGAGGTCAGTCCCCCCCGCGACGAACTGCCCCGAAGTCCCCGCCTCGCCCATCATCCTCGCCGCCTCGCCCACCGTCTTCGGCACGAGATAGGCGAACTTAGGAAGTCTCATCATAAAGGCTTAACTCAATCCTTCTGTTCTCACGAATGCACGGCCACGCGGGGCATCTCTTTGCCGTCGCCGCCTCAGTCCGAAGGAGTTGGCGAAGGACACTTCATGCCGCCTCGTCTTTGCGGAAGTAGAGCTTTATCAATTTTTCGGCGGGCACTGCGGCGAAGGCGTAGGCTTCGCCGGTGGCGTCGTTGCTGAATTCGACTTCAAACACGCCGTCCTTCCATTGGTCAATGACCGTCCCAACCTCGCCGCGCCTTAAACCGTGTTCGGGCACATGCTCCGTCAGGGCCACCACGTCAAGAACCTTGATTTCGTCCATTGCCTTACTTCCTCTTCACATAGCAACTGACAAGGCGCGGGATGGTCTCACCCGCATCGATATGCCATGCCGTGCGAATCGTTACCGGGCCGCGCAAGCCCTGCGCTTTAAAGTCTACCCTATAGCGCGTGCCATGTTCATCCGTCGCCCCGCGCGTCGCTTCGTGTGTTGAGATTGCGGCGAGAACCATGCCGCGCAGCCGCTCGGCATCGGCAAGGGTGAAGCCCATCGCCGCGGCGAAAACGCGTGCCTTGTGCTTGCCTTTATCATGTGCCGGATTAAGGCTGTAATCACGTAGCTTCGTAACGTCAACGGTGGCTCGCTCGGCGTTGGGTAATCTCATTCCCGGCCCTTACTAAATTCACGAATGCACGGCCACGCGGGGCATCTCTTTGCCGTCGCCGCCTTCAGAGGGCGTGAGCACTTTGAGCGGGTCGGGCCAAGTGGGTGTGGGCGTGCGCGTGGGGCCGTGGCGCGGGTCTTTGCCTTGACGTTTGGCGCGGAGGGCCGCGAGGACTTTCTCGGGAGTGATGGGGACTTCGTCGATGCGGACGCCGACGGCGTCGTAGACGGCGTTGGCGATGGCGGGCATGACGGGGAGGAGCGGGCCTTGCCCTACCTCTTTGGCGCCGAAAGGGCCGTTGGGGTCGGCGTCCTCGACGAGGTAGGTGAAGACATCGCACATCTCAAGGGTCGTCGGGCTCTTGTATTCGAGCAGGGAGGGGAACTTGTGGACGACGTTGCGGTTCTCGCGGTAGACCATCTCCTCCATGAGCGCTTCGCCCAGACCCATGTAGATCGAGCCCTCGACCTGACCCATGACGAGCATCGGGTTGATGCTCTTGCCGATGTCGTGCGCGACCCAGATGCGCGGGACGTTGACGTAACCGGTGTCGATGTCAACCTCCACTTCCGCGACCGCGGCCGAGTAGCTGTAGGCGGGCGAGGGGCCGACGCCCGCGCCCTTGAACTTACCCGGCGAGCGCGGCGGGACGTAGGAGCCGACCGTGCCGATGGTGCCGAACTTACTTTCGGCGAGCACGACCGCTTCGGCGAAGGTGACGCCCGTCTCCGGGTTCTCCACGTCGAAGACGCGCCGCTCGGCGAACGCAAGGTTATCGACAGGGAGCCCCAACTTCTCCGCGACGGCCGCGGCGAGCAGTTCGCGCGCGCGCTCGGCGGCTTGGATGGCGGCGTTGCCGGTCATGAGAGTGACGCGGCTCGAATAGCTGCCGAGGTCAACGGGCGTGAGGTCAGTGTCGGCGGTGACGACGCGGATGTCGAAGGGGTCGATGCCGAGGAGTTCGGCGACGACGTAGGCGAGCACGGAGTCCGACCCCTGCCCGATGTCGGTCGAGCCGCACTGGACGCAGACGCCGCCCTGCCGGTCGAGCCGGAGCTGCACGCCCGAGTGCGGCATGGAGTTCCAGTAGATGGGCAGCCCCGCGCCGCAGATGTAAGAGCTGCACGCTAGCCCGAAGCCGCGCCCTTCAGGCAGCTTCTTAAACTTGTTCTTCCAGTCGGAGCCTGCGACGACCTTCTCGATGCAGGCGCCGAGTCCCATCGAGCCGACGCGCAGGTAGTTGGCCGTGACGGTGTCGGGCTTGACGAGATGCTTGAGGCGCATCTCGGCCGGGTCGAGGCTCAGCTCTTCGGCGACCTTGTCCAACTGGACTTCCAAAGCGAAGCGCGGCTGCGGCGTGCCGTGCCCGCGTTTGGGGCCGCAGGGCGGCTTGTTGGTGAAGGCGCGCAGGCCGCGGAAGCGATAGCGCGGCACGTCGTAGGTCACGGTCTGCAACGCGCCCGTGTAGAAGGTCGAGGCCACGCCGTAGGAGCCGTAGGCGCCGCCGTCGAGGAACGATTGAAAGTCGAGTGCGGTGATCGAGCCGTCGCGCTTCACACCGATGCGGCTCTTCATCAAGACGGGATGACGGCCGCGGTGGCAGTAGAAGACCTCTTCGCGCGTGAGCGTGACCTTGACGGGTCGTCGCGTACGGCGCGAAAGCTCGCAGACGACAATCTCGTGGTTGAAGGGGTCGCTCTTGCCGCCGAAGCCGCCGCCGTTGGGCGTGGCGATGACGCGGATGTGCGCGGCGGGCATCGCTAAGGTCTTGGCGAGCGCGCGGTGGACGTAGTGCGGCGTCTGCGTCGAAGACCAGAGGGTGATCTTGTTGTCGGCGTCGAAGTGCGCGACCGCCGCGTGCTGCTCCATCGGGAGGTGCGTGTTGCCCTCGTAGAAGAAGGTGTCTTCGCGCACGAGGTCGGCCGCTTGGAAGCCCTCGTCCATGTCGCCGAATTCGAGATGGACGCTCTTGTGGACGTTGTTGTAGTCGCCGTAGTCGTGTATGCGCGGCTCGCTCGTTTCGACGGCCTCTTCGATGGTGGCGACGGTGGCGAGCGGCTCGTACTCGACCTCGATGAGGTTCATCGCGTCGAAAGCCGTATCTTCGTCAACGGCCGCGACGGCCGCGACGGGGTCGCCGATGAAGCGCACCTTGTCCACGCAGAGCGCCGTCTCGTCCTGACTCACGGGCAGGATGCCGTAAGGGATGGGAAGGTCTTTGCCCGTGATGACGGCATGGACTCCGGGCAGGGCGAGCGCCTTGCTGTAGTCGATTGACTTGATGAGCGCGTGCGGGACGTGCGAGCGGAGGATTTTGCAGTAGAGCATCCGCGGCAGTGTGATGTCGTCGGCGAACTTCGTCGCCCCGACGCACTTCGAGCGCGCGTCCACCTTGCGGAAGGGTTTGCCGATGACCGTGAACTCCTCCGGCCTCGTCCCTGTCCCGTTAGACTTCGCGCCGTCTACACGAACGCGCCCTTTGCCGTTCCCTTTGTGACCGTTATTCGTAGCCATAGACGCTCTCGCGCGGCAGCGCCGCCTCTTCGCCGCGCATACGTGCGGCGGCCAGCTCGACCGCTTCGTAGATTTTGATGTAGCCGGTGCAGCGGCAGAGGTTGCCGCTCAAGGCTTCTTTAATCTCTTCGCGTGAAGGACTCGCGTTCTGCGCGAGCAGCTCCTTGGCGACGAGGAGGAAGCCGGGTGTGCAGTAGCCGCACTGCGCGGCGCCCGTGTCGGCGAAGGTCTCTTGCAGAGGGTGCAGGCCGTCCTCGTTCGCCAAGCCTTCGACCGTCTCGACGCGGCGGTCTTCCGCTTCGAGGCCGAGCATGAGGCACGAGAGCACCGAGCGGCCGTCCACGAGCACGGCACACGTGCCGCACTCGCCCAGCTCGCAGCCGTGCTTCGTGCCGGTCAAGGCGAGGTCTTCGCGCAGCACTTCCAGCAGCGTCTTGTGCGGCGCGAAGGCGACTTCGGTCTCCTCGCCGTTGAGCGTGAAAGTGATGTGTGCTTTCTGTCTGGTCGTCATCTCTGAAAGTTCGTAGAAGTTGTTCCGGCGCGGCGCCCGCGCACAACTCTCGCACGCGGTTCGCGGGCGCGCGGCGCTTCAGTTTTCTTCACCGGGGACGAGTACGCCGCGACGGGTGCTTGCAGGCGTGTGTGCGGTGACAGCAGATGATAGCAGCTTTGGTTGTGAGGATTAAGCGAGGCGGCAGAAGGCAGAAGGCAGATGGCAGTAGGCAGTTGAAAAACCTGCGGCCGAAACTATGGTTGAATCTCTCAACCTCCTCAACGCGGAGCGGCTGCCTACAGCCATCTGCCTTCTGCCTACTTCTTCCCGGCGATGATGGCTTGGAGCTTGGCGGCGCGGGCGGGGTCGAGGCGGCGCAGGGCGTTGTACTCGTCCTGCGCGCCCTTGCGGTTGCCGAGGGCGAAGTAGGCGACGCCGAGGTTGTAGCGCGCCTGCGGGAAGTCAGGGCGGACTTTGACGGCCTGCTGGAACGCCTTGACCGCGGCCGGGTCTTGCTCAAGCCGCAGGTAGGCGTTGCCCATCAGATAGAGGTCGTCGGGGTCGAGCGTGCGCCCCGGCTGGTTGTAGGCGCGAATCGCGGCGGTGTAGGCGGCGCGCGCCTCTTCCGCACGCCCGAGCTTCTCCTGCGCGGTCGCGATGTTGTAGTGCGCCCAGCCCTCGTCGGCCGGCTCGTGCTTGTTTGCAAGCGCCGTCTGCGCGGCCTGCAAAGCCTCTGCGTGCTGGCCGAGTTGATTGAGGACGTAGGCGAGCAGGTTCTGCGTCTCCGGGTAGTTCGGCTTGAGGCGTGCGGCCGTGCGCGCCTCTGCGAGCGCCTCCTTCGGCTTGTCGTCGCGCACGAGGATGAAGCCGAGGACGTGGTGCGGCCAGTAGTTCTCGGGCTCAAGTCGCACGGCCTCGCGCGTCGCGCGCAGCCCGCCCGCCATATCGCCGGTGATGGCGAGCGCCGCGCCCAGAAGCGTCTGGGCAGCCGCGTTCTGCGGCGCGAAGCGTGCGGCCTGCCGCGCCGACTCGACGAGCAGCGCGTACTGCCCCTGATTGTAGTGGAGCACGGCCTGACCCATCAGCGCCTCGGCGCTGTCGGACTTCAGGCTGAGCGAGCGCGCGTAGGCATCCTCCGCCTCACGGTAGCGCAGCAAGCGCGTGTAGGCGTTGCCCAGTCCCACGAACGCTTCGGGCGAGGTGGGCTGAAGCCTTTGCGCCGCGTTAAAGGATGCGACCGCCTCGTCGTTGTGGTTGAGCGAGAGGTGCGCGAAGCCGAGCCCGAGCTGCGTGTAGAACTGGTTGGGGTCGGCCGCGCGCAGCGCCGTGAGCGCGTCTTCGGGACGGTCAACGGCGAGGTAGGCGTTGCCGAGGAGCATCTGCGCGACGGCGGTCGGCTGGGCCCCCAGCCGCACGGCCTGCTCCAGCGGCGCGACGGCCTCGCGCGCCTGATTCTGCTTCATCAGCAGGAGGCCGACCGAGAGGTTCGCATCCGCCGCGAACTGCGGGTCGCCGGTCGCCTTGCGGAGCGAGGCCAGCGCCTCCGCGTCGCGCTCGGTCTGCTGGTACGACTTGCCGAGGAAGTAGTGACCCGCCGTGCCGATCTCTCCGAGCGGGACGGCGAGCCCGAGCGCGTCGGCCGCTTCTTTGTAGCGCCCGAGCCCGAACTGTATGACGCCGGTCTGGACGTAGGCGTCCTTCGCGCGCGGGTTCGGCTGCGCCGCGATGACGTTCGAGAAGGCGGCGAGCGCCTCGCTCGTCTTCCGCAGATTCATGTAGGCGACGCCGAGCCCGTAGTTGGCCTCGACGTGGTGCGCGTCGGCGCGCACGGCCTTCTGGAAGCTCTCGACGGCGCGGCCCCAATCTTTTTTAGAGAGGTACTCAGCGCCCTTCTGCGCCTGCTTGTCGGCCTCGGAGGTCTTCTGAAAAGGGAAGACGTTCGACGGCGCCAGTAAGAAGAAGGCGGCCAGCAGAAGGAGGCCGGCCGCCTTGAAGGTCTTGTTTTTTTTCATCGCTCAAGATTCACGCGCGCGCGTGCGAGGCCGGCGCGGAAAGAAGAGATTCAGTAGCCGCTGATGAGCCGGACGATGAGTTGAGCCTCCGCCTTGCTGCGTGTGTTGGGCGCGAAGTTGAAATTGTCGCGGCCGTTGATCTTCTGCACCGGCTTGATGTGGAAGGCGCCGTACTCCGAGCCGACGAAGCCGTTGACCTTCGCCTCCTTGATGTTCGAGTCCACGGCCTCGAAGGTGTCGCGGCCGTCGTTGGCCTTGAAGCTGACGCCGGTCTTGGTGACGAAGAACGAGCCCTCGCAGTAGTCGGTGAAGCCGCCGTTATGGTCGTGGTAGACGTGGAAGGCGGCGGCGCCCCCGCGCTCGATGGCGGCGCGCATCTCCTGCTCGGCGGTCGAGATGTTCTGGCTGTAGTAGAGCGCGATGGTGCCGAGGATGGAGTGCGCCGTCGGCTGCTGCGGGTCGAGCTGCGCGGCCTGCTGCGCGAAGCGCATGGCGCCGTTGAAGTCCTGCGAGGCGACGGCCGAGCTGGCGCGGTCGATCAAGTCGTCGTAGTCGGGCGCGTTGTTCGCAGCCGTGTTGGAGGTCGAGCCGAAGGGCGAGTCGCCGCCGCCGTTGTTGTTCGAAGCGGTCTCGGCCGTGGACTTCTCGGTGATGGCGCCGACGAGCGAGCGGTTGCCGCCCGCGGCCGTGATCTCGTGCGCAATCTCGGGCGTGACCTGAAAGCTGACGCCGCGCTTCTCGACGAACTGCTCGACGCGCGCCGGAGGCGCGCCGGCTTGCAGCATCGCCACGATCTCGCTCTTCGAGAGCGGCGGCCCGGCGGGGATGTTCGCCGCCGGGCCCGAAGTGTTCGTGCGCGGCGGAACGTTCGCCGGGGTCGGGCGCGCCGTGGCGACGGCCGCCGGGCGGTAGTTCGAGCGTGCGGCCTCGATAATCTCGGGGCGCGCGCCGACCGACTGCAAGTCGGACTCGTCGGCCGCCGTCAGCTCAAAGTCCACGCCGCGCCGCTGAATCTGCGCGACGAGTTCCTGCGTCGAGAGGCCGTTGATCTTGACGGCGTTCACCAAGCCCTGCTTCGAGATGGGCTTCTTCGCCGTCTGCGTCGAGGCCGCGCCCGCGCACAGGAGCGCCGCGCACACGGCCGCCAGCGCGACGAGTGAAATTCTGCTGCTTCTCATAATCTTCTGCGTTCTCATGGCGATTACCTCTTAGCCCTGCACGCCGCCGAAGGCGTTGACGAGCGAGATGATCAGCTCGGACTCGGCCTTCTTGTTCGTGAGCGGGGCGAAGTTGTAGTTCTTGCTGTCGCTGCCGAACCTGACCTTGATGTGGAAGGCACCGAGGTTCTTGCTCCCGAGCAGCATCCCGAAGGCGCCGCCGGAGACCTTGTTGGTCTTAATCTCCTTGATGAGATTGTCCGCGGCCTCGAAGGTGTCGCGGCCGTCGTCGGCCTTGAAAGTGATGTTCGTTCTGGTGACGAAGAGCGTCCCCGCGCAGGTCTCTTTGAACGTGCCGTTGACGTGGTCGTGGAAGACGCGGAAGGCGGCCGAGCCGCCCAGCTCTATCGCCTTGCGCATGTTCCTCTCGGCCTCCGCGATGTTGCTCTGAAGGTAGAGCTGCGTGAAGCCGAGGAGCTGGTAGGCGCGCGGCTGTTGCGGGTTCAACTGGATCGCCTGTTGCAGAAGCTGCGTGGCGCGCGACGCATCCCGCATGTCGTAGGCAGCCGTGGCCTGATCGGTCAGGTCGTCATAGTCCGGCCCGCCGCGGGCGGGTGGACGCGACGTGCCGGCGGGCGGCCTTTTCCCGCCTCTACTCGCGACGACCACGACCGGCCGGTAGTTCGAGCGCGCGGCGGCGATGACCTCGGGGCGCGCACCGGCCGTGCGTAGCTCGGCCTCCGCGTCGGGCGTCATCTGGAAGGAGACGCCGCGCGACTGCACCTGCTGCACCAGCTCGGTCGTCGAGAGACCGTTGATGCGGACGGCCTTGACGAGCCCCTCGCGCGTGATCGGCTTCTTGGCCTGCGCCGACGTGCCCGCAGGGAAGAGAAGCAGCGCGACGACCGCGACGAGTAGTGCCGCGATGAGCCGCGCCTGCTTCCTCTGCTCTGCTCGGAGGTTCATCGTCACTAGCTTATTCAGTTGAGCTGACGACCGGAAAAGCTGATGGATGATGGTCAGACAGTCATCTCTTCATCCTTCATCCTTCAGCCCTTTAGTTACTGGTCGAGGGCGCGGAGC
>JBJMGQ010000459.1:0-14714 GCA_045807845.1 Pyrinomonadaceae bacterium | reverse complement strand
GGTCAGCGACGGCGGCGCGAACGTGTAGTTTGTCTTCGAGGGCGTGGCGGTGTAGCTGCCCTCGGATGTGATGTTGAAGGAGTAGTTGCCTTGCGCGTCGGTCGTCGTCGTGGCTGTCTGCGAGCCAGAGAGTGTGAGGGTGACGCCGGCCAGCGCGGCGCCGTCCGACGTGACGCGCCCCGAGAGCGCGAGGTTCGAGGGCGTGACGGAGAAGTCGGCCGTCTCGTCTGCGCCGAGGTCTGTAAAACTCTTCGACGCGGGGGCGAAGTCGTAGCCAAGCTTCGAGGGCGTGACGGTGTAGGCGGCGCCGGCGGGCAGGTTCGCGAAGCTGTAGCGGCCCTGCGCGTCCGTGGTCGTCGTGGCCGTCTGCGCGCCCGAGAGCGTCACGGTCACACCGGCCAAGGCGGCGCCCGTCGGCCGCTCGATGCTGCCGCCGATGCGGTGCCGGTCGAGGGTCGCGACGAAGTCGGCCGTCTGGTCGGAGGTGACGCCGTCGAAGGTCGCGCCCGCGCGGTCGAACGTGTAGTGCGTCTTCGAGGGATCGACGATGTAGTCGCCGTGGACGGGAACGTTGAAGGCGTAGGCGCCGTTCGCGTCGGTGATGGCGGTGGCGAGCTTCGAGCCCGTGAGCGTGAGCGTGACGCCCGCGAGACCCGAGCCGCCCGAGGTGACGCGCCCCGAGAGCTTGTAGTTGGCCGGGACGGCGACGAAGACGAGCGACTGGTCGGCCGCCAGATTGCCGAAGACCTTCGAGGCCGGGGTGAACAGGTAACCAAAAAGCTCCGGCGTCGTGACCGTGTAGCTGCCGCCGCGCGGCAGTTCTGCGAAGACGAAGTTGCCGCCCGCATCGGTCGTCGTCGTGCCGGTCTGCGTGCCCGAGAGCGTGATGGAGAGTCCGGGCACGGGCTTGTTCGCGGCGTCTAAGACCTGCCCATTGATTGTGTAGAAGAGCGACGTGCCGTTGAAGTTGGCCGTCTGGTTCGCGTCGAGGTCTGTGAAGGTGTGCGAAGAGTTGGCGAACGAGTGGCGCGGGCTCGAAGCGTTGACGGTGTAGTCTTCGCCGGCCGCGAGCGCGTCGAAAGAGTAGTCGCCGTTCGCGTCCGAAGTGGCCGCCGCTTCCCGCGCGCCCGAGAGCGTTAAGGTCGCGCCCTCAATGGCGCGGCCCCGCTCGTCGAGGAGCCGTCCGCCGATGGCGTAGCGGTCGAGCGTCGCGCCGAAGTCGATGACCTGCGCGAGCGCGGGCGTGACGACGGAGCGCGTGGGCGTCGTGAAAGCGTAGTGGCGCTTCGAGGCCGTGACGGTGTAAGCGCCGCTCGTCGGCAGGCGTGCGAAGCCGTAGCTGCCGTCGGCGCCGGTCGTCGTCTCTGTCGTCGTCGAAGAGTGCGTGCCCGAGAGCGTGACCTTGACGCCCGCAATCGGCTGGCCGTTCTCGTCGGTCGCCTGTCCATTGACGGCGAACGTGGGCGCGGGATTCGCGGCGAGGTAGGCGGCAAGCTCGCCGCGCTGCGCCGCGATGCAGGCGGCGTCCTCGCCGCAGTCGAGAATCTTGCGCGACCAGTAGTAGTGCGCCGCCGCGTCGGGCTCGTGCCCGAGCACCGACTCGAACTGCGCGCGGACGTAGCGCACGGGGTCGTCGTCGGGCGTCGCGGGGTGGAGCACGATGGTCTGCGGCGCGGCCGACGCCAACTCCTCGTAGATCGAGTCGATGACGGTAAGTCGATTGGTCAAGTACTGGGCCCTGAGGCGGGTCGCGGACGCCGACGTGCGGACGCGGTCGAGGATGGCGTCCTGCGCGTCGAGGATGTCGATGGCGGTGTCGGACTGGTGGCTCCATGTGAAGAGCGAGTCTTCGATCAACACCTGCCGCACGCTGGAGAGGTAGATGCCCGTCGTAAAGAAGTTCGAGACGTTGACGTAGAGGCCGGTGGCGTAGAAGAGGTCGATGGGGACGGTCGGGTTCTGGTAGCGCGCGGGCTGGACGACGATGCCCTGCCAACCGCCCTCGTCGAGGAAGAGGCGGCGCAGCACGACCTCGCGCCGCGGCGAGTCGGGCGTCGGCGCCGAGGCGTGGCCGACGTTGATCCAGCAGAGCGGCGAGCCGTAGCCCGTCTTGCCGTACAACTCCGCACGCTGCCCGTAGTCGGCGAAGATGGTGTCCTCAATCGTGATGCCCTTCCACTCCCAGTTCTGGACGACCGGCGTGTAGAGGCCGCTGTTCGCCGTGCAGCCGAGGAACGCCGTCTCGCGAATCGAGAGGTGGCTGTACATCGCCTGAATGATGGAGCCGCCCGGCACAAGGCTAATGAGTCCGTAGAACTCGCAGTGTTGGATGACGGCGTCGTCGATGCTGCCGATGGAGAGCGTGACCTTCGCGTCGGTGGAGGCGTCGGGCGTGCCGACGAAGGCGATGTCCTTGACGAGGAGGCTCTGGAAGTTCCAGAGCGCGAGGGCGACCCCCTCTTCGCCCGTCCGGGGCGCGAACTCCGAGGCGAGGTTGAGCCCGCGTGTCAGCGCGTCGCCGCCCGCGGTCGGGGGCGCGATGGGCGTTGCCGACTCGACGCCGCGAATTTCGAGCGAGAAGCCGGGTGCGGGGGCGACCTCCTGCACGGGGGTGACGATGGCGTAGCGCCCCGCGGGCACGAACAGCGTCCCGCCGCCCGCCGCGACGACCGCGTCGAGCGCGGCCTGCAAGGCCGGCCCGTCGTCGGTCTGGCCGTCGCCGACGGCGCCGAAGTCCGCAAGGTTGAAGGTCTGGGAAGCGCCCCGGGCGGCGGGGGCAGGGGAGCCCGCGGCCAGTGCCGAGAAGAGGCAGACGAGGACACATGCCAGCGTGAGGCGGGCGGCGTCTCTGTAATTCAAGACGGACATTCTCCTGTCAAACGAGCTTCGAGGGCTTAAATAGAAACGCCGGCAGCCGCGGCTTCAGTTTGTAAACCCCTTGTGAAGTGAAACGGGCAACACTCTCTCAAACGTCAAGCGCCCACAGCGCGCTCATTCCAACTTAACATAAGACGCTCATGCCGCGGGAAAGGTCATGTTTTTTAGAAAAAAATTATGGTCACGCGCCGCCGACGCGGCAGGGTTCAGATGGGGCGCAGGATTCGTCTTTCGCCGGTAGGAAAAATCCAGCGGCGGGGCGTTCGCAGCGCGGCACGCGTGCGGGCAAAGGGCGGCCTGCGCGGCGTGGCACGGTTTTAGTTAGCGTGTGTGTCCCGGCGTTTGGGGCCGGGGAGGTTTGTGGCGTATCTTGCAGTGACCCGTCAAACCGTAGGCGGCGAGGCGGGCGTCAGCTTAAATGTGATGGAAGAGAAGTCGAAAGCGGAGGGCGCGCGCCGGAGGCTTGCGCCCGCTGGTGTAGTCTTCGCGCTCGCGGGGCTCGTGCTCTTTGCGTACTTCATCTGGCGCGCGGGCCCGGCCGAGGTCTGGTCGAACATCACGCAGATCGGGTGGTGGTTCGCGCCCATCCTCCTGCTCGCAGGGCTGCGGTTCGCCGTGCGCGTGCGCGCGTGGACGCTCTGTTTCGAGGAGCCGCACCGGCTCGGCTTCGTGGAAGCCTTCAAGGCGTATCTCATCGGCGACGCGGCCGGCAACGTCGTGCCGCTCGGCATCGTCGTCAGCGAGCCGACGAAGGCCGCGATGGCTTCCCGTCGCGGCGTCCCCTTCGCCGCAACCTTCTCGGCCATCGCCGTCGAGAACATCTTCTACATGCTCTCGGTCGCGCTCTTCATCCTCTCGGGCGCGGCGGCGCTCCTGCTCTCCTTTCACCTGCCGAAGGTCTTGCGCTATTCGAGCTACGGCATCATCGCGAGCGCGGTCGTCTTCATCGCCTTCGGTGCTTACGCCGTCCGGCGCGAGTGGAGGTTTTTGAGCGCGACGCTGCGTTGGACGGCGGCGCGTGGGTTGGGACGCAAGGCGCTTGAGCGCAGGCTCGCGCGCGTGGGCTCGTTCGAGGAGCGCATCTACGGTTTCTACTCGCGCAACCAGCGGCGCTTCCCCGGCATACTTCTGTGTGAGGGGCTCTTTCACCTCCTCGGTGTGGCCGAGGGCTACCTGACCATCTGGCTGATTAACGGTGCGCAGCCGACCGCGCTCTCGGCCTTCCTCTTCGAGTCGGTCAACCGCATCATCACGGTCGTCTTCAAGTTCGTCCCCCTGCGCGCGGGCATCGACGAGCTGGGGACGGGACGCCTCGCCCAAGTGCTCGCCTTCGGGATGGCGGCGGGCGTCACGCTCGCCATCGTGCGCAAGGCGCGCATGCTCTTCTGGATGGCGGCCGGCGTCGTGCTCCTGCTGGCGCGCGGCCTCTCTTTGCGCGGCGTCGCCGCCGAGGCCGAGCGCGCGCAGGCCGCCGCGATGGGCGAGAAGGCACGCCCCGGCGCCGTCATAGAGTCCTGAGTTCTCGCCAACGCCGTGCAGAGGGTACTTCTTGTCAAGACTGATAGAGCTTGATTCCGAGGGCGCACGTACTTCAACGGCGGCGGCGCGTGCGCACGGGCTGGGCGGAGATTTGGAGCGCTACGCCGTCGTGGTGCTGTTGCTGTTGGCGGCGGTCGGGTTTGCTTTGCGCGTGAGCGGCGTCGGTCAGATCGGGCTGGCCGAGGACGAGATCAACAAGCTCGAAGCGGTGCGCGCCTACGACCGCGGCGACTTCACGGAGAACGCCGAGCACCCGATGTTGATGAAGGCGCTCATCTACATCTCCGTCCGCGCGGCCGACGCTTGGAACGCACGCGCCGCGGAGGGCGGCCGTCTCCGCCGGCTCGACATCGGCGACGAGGCCGCCGTCCGCCTCCCCAACATCCTCTTCGGCACGCTCACCGTCTTCCCCATCTTCCTTTTGACGACCGCCTTCTTCGGGCGGCGCACGGGGCTTGTCGCCGCGGCGCTGTGGGCGACGGGCGTCGGCGCCATCACCTACAACCGCGTGGCGAAGGAGGACACGCTGCTCGTCTTCTTCATGCTCTTCGCGCTCTACTTCTACATCCGCGCGAAGCGTGCGAGCGGGTTCGAGCCGAAGACTAAAAAGAGGAGCTACATCCTGAGCGGTGTCGCGTGGGGGCTGATGTTCGCGTCGAAGTACTTCCCGCACTACTTCGGGCTGAACATGCTCTATCACTATCTCTTTCATGTGCGCCTGCGCAAGCCCGGCGAGCCGCGCGGCAACACGCCCTTCGTCTTCTACGTCGTCATCTTCGCGACGTTCATGCTGGTCAACCCGGCCGTGCTCTCGCCGAAGACGTGGGCGTATCTGTCGGCCTATTCGAGCGAGCAGCTCTTAACGCATCACGGCTACCTGATGGGCGAGACGCTCTACCACAACGTCGTCTCGAAGGCGCCTTTCGGCGCGACGCCCGTCTACTTCTACCTGCTCTACCTTGTGACGAAGACGCCGCCGCTCGTTCTCTTCGCGTTGGTGGCAGGGCTCGTCGCGCTCTGGCGCGGGCGGCGCGAGCCCGGAGCGGCCTTCCTCCTCTTCATGCTCCTCTTTTGGCTCGTGCCCTACTCGCTGATGGGCGCGAAGTGGCTGCGCTACACACTAAGCTTGATGCCCTTCGTCTACATGACGGCGGCGGTCGGCGTGGTGGCGTTGACGCGTTGGCTAGTGGAGTGGTTGAAGGCGGGCCGTCGTTCCGGGCTCGCCGCTTGGGTGAGCGCGGCCTCACTTGCGCTCTTCGTCGGCGTGCCGGCGTGGGGGGCCGCACGGGCGGCGCCGCACTACGCGCTCTACACGAACGCGCTCGCCCCGCGCCCCGCCGGCTACTACTTCCCGCACGACGAACTCTACGACGACGGCCTGCGCGAAGCCATCAAGTACGTCGCAGACCACGCGCCCCCCGGCGCCACGCTCGCGCACGAGACGCCGGGCGTCGTGCAACACTACCTCGCGCGCTTCGGCCGCGAAGACCTGCGCTCACAGGTCATCTCCGACCCGCGGTTCGACGTGACGAACGAGCCCGGCCCCCTCTACGTCATCCTCCAACGCGGCCGCACCTACTTCGAGAACCAAGCAGAGATGGAGCGCGTCCGCGCCGACTTCAAGCCCGAAACACAGATCGTCATCGACGGCGTCGTCGCCGCCGAAGTCTATTTGAAGAAGTAGGCAGAAGGCAGTAGACAGTAGGCAGTTAGCAGGAAGAGATAACAATCGGGGGCGGCGAACTTATCAACCCGCCCCCCCCGATTCGTTGAGGCAGATTATTTTAAGAAGGATTTTGCCTTAACTGCCTACTGCCATCTGCCTACTGTCTACTCTCAACGATGCTCTTCTTCGACGACTGCGGCGGCGGTCTGGGCGCGGCGGTCGTAGGCGCTGGTCTGCCAGTTATCGGCGCGTGCGTGTGCGGGGAGCCACGGCGGGAGCGGGATGAGCAGGTGGCACGAGAGCCCGTTGGCGTAGGGCTCGTAGAGTCTGCGCAGCGAGCGCAGGCGGTCGTCGGCGTCCGCCCCCGCGCGCAGTTGCAGTCCCCATTCACGCAGTGCCGAGCGCAGAGAGGCCAGCTCCTCGTCCGTCATCCGCTCGCGCTCGAAGGCGACGGGGCGCGTGCCGAAAATCTGCGAGATGTCAACGAGCGCGTGGCGCGCCATCGCGAAGGTGAGACGCGCCTGCCACTCGTGCGCGCCGTCCACGCCCACCATCACGAGCGCGCACGTGTCGAGCACGCAGACGAGCGAGGCGAGCCACGACTGGTTGTCGTGCTGCGAGCGGTAGTAACAGAGCACGGGATAGGAGAGGTGGCTCTCCATCAAATCCGCGGCCCAGTGCTCCCAGTCTTTAAGTAGCTCGCCGACGCCTTCGAGGTGGCCGGCCTCTGCGTGGCGGCGCAGCAGCTCGACGGCCGTCGGCGGCGTGCCCGCGCGCGCGTCGAGCATCGAGATGCTGACCTCGCGCCGCGAGAACGATTGGTAGAGCACGGGCAGATAGCCGATGACGGCCGCGAGAAAACCGAAGCCCGTGCCGGCCTCGACCACCGCGAGGAAGCGCCCCGCGGTGTCGAGCGGGAACACGTCGCCGAAGCCGAGCGTGAAGATGATGACGCCGCTCATGTAGACGTAAGTCCAGAGACCGTGCGCCCCGTCCTCCGGCACGTGGAGCAGCGTCCCCAGTCCCCACTGCAACAGCCCGAAGGCGAGAAGCAGCCCGAAGGCCCACACCAGCAGGAGCAGGAGCAGAGAGAGCGGCCCGTAGAACGCGAGATAGCGGTCGCGCTTCTTCCCCGGCGGCACGCGCCGCGCGAGCCCCGCCACCGGCGCCCACGTCCCCACGTAAAAAATGCGCGTCAGCCGCAGCCGGCGCGCCACGCGGCGGGGCAGCACGATGGTCTCGAACGTGTCCCACAGGATGACGACGACCACCAAGACGCCGACGACCACGGCCAGCATGTGCATCCTTTTTAAAAAGTGATGAGTGACGAGTGATAAGTGATAAGAGAAGACAAGGCCCACTCTTCTTTCTTATCACTCATCACTTATCACTTATCACCTCCTCCTTGACTTCCTCCTTCGTGTGGAAGGTGGCGCGGCGCTTCCAGCGCCGGTAGAGGTCGAGCGAGAACGCGAGCCAGAGGCCGCCGAAGAGATACGCGCCGAGGGTGTCGCTCGGCCAGTGTGCGCCGAGGTAGACGCGCGAGAGGCCGATGAGCAGCACGGGCAGCGCGGCCAGCACGCACGCGACCCTGCGCACGTTCGAGCCCTTCGGCAGCAGCGCGTAGGCGACGAAGAAGAGGAAGCCGAAGAAGCAGACGTAGAAGGTGACGTGTCCCGAAGGAAAACTCTCGTACGCCCACTCGCCACTCACGCGGACGTGCTCAAGCGTCGGCCGCGGGCGCGCGACGAGGTACTTGAACAGACGGTTGAGCGCCGAGCCGCCCGCCGCGCTCAGCAGTAACCCGAACGCCTCCGAGCGTCGCCTGAACGCGAAGAAGATGGTGAACGCGATGACGACGAGCACCCAGGAGGTCGCGCCGTTGCCCGCGAGTGAGACGACGCGCATCGCCTCCTCCATGCCCGGCAGCGAGATCGACTGCACCGCGCTCGCGACGCGCAAGTCCCAAGAGAAATAGGCGTTGACCTTTGCCAGCGCGGCCAGCACGGCGAAGGCCGAGAGCCCCGCGGCGTAGACGTACTGTGCGCGCCGCAGTCGATGCGTCTCGCGCTGCCGCTGCGGCGAAGCCTGTGCCTCTGCGACTTTGACCCCTTCGGGGCTCTGCTTCGCGACTTCTTCGCTCATTCGGTTATAATCCTTTTAAGACTACTCCCGAAAACATAGACGAGACCGGGGCGCGCGGCAAGCCGACGCGCCCGGAGAGCGAGGGGGACTTAAGCCTTGCTGAGAGTCGAGTACAGAGACGGGCTCTATCTGCCCGACCTCGATCTGTGGTTCGACGCCGACGGCCCGCGCGAGCGCTGCGTCATCTCGCACGCACACTCCGACCACATCGCCGAGCACCGTGCCATCGTCGCCACGCCCGAGACGGCACGCCTCTTCCGGCACCGCCGCGGCGAGGCCGAAGTCGAGGCTTTGCGCTACGGCGAGCGGCGCGACTACGGCCGCTACGCGTTGACGATGTACCCGGCCGGCCACTGTCTCGGCTCCGCGCAGATACTCGTCGAATCGGGCGGCGAGCGGCTCGTCTACACGGGCGACATCAAGCTGCGGCCGAACGTCGCGGCCGAGCAGGCAGTCGTCGTCCCCTGCGACACGCTCGTCATGGAATCGACCTTCGGCGACCCGCAGTACCGCTTCCCGCCAGACGTGGCGACCTACGACCGCCTCTACGCCGCCTGCGACCGCGCTCTTTCAGACGACGCCGTGCCCGTCGTGCTGGCCTACGCTTTGGGGAAGAGTCAGGAGGCGCTTGAGCTTCTCTTAAGGCGCGGTTATCGCGTGACGCTGCACGGGGCCGTTTACAACGTCTCGGAGATTTACCGCGAGTGCGGCGTGGAGTTCTCGGGCGCGTACGAACGTTATGAACGCGGGAACGTTGCGGGGCGCGTGCTCATCACCCCGCCGGGCACCCGCCGCCAGCCGATGATTCTCAACATCCCGCGCCGCTACCTCATCATGCTAACGGGCTGGGCCGTGAGCAAGAGCGCGCCCTACATGTATAAGGACGTAGACCTCGTCCTGCCGCTCTCCGACCACGCCGACTATGACGACCTCGTCCGCCTCGCCCGCGAGTCCGGCGCACAGCGAATCATCACCATGCACGGCGCCAAAAAGTTCGCCGGCCTGCTCAAAGAACTCGGCCTCAACGCCGAACACCTCGCGCAACACCCTTCGCAACAGAAGTCCGCGAAGGGCTCGACCAAACGCGCCGCGGCCGGCGTCGAACGAAAGCTATTCGAGTAAAAGAGTAACGCTGCGGAGTGGCGTAACAACGTCTCGCTGACCTTAACTCTTGAACTTCTCCTCGCAGATCAGCTCGACGGCGCGCTCGATGTTCTCGTCGAGTCCCATGAGGCAGCGGACGATGCGCGTGGGGAGGCGGAGCGTGACGACCTGATACTCTTCGGTCGTGGTCTTCGGGTCGGAGAGCGCGCGCTTGAGCGCGTCCATGATGTCGCGGTACTCGGCGGGCTTCGAGAGGTACTGCTGGACGCCGAGGCGTTCACACTGTTGACGCGTCTCGGCGCTCGTCTCGCCGGTGACGACGACGACGGGAACGTTGACGTTGAGGTTGCGAATCGTCTGGAGCGCCTGGAGGCCGTGCATCTCCGGGAGCGTCATGTCCAAGACGACTGCGTCCGCCCCGTTGTCCTCGAAGAGCGCGACGCCCTCCTCGCCCGTGTAAGCCTTCGAGACCTCGTAGCCCTCCTTCGAGAGCGCCTGCTCGTAGAGCGCTGCGAGGTCTTCCTGATCCTCGATTACCAGCACACGCTTCCCGCCCATAGAGTCACGTCCCCTTGCAAAGTTCCGCGTTCGGCAATATAGAATTGCGCCCACGCGCGAAGCAAAAACCACAGTTTCGACAAGTTGTCGGGCCGTAGCCGGATTATAGCAGAAGGGACACATGACACAGCCCATCGCCACAGTCCTCGTCATCCTTCTCATCGCGCTCGTGCTGTTTGCGACCGAGAAGATACCGATTGATGTCGTCACCCTTCTCCTCGTCATCGGGCTGGTGTTGACGGGGACGCTCAACGTCTCGGAGGCGTTCGCGGGCTTCGGCAACGACATCGTCATCACCATCGCGGGCCTCTTCGTCCTGACCGGCGGCCTTGTGAAGACGGGCGTGGTCGATGTCGTCGGCCGCCGTCTGCACCGCATCGCGGGCGGCAACGAGTTTAAGCTCACCGCCCTCATCATGTTCACGGCCGCCGGCTGCGCCTCCGTGATGAAGAACACGACGACGACGGCGATGTTCGTCCCCGTCGTCTTAGGCATTGCGCAACGCGCGCGCGTCCAGCCGTCGAAGCTTCTGATGCCGCTCGCCTTCGGCGCCATCCTCGGCGGCACCTGCACGCTCATCGGCACCTCGACGAACCTCGCCGTCTCCGGCGCGCTCGCCAAGCTCGGGCAGAACCAGGAGCTTTTGCAGCACTTCAAGATCAGCCCGCAGGCGCTCGCGCCCTTCACGATGTTTGAGCTGACGCCGGTCGGCATCGGCATCGTCGTCGTCGGCATGCTCTACATGCTGCTGCTGGGCCTGAGGCTTCTGCCCGCGCGCAGCTCGGCCGACTCTCTGGTCGAGCAGTACGGGATGCGCCAGTACATCTCGGAGGTCGTCATCGTCAAAGGCTCGCCGCTCGCGGGAAAGACTTTGGAGGAGGGGAACCTCTCGGAGATGCTCGACCTGACGGTCATCGGCATCCTCCGCGGGACGCAGGGGCGTCTGCCGCCGCGCGGCGAAGAGGTCTTGCAGGAGGGCGACC
Organism: Pyrinomonadaceae bacterium; assembly: GCA_045807845.1. Lineage (GTDB taxonomy): Bacteria > Acidobacteriota > Blastocatellia > Pyrinomonadales > Pyrinomonadaceae > QHXN01. Next base: position 3,842 of record JBJMGQ010000459.1, on the reverse strand, counting down.
TGCTGCTCGTGCAGGGGCGGATGGACGACATCCTGCGCGTCAAGGACGAGGCCGGCATCGAGATACGTCCCGACTTCGAGCTGCAATCCCACGACCTCGAATCGGGCGGCGTGGGGCTCTTCGAGGTGATGGTCTTGCGCGGCTCGGAGATGAACGGGCGCACGCTGCGCAGCCTCAGCTTCCGCGACCGCTACGACATGAGCGTGCTCGCTATCAACCGCCACGGGATGGCGCTACTCACGAAGCTCTCGACCCTCGCGCTCCGCTTCGGCGACGTGCTGCTCGTGCAGGGGACGAAGGAGAGCATCGAGCGGCTCACGTCGGACGGCCACGTCCTCATGCTCGAAGAGGGACTGTCGGGTCAGCGCGAGCGCGCGGGCAAACGCTGGTGGGCGGTCGCGGCCTTCGTCGTCTTCCTCACCTTCTCGGTCTTGCACCTGCCGCAGGCGCCGCTCGCCATCGCGGTGCTCTTCGGCGTGCTCATCCTGCTGGCCTCGCGCGCCGTGCTGCTGCACGAGGTCTACGAACTCATCGACTGGCGCCTCATCGTCCTCATCGCGGGGATGATCAGTTTCGGCACGGCGATGGAGAAGACGAAGGCCGACCAGTACCTCGCCGACATGATCGTCAGCAACTTTCAGTCGTACGGGGGACTGGCCGTCCTCGCGGGCTTCTTCGCGCTCACGGTCGCGCTCACGCAGCCGATGTCGAATCAGGCGGCCGCGCTCGTCGTCCTCCCCATCGCGGTGAAGACCGCGCTCGCGCTCGGCCTCAACCCGCGCGCCTTCGCCGTCGCCGTCACCTACGCCGCCTCCTGCTCGTTCCTCACGCCGCTGGAACCGGCCTGCGTCCTCATCTACACGCCCGGCCGCTACCGCTTCCTCGACTTCGTCAAGGTCGGCTCGATTCTGACGATAGCCGTCTTCGCCATCGTCATCCTTCTCGTCCCGTACTTCTGGCCTTTGACGTAAGGTGTAGCGTCGCACAACTCAAATGTCGCAGAAGTGTCGCCGAAAAGAGGCGCCGCGGCCTTGCGTCGGCGGGCTTGGATTCATATAATTCGCGGGCTTTGAAAACGGGCCGGGATAGGGAAGGGAATCGGCGGCCTCGCAAAGATTTTCAGGCACTCCTTCATCAAGACACAGACGAAGATGGCAACCATCACCAACTGGAGAGAGCGGCGACGTGTCGCCAATGCAGGGCGCACGACTCCCCTTCGCACAATCGCTTCCGGGCTGGCTCAGATTGCGCGCGCGGCCTTCGCGGAGCCCTACCAACTCTCCGTCGAGCGCCACGCCGTCGGGCTCAAGCGCCTCCCGCGCGAGATGGACGGACTCCGCATCGTCCAACTCTCGGATATCCACCACAGCCCCTTCACGGGGCGCGAGCAGGTCGAGCGCGCCGTCGAGGTCGCCAACAGCCTCCAGCCAGACATCATCGCCCTGACCGGCGACTACGTCTCGCACGAGCGCGAGTACGTCCAGCCCTGCGCGGAGATGCTCGGCAAACTGAAGGCGCGGCGCGGCGTCTACGCCTGTCTCGGCAACCACGACAACTGGGTGGACGCAGACCTCGTCACAGACCTCTTCACGCTCGCGGGCATTCGCGTGCTCAACAACGAGGGGCTGCGCTTCGAAGACCGCGGCGCATCCTTCTGGCTCGCGGGCGTGCAGGACACGATGGTCGGACTCGAAGACCTTCCGCTCGCGCTCGCAGGCTCCTCCGCGGACGAGATGAAGCTGCTGCTGGCGCACAATCCAGTCATCCTGCGCCGAGCCGCGCGCGCGGGCGTTGACCTCGTGCTCTCCGGCCACACGCACGGCGGTCAGGTCACTTGGCGCTCCGAGCGCTCTGCCTCGGGGCGCGTCCGCCGACGCATCCTGCGCGGCCTAGGCCGCCGCGGCGAGACACAGATCTACGTCACGCGCGGCCTCGGCACGGTCGTCCTGCCCGTCCGCTACGGCTGCCTGCCCGAAGTCTCTCTGCTGACACTGCGCCGCGCGGAATAACAGAAGTGACGAGTGACGTGTGACAGGTGACGAGCAGGCACGCTCTTACTCGTCACCTGTCACCTGTCACACGTCACTTTTCTTATGGCCTCGAAAGTCATTACCGTCCCGAACATCCTGACCGTGGTGCGCATGGCGCTCATCCCGGTCTTCGTGGGCGCGCTCTACTACCAGAGGTTCGGCTGGGCGCTGACGGTCTTCATGATTGCGGGCGTGACCGACGGCCTCGACGGCCTCTTCGCGCGCAAGTTCAACCAGTACTCGCCGCTCGGCCAGATTCTCGACCCCATCGCGGACAAACTCCTCCTCGTCACCTCCTTCATCACGCTCTCGATGCCTTCGATTATGGCCGCGGAGGCGCTCGTCCAGCCGCACCCGCGCCATCTGCCCGTCCCCTTCTGGGTGACGGCGGCCGTCATCAGCCGCGATGTCTTCATCATCGTCGGCGCCGCCACCATCAACGTCGTCACCGGTTTCCGAGGCTTCAAACCCTCCTGGCTCGGCAAGGCCAACACGACCGTCCAGATCGTCTCGGTCGTCCTCGTCCTCATCGCCGCCAGTTTCCCGCCGCTGCGCGGATACCTCCCGACCGTCTACACGACCGTCTTCTCCTTCGCCGTCGTCTCCGGCATACACTACGTCTTCTGGACTTCAAAACTGCTGAACGAAGATCGGCAGCAGCGCGACTCGTCCGGCTGATTCGGCTAATCCGTTAATTTCCAACAACTTGCGTCGGGCAACTCGCGGAGGGCGAATTGCTACTAAAAGTTGACAAGAAGGGGCTCACATATTATATTAGCGGCGCATTCAAGGTCGCCGGAGTGTCCGCTGGGCTGAAGAATTCGAGCCCGAACCAGACACGAGGGCCACGGCAGGAACTGACTGCGGCACGCGGCCGGTAGCCCCCGGGTGGGGGCTCAGCGCGGCTAGAAAATCGGGAGAGGCAGAAAATATGAGCAAGATTATTGGCATCGATTTGGGCACGACCAACTCCGTCGTGGCCGTGATGGAAGGCGGCGAGCCGACTGTCATCACCAACTCAGAGGGCGGCCGGACTACGCCGTCGGTCGTGGCCTTCACCAAGGACGGCAATCGTCTGGTCGGTCAGGTCGCCAAGCGCCAGGCCGTCACCAACCCCGAGAACACCGTCTACTCGATTAAGCGCTTCATGGGGCGGCGCTTCGACGAGGTCTCGGAGGAGAAGAAGCAGGTGCCCTACGACGTGAAGGCCGCGGGCAGCGATGTGCGCATCATCGCGGGCAGCAAGGAGTGGTCGCCGCCCGAGATTTCGGCGATGATTCTTCAGAAGCTGAAGCAGGCGGCCGAAGACTACCTCGGCCAGAAGGTCGATAAGGCGGTCATCACCGTCCCCGCCTACTTCAACGACTCACAGCGGCAGGCGACCAAAGACGCGGGGCGCATCGCCGGCCTCGAAGTGATGCGTATCGTCAACGAGCCGACCGCAGCGGCCTTGGCCTACGGGCTCGACAAGAAGAAGGACGAGACCATCGCGGTCTTCGACTTCGGCGGCGGCACGTTCGACATCTCGATCCTCGAAGTCGGCGAGGGCGTCGTCGAGGTCAAGTCCACGAACGGCGACACGCACCTCGGCGGCGACGACATCGACGAGGCGCTCATCAAGTGGATCATCGAGGAGTTCAGGAAGGATCAGGGCATCGACCTCTCGAACGACAAGATGGCCCTCCAGCGCCTGAAGGAGGCGGCCGAGAAGGCGAAGATTGAACTCTCCTCGACGATGGAGTCGGAGATCAACCTGCCCTTCATCACGGCCGACGCCTCGGGGCCGAAGCACCTCGTGATGAAGCTGACGCG
>JBJMGQ010000458.1:0-10701 GCA_045807845.1 Pyrinomonadaceae bacterium | reverse complement strand
CTCTGATTAACAAATGGCACTAATTCTGTCAACAACTTTCGTCTCGGGGTTATAGCACTTTCACCTTCTATCTAGTTTAGGCGTCCCAAACAGAGCTGCGCGCCTCCGTTGTAGGAACGGAGGCGCGCCCTCTTCAACTTATCCGCAATTTCATTTCAACTTATGGGTTAGACATTTCAACTGTGACTTTACCCATCAGTTTGCCGTAACTGGAAGCATCTCATTGCCGCCAACACTATAAAACGCCTGATATTTTTGTTCCCAACCGATTTGCTCTTACCTAAAATTGGAACCATAAGTTTGCCGAAAGTGTAAAGTGGAAGCATGAGTTTGCCTAAAGTACGAGTTCGCGTTCATGTGACTTTACTTGTTTTCGACTAAAAGGAAGTTACGTAACAAATACGGTAGTGGCTCAACCACGTGAGAGGCAGTAGACTCTCACAAAATGGTCAAACTCAAGTGCTATCACTGCGGCGGCGAACGGCTCGCCCGCAATGGCTTAACCCAAAACGGTAAGCAACGCTACCTCTGCTCCGACTGCGGGCGCACCAGCCGTGACGACCCACAACCCAACGGCTATACCGAAGAGCAGCGTGAGCAAATCTTGCGCGCCTACCATGAGCGCAGCAGTTTGCGCGGGCTCTCCCGCACCTTCGGCGTCTCGCGGCAGACCGTCACCGCCTGGCTCAAAAAAAGAGATGAGCCTGCCTGAGTTGAGCGAGACGCTGGTCGAGCCGGCTCCGGCCGTGGTCGCCCTCGAACTCGACGAACTCTGGTCATTCGTCTTGAAACGTGCCAACAAGCGCTGGATCTGGATCGCGCTGTGCCGCGCCACCCGGCAGGTCGTGGCCTACGTCGTTGGCGACAGAAGCGCGGCGACCTGCCGCAAACTTTGGGAGCACATCCCTGCCGCGTATCGCTCCGCTCATTGCTACACCGACTTCTGGGTGGCGTATCAGACCGTCATCCCCTCTGAGCAGCACACTGCCGCGGGCAAAGAGACTGGCCTTACGGCACACGTCGAACGATGGAATAACACCTTGCGGCAGCGGCTCGGGCGGTTCGTCAGAAAGAGCTTATCGTTTTCCTAGTCGGAGGCGATGCACGAACTCTGTTTACGCCTCTTTCTCCATGATTACAATCGCTCACTGGCTCTCTCCTACGATTGAGCCACTACCCGCAAGAAGACAATCTAATACTTTCAGATGCAGTGGAACCATGAGTTTGCCGCGCGTTATTGGAAGCATAAGCTTGCCGCTCCGGCAAGCTTATGCTTCCAGTCACACAAAACAACCTTTACAGACGCGAGTAGGTGAGGCCGGTTTGGTTTTGGTATTTGCCGCCGCGGTCTTGGTAGGAGACATCGCAGTCTTCGTCGGATTCGAGGAAGATGACTTGGCCAATGCCCTCGCCGACGTAGACGCGGAGGGGGAGGTCGGCGAGGTTGCCGAGTTCGATGACGAGGCGCCCCGTCCAGCCGGCTTCGAGCGGTGTGGTGTTGAGCATCAGTCCGGCGCGGGCGTAGGTCGATTTACACATGCAGATGCCGGTGACGTTGCGGGGCATGCGGAAGGTCTCGACCGTGACGCCGAGGGCGTAGGAGTGGGGCGGCATGAGGTAGTAGCGAGAGCCATCGTCGGCATCGCGCAGCGGCGCCTCGACGAGCGAGTCCTCGTCGAAGTTCTTCGGGTCGATCTCGCGGCCGTGGATGGGCGAGAAGACGCGGAAGCCGTCGTCGGCGAGCCGCATGTCGTAGCCGTAGGAGGACGAGCCCGAGGAGATGATGCGGCGCCCCGCAGACTCGCGCACGAGGGTGGCTTCGAAGGGCTGGATGAGCTGTTGCTCTTCGGCCATGCGCCGAATCCAGCGATCTGATTTGACTGACATCGCTTCCGTGTCCGGTAAGAGGTTTTTAAGAGCGGTGACCGCGCCCGTCCGCGCGGCCGAGCGCAGCATAGCCGCCGCGTCGTGCGAAGGCAAGTAGTCAATAACAGTAGGCAGTAGACAGTAGGCAGTAGGCAGTAGAAAAACCACCGCCAATGAATCGTCGGGGTGTCAGCGTCAGCGGTCGCGACGCGGAGCGCTACTGTCTACTGTCTATTGACTACTTGCTTGATGCGCAGGGTGCCGTCGCCGACGGTGAAAGAGAGTGTGGCTCCGCCGTTGCCGGCGCGGGCTTGGAGGGAGCGGTCGTCGGGGGTGGTGCGTTCGCGCGGGGCGAGCCCCGGGTAGGTGTTCTCGATGCGGCCGGCGCGCAGCACCTGTGCGTCCACGTCGCCGCTGAAGCCTGTGGGCAGCTCGACCGTAAGGTCGCCGCTGGCGAGACGCAGGTGCATGCCCTGTCCGCGCCAGCTACGCGCGGTCGGGCGCACGGTGACGGGGCCGGCCGTCAGCGTCGCCTCCACGTCGCCGCCCGAGAGCGTGAAGAGCGAGCCGGGGCCGCCGCCCGCGTTGATGCGCAGCGCGCCTTCGACGCCGCTGACGACGAGCGCCCCGCGCCCCGCGTCGATCTCCAGATCGCACGCGGCCGGCACCTTGACGTGGTAGTCGATGCGCCAGGGCATCGCCGGAAGATTCTTCGGCAGGCCGCGCGCGGCGCGCTTCGCGTACTTGCGGTCGTGGAGCCCCACGGTCAACACGTGTATGTGATTGACATCTTCGTCCACGGTGAAGGTGTTGAGCGCGGCGAGGCGCGTGAGGTTCTCCTCGGTGTCGGCGCTCTGCTCGATATCGGCCGTCACCTCGACCTCGCTTCGCGACCAAGCCTCCACGGTCACAGAGCCCTCGGGCGCACCGTAGATGGTGACCGACCCGCCGTAGCCCAAGCGCTTCAGCTCGCGCCGCGTCGTCGTCCGCTTCAGCAGCGGCGCGGCTTCGACCTGCGCCGGCTTCTCCGGCTTCTTCTCATTCTTCGGCTGCCTCCCGCTCTGCCCCGCGGCGGAGTGTTGAAAGACGACGAGAGCGAAAAGAAGAAAGAACGAGTAAATTTTTGACGACGTGGTTTTCATCAATCGCAGGCTACAACAATTTAAGCGTAAAGCGTAGAGCGTGACGAGTAGAAACACGTTTCTACTCGTCACGCTCTACGCTTTACGGTTCACGCCTATCTCTGTCTGCTACCGCGGCATGAAGACGATGGAGCCGCGGCCGTTGGTGGTGCTCAAGGAAGCGCCGCCGTCGCCGACCTTCCCGACGACCTTGCGCTTCTCGTTGAAGAACTCGAACTCGCCCATCTGCGCAAAGCCGTTGAGGTCGATTTTGCGCGTGCGCGGCGCGACGGCCATCAGGCGGAAGCCCGACTCGGCCGTGATGCGAAGCTGTATGTCGCCCTGCGTAGAGTTGAGGACGTAGGTGCCGCCGCGCAGCAGCTCTGCGTCGAAGAGGATGTTGCCGACCGTGTTCTCGGCCATGACGGTGCGTGCGCGGATGCCGGTCAGCTCGATGTCGCCTTCGCTCGTGACGTGCGCGCGCACCATCTCGCCGCGGACGTTGCGGATGATGATGCCGCCGCTCATCGTGCTGATGTCCACGGTCGAGTTGTAGGGGACGCGGATGGTGAAGTTGATGTCGCCCACGTCTTCGCGGTTGTCGCGGCGCACGTCGATGCGGACGCCTTCGGGCGTGGCCTCGGGCTCCATCTTCGCCGAGCGCGACTCCATCGTCGCCGTCACGCGGACGGTGTTCTTCTCCCATGCGACGACCTCGATGCGGCCGGAGCGGTTGAGAAGCTGGAGACGGATGTTCGACTGCGCGGGATAGTCGCGCGAGAACTTCTTCTGCGCGGCGGCCCGCGGCACAAACACGCAGGCGAGCGCGAGCGCGGCCAGCAGCAGGCGTGCCGCGACGCGGCCGGGGTGGGGGTTGTTAACGGTCGCTTGCTTCATCTAATTCCGAGCTTCAGAACTTCGTCTGCCGCTTGCGCGGGAAGCGCCCGCTCTCCAACGTTGTGCGGAGGCGCGGGCGCCGCGAAAGGGTCTCTGACCTTCTCTCGACTCTCGCCGGAGCGGCCTCTCGGCTACTGCTCGCCAAACTCGCGCAGCAGCTCGATCTTGTCGCGCAGCGCGGCGTTGAGTGTCTCCTCGGCCACCTCGTCGTGCGGGTTCTTGCTCAGGTCGTCGAGCGAGTCGTTAACGGACTGGTCGAGCACGTAGACGCTGCGGTCGAACGACGCACGCATGCGCGGATTCCAGCTCGCCTTGCGCGCCTCGACGCGCTGCTCCCAGTAGTGCAGGTTCGCCTCGTGCGACTCAAGATACGTGCGCGGGTAGAGGTCGTCCGAGACGACGCGGCGCACGGAGGCGGAGCGTTCGGCGCGCGCGGGCGCCGTCGAGGTGTAGCGAACGCCGAGCGCGGTCAACGAAGCGGCGGCGACGACGAGCGCACCAGCTCCGGCCGCCAACTGCGGCAGCGAAAGCTCCCAGCGCAGCCCCTTCAGGCGCGACCAGAAACCAGCGCTCGGGCTGGCCCCCCGCGCGGCCCTCACGGGGCGACTCTCGGCCTCGACCTCTTCACGCACGCGCAGCCAGAGGGCGCGCTCGTCCGCCGGGAAGAAGAGCTGCCCACGCGCGTCGCGCGCGGCGGCGATGATGGCGTGGAAGTCTTCGCGCGCGGCGGCGCAGGCGACACAGGCCGCCAGATGCGCCCCGACCGCAACGTGCTCCGAATGGCCGAGCGTGCCGTCGAGGAAATCGCTGAGCAACTCCTGGCACTTCTCGCAGTTCATCTCTCTAAACCTCTCGCAGTACATCTCTCTAACGGGTCAACCTCGGGAAGACTTTAAATTTCGGTTCACGCAGTCGCGGGGCTGAGGGATTCGGGGAAGCCCGCGCGAACACCTTTGGAAGCCTACTTGGGCTCGTTCTGTTGCCTGAGAAGCTGGCGGAGTTTCATGCGGGCCTTGTGGAGTTGAGACTTCGATGTGCCGACCGAGCAGCCCAACAAGCGCGCCACCTCCTCGTGCTCATGCCCCTCCACATCGTGCAGCACAAAGACGGCACGATACCCCGGCGGCAACTGATTGACCGCCTTGTCCAAGGCAATCCTGTCGACCACCGGCATCTGCGACGGGTTCTCCGTCCCCAAAACCACCTGCTGCGGCGATTCCCCGTCTTCGGTCACCTGCTCGACTCTGACGCCTCGGCGGCGAAAGTGCATCAAGACTTGATTGACCGTCAGACGATGGAGCCAGGTGGTGAAGGCCGACTCGCCGCGGAAAGAGCCGGCCTTGCGGTAGAGTTGGATGAAGACCTCTTGGGCTAAGTCTTCGGCCTCGGCCGTGTTGGCCGTCATGCGCAGGCACAAGCTATAGACGCGGCGCGAGTGGCGCGAGTACAACTCCTCGAAGGCCGCCATGTCTCCGCCTGACGCCGCCTGCGTCAACTCAAAATCTGTGGCCTGTTTGGCGGTCGAGCCCGCTTCGCTCGGTGTCGCGACCTGCCAGAGAGGGATTGCTGCTTCTGTCATCTGTAAGCTCCAGCGTGGGGGGACGGCCCTGCCGGGGGCGTCCCGTCCTTTGAACCCTTCCGCGGGTTTTCGCGCCCGCGCTACGGAAAGGGCGACCCATAAGGAGCAAGCCTGATGCCACGGCAACGGACTGCAAATAGCTCTAAATTTCGACGTTTAAAGAAGTTTTGGCCGCCGTCTCCACCAAATAAGTTGCCGACAGCCGAAAGCGTGTAGCCGCTCGGGGCGTGTCTTTGCGCAAAGAGGAAGAATTGTTGAGGGGAGCCGGCGCAGGTGATATGCGCGTACCTAACTTGGACGGTCAAACTGAACCTTGACAGGCCAGCCGCTCGGGGCTAGACTTCTTGGCACTTGGACAACTCTTTCAGGAGGCTGTACACGCATAATCCCGCATACACTGGGTGAAAGCGTGCGAAGGATCAAACACGAGATTCTCTACAGTATGAGGTAGCGTACGCACCTCCTCCACAAATTGGGTCGGGCTTCTGACCCAGCGAAGCGCCCCGCACAAGCCTTTAGCGACCTGCGCGGGGCGATTTTGTATCTACGGTCAGCTTAACCCGCCCCGCCCCTCTGAAATCTCAACGCCTTCAACGCACAAATATAGGATTCGAGATAATCCAGGGCTTGCCTTCCAACAGACTTCCCAGTTGATCCAGATAGACCTCGACGCGATAGACGCCCTTCTGTTCGACAGACATCTCCGCGCGCGCAGAGTTCGAGACCTCGTGCACGACCTGCCCGTCGCGGTAGAAGACCGTCCGCCCATGCACGGGTGAGCAGACCTTCAGACGCACCGTGCCGCCGGTCGGGAGCGTTATCTCGTCGCCCATGTTGGCGTGCGTTGGCGTGGACGCCTCGCCGGGGTCGTTCGTGGCCGTGAAGCGGAAGCCGGTCGGATCGCCGAACACGTCGAAGGAGACGAAAAAGTTTCCCCGGCGTAGCGCCGCGAGCAGGTTCGACTCGTCGAACGGCTCGCCTTTGTTAAGGAGAACATGCGTGCGCACGAGGCGGAAGCTGCGCTCGTATGGGTCGAGCTTGAAGTCGAGCGTCTTCCGGCCGTCACTATCCTGCAAGGCGAAGCCGACGTTGGCGTGCGCGTCGTTGCCTGCGAAGGCGTAGGCGCGCCCCGCGCCCGAGGCGTTGTACTCGTCCCAACGGCGCAGGTTCTCGCCCGGCCGCTCGTAGAAACGCGCGAAGAGTAATTCGGGGCGTCCCCAGTAAGACCAGAGGCCGTCGAAGAAGAGCGTCACGTAGTTGATGCGCTTCGCGTTGGTGTAGAGGTTGTAGACTTCGACGCCTTCATATCCGGACAGCTCACGGTCGCGCGCCTCCTCCGGATAGCCGATTACCGAGAGCCTTGACTCGGACTTCGCGCGCGCGACGAGTTCTTTTAGTGGAGGGTTCTGCGCAGGAGCGGCGACGCCCGGGGCGACGAAGAGGCGACCTCCGTCGGAGGCGACCAGCTCGCTGCCGCCGACGAAGAGGACGCCGTCGTGGAGACCGTTGAGCGTCGCCGCGACGGTGTCGAGGCGCGGCGAAGGGTGCTCGGTCCTCACGATGAAGGCAAGCCGCTCGGCCTTCGCCGCGCGCACAATCTCTTCGAGCGTGCCCGTGCTGTGCCCGCCGAGGAAGGAGTGGACGTGGAAGACGCCCGCATACTCTTCAAGCGGCTCCTCCTCAGTCGGCACAACGGCGCGCCCCGCGTTGAGCGCGTCGATGGCCGCACCCAGGCGCCCGAGCCTGTATCGCCTGTACGCGAACGGCACCTGCGACAGCACGAGCAGCGCGAGCAGGGCGAGCGCGATTTTCTTCCGGCGCCTCATCAATCGTCTTCAAAATCGACGGAGACAACGTGCTCGCTGATGGTGCGGCCGAGTTGTGCGACGGCCTGATGCTCGGGATGTGCGTCGTAGGCTTCGAGGCCGGCGCGGTCTTGGAAGGTCGCGACCAGCCCCGTGTGATATGAGCGCGGAAGCCTTAACACGTCGCGGCCGACGGCGAAGCTCTGAATCTCCGGGATGAGGCCGTCGAGGCGTCGCAGTCGTGCAACGTGCTCGCGCCGCTGCTCCTCGCTCACCTCGGGCTTGTACTTCCAGACGACGATGTGAGTCAGCATTCTCTTCAGTCTCCACCTTCGTTCAAAATTTCAGAGAGCTGTTCGTTGAGCAGTTCCCACGCGCGGCGGACGTGAGATTCGTTGGTGCGGATGTTGCCGACGGCGAGGCGGAGAGTGTAGGCGCCGTGCAGCTTTGTGTGCGAGAGGAAGACTGCGCCCGTGGCGTTGACGGCGCTCATCAATCGCTCGTTGAGCGCGTCGAGACGCGCGGCGCGTGCCTCTTCCGTCTCGCCTTCTATGCCCGGGCGCGCGCGGAAGCAGACGACGCTCAGGGGGACGGGCGCGAGCAGCTCCCAGTCGTTTGACGCTTCGACCCAGTCGGCGAAGAGTCGCGCGAGGCGGCAGTGTTCGCGGATGAGCGCGGCGAGCCCTTCGTGGCCGAAGTAGCGGAGAATCATCCAGAGCTTGAGCGCGCGGAAGCGGCGGCCGAGCTGCACGCCGTAGTCGGAGCCGCTGCGCACGGCGTCCTGCTCGGGCGTACGCAAGTACTCGGGCGTGAGCGCGAACGCGCGGCGCAGCACGTCGAGACGTCGGCTGTAGAGCGCCGAGAGGTCGAACGGCGTAAAGAGCCACTTGTGCGGGTTCGTCACCAAAGAGTCGGCGCGCTCGCAACCTTCGAGCACGTGGCGCAGCTCCGGCACGACGGCCGCGGAGCCCGCGTACGCCGCGTCAACGTGGAGCCAGAGCTTCTCGCGTTCGCACACGTCGGCGATGGCGGGCACGGGGTCGATGCTCGTCGTCGAGGTCGTGCCGACGGTGGCGACGACGCAGAAGGGTAGACGGCCGGCCCGCTTGTCTTCTTCAATGAGTCTTGCGAGGGCGCCCGTGTCCATGCGGAACGACGCGTCGGCCGGCACCTTGACGAGCGAGCGCTGGCCGAGGCCGAGCGCGATGAGCGCTTTCTCGACCGACGAGTGCGACTGCTCGGAGGCGTAGAGACGCAGCAGCGGCAAGTCCGCGCGCCCGCTCATTCCGTCCTCACGCACGCGCAAGTCGAGAGCCTCGCGCGCAGCCGCGACGGCGTGCATCGTCGCCACAGAGGCCGTGTCGTAGATGATGCCGCCGAACTCCGCGGGCAGTCCCATCAACTGCCTCAACCAGTCGAGCGCGACCTCTTCTAATTCAGTTGAAGCGGGCGAGGTGCGCCAGAGCATCGCCTTCGCGTCGAAGGCCGCGGTGAGCATCTCGCCTAAGATGCCGGGGGCGGAGGCGGACGTGGCGAAGTATGCGAAGAACGAAGGGTGGTTCCAGTGCGTGACCGCCGGGACGACGTATTGACGGAAGTCTTCGAGTATCGCCGTCATCGGCTCGCCCCGCTCGGGCGGCGTTGCGGGAAGTTGAGAGCGGAGCTGCCCGGGCTCGACCTGCGCGAGCACGGGGTAGTCTTCGGGGCGCGCGAGGTAGCCCGCAATCCAATCGACAACCTCGTGCCCGAAGCGTCGAAACTCGTCGGGGCTCATGTCGCCGGCCGGCGGCTCGGGTCGCGGCGGGGGTTCGGCTTTCGTCATGCGCGCCATCTTACAACCAAGGGGCTGCGGCGCACAGCCGACGCCTAGCCCGTGGTCGCCTCGGCCACGACGTTGAAGTAGAAGTCCTGCGTCGCGCGGCAGCGCTCGCATTGGACGTGGACGACCACGAGGCGGCGTTCGTCATAGACGAGCCCCTGTCGCGAGGCGACGCCGCAGGTGCGACGACCGCAGCCCGGGCACTCGAAGCTCTGCACGTAGCTCCCGATGTCTGACTCCGCGCCGAGCCTGATGGCGGTCTCGGGCACGGCGCCGGGGAGCGAGCGCGAGACCGAGTAGGCTTCGGCGAGTCGGGCGTAGCGGCGCCGCCGCATCCACGCGTAGAGGATGAGCAGGCCGCCGCCGCCGAGGACGAGCAGATAGAAGATGCCGAGCAACGGGCTGAACCCCCCTGAAGCGACGGGCGGGCCCTGCCTCAACTCGTAACTCGTGAGGTCGAGCGCCTTGTCGATTGTCGCCAGATGCGATTCGACCTTCGCGACGGGCACCGTGTCCTGCTTCGTGACCAGCGCATAGCGCACGCGCACGACGTTGTCGTCCGCCTCCGTGTGCGCCGTGAAGCGCAGCGCGTCGTCCTCCACGGTCTTATCTCCGGTCGTCACCCACTGCCGGTGCGGCAGGCGAATCTCCGTCAACTGCTCGACGTTGTAGGGGAAGTTGACCGCCAGCGGAGACGTGCGGCGTGAGACGGCCGGCTTGCTCAGCGCAACGCCGAAGTAACGCGCGGGGAACTCGTGCTTCGAGTCTTTCCAGAAGTCGGGGATGGTGTAGCGCTCCGTCAGAGTGATGACGTTGGTCTGCTCGTCGTCCGCGAACTCGGGCAGGCCGTCCGGCTGGATGGAGGGGTCGCGGTCGGCGTAGTAGTTGAGGTACTCCTTGCTCATGTCCTCGCGCGATTGTCCCGCCAGACGAAAGCGCGTCGCGTCGGCGTCCGTTCCGCGGAAGGTGCTCGTGACCGTGAGGCGGACGGGCGCGTCGAAGCTTGCGATCTCAAAGACCTCACGGATAGACGTGGTCGGCAGGTTGGGATTCGTGAGGGGGATTTCGGCGAGCGACTGCGTCTCGGGGCCGATGACAAGCGCGCGCTCGTACTCGGGCGTCGAGGCGTTGGCGAGCGTGCCGCGCTGGTATGAGATGGTCGGGTCGAGCCAGTAGGACTTGCCGTCCAGCTCCGCGCGGACGATGACGTGGTCGAAGGCGTAGGGCGTGGGCTGCCAGTCGTCGAGCGCGCGCTGCACCTCCGTGTTGACGAGCGCGGGGCGCGCCTCGATGCCCAGCTCGTTGAGCATCGTCGCGAGCAGGAGCGTCTTGTCCTTGCAGTCGCCGAAGCGGCGCTCGAAGACCTTCGAGGGCTTGGTCGGCGTGTGCGAGTAGGTGCCGAGCTCGATGCCGAGATAGCGCACCTCGTCCTGCACGAAGCGGCGCGCGGCCAGCAGACGCTCCTCCGGGGTCGGCAGCCGTCGCCACTCTTCAATCTGCGCTTTGAGCGCGGGCGACAGCTCACCCGGCGCGTAGAGCGGCGCGGCCCAGCGCGCCACGTCGGCCCACGTCTCGAACTCGCTGAGCTGCACGAAGGGCGTCGGGTTGTACCCG
>JBJMGQ010000457.1:0-8228 GCA_045807845.1 Pyrinomonadaceae bacterium | reverse complement strand
TCGCGGAACTCGCGCTGGCTGTACCAGTCGCTCCAATCCTTATCCGTGTGGTTGAGGTCGATGCCGCTCACCTCTTCGACCTGTTCGCAGCCGGCCGGGATCGGGTCTTCGATCATCAGGTAATGCCCGCCCTCGCCCTCAAGGTTGAGGCGCGAGACGATGATGTCGCCCGAATGCACGTCGCCCGTGAGCGGCTCCACCTGCCAGCCCATCGAGCCGTCCGACTTCTCTGCAACCTTCAGGCGCATGTACTCGCGATGCAGTTTGAGCTGCGGCACGCCCTGTTCGGCCGTCTGCTCGTCGTTCGTGTAGTGCGTCACGTTCGTCGAGAGATAGACGACGCCGCGGCCGTGCTTGACGACGCGCACCTCGCTCGACTGGCCGACCTCGCCGCCGCGCCGCTGAAGCGTAAAGACCTGCATCGAAGCGGAGTCGGCGGCCGTCACCTGCTTCTGCGCGACCTGCTGCCCATCCACGTAGACTTCGAGCGCATAGTCCGGGTCAAGCTCCTTGCTCACCTTCAGATAGTCGATGAGGGCGAAGACGGCGAAGGCCGTCTCGCGCGTCGAGAGCCAGTAGTAGCCGTGGCGGCGGTGGCCGACGAGCCAGCGCGCGGCGCGCGGCAGCACTTCGCTCGCGGGCAGGATGCGCGCCAGCGCCTTGACCGCGACCGCCGTCGCCTCCGTGTCGTTCCAGCCGTGCTCGTTCTCCCAGAAGGCTTCGGCGCCGCCGCCCTTCGCGGTGTGTTCCAGCTCGCGCGCGACTGTCTGCGCGCGACCGTCGTTGCGCTCCTTCAGCCCGAGCGCGAGCAGCGCGCGCCCGTAGCCGCCGAGCTTGGCGCGGTTGTTGAAGAGGTCGTTGAGATAGCGCATCTCGGCGTTGCCGCTCTCGGCGAGCGAGTAGGCCATGTAGGCGCGCGTGTCGATTTCCGCTCCTTCGGCGTTCGCTTCGAGCATCTTGCGGAGCGCGCCGCGTGCGCTCTCAAGTTTGTCGGCGTCA
The DNA here is from genome assembly GCA_045807845.1 of Pyrinomonadaceae bacterium. Classification (GTDB taxonomy): domain Bacteria; phylum Acidobacteriota; class Blastocatellia; order Pyrinomonadales; family Pyrinomonadaceae; genus QHXN01. Next base: position 7,229 of record JBJMGQ010000457.1, on the reverse strand, counting down.
ATCTCGTAGCCCGCGCGCTGTGCCTGCACCATCCCGTCCACGACGTAGGCGGTCATCCAAGCGCTCGTGTCGTCGTCCTTCCACCAGCCCCAGCCGCCGTCCGGGTGCTGGAAGCTGTAGAGCCTGCGCAGACCTTTGCGCACCTTCTTGCCCACGTCGTTTGTGTCCCGCACGGTCGCCGTCTGCACGTTCTGCAAAGCCTGCGTGACGATGACGTTCGGGAGGAACGAGGACATGGTCTGCTCGGTGCAGCCGTACGGGTAGCTCGTCAGATAGTCGAGCGCGCCGAAGAGCGTGCCCGCCATCGTGGGCGAGACTTCGACGCGCAGCGTCCGCGCGTTCGGGTCGGCGTTGGCGGGCAGTTTGACGGAGACCGTCTTGTCGGCCTCGTCGTCGAGGATGGCGAACGAGTCGGCGCGCGTGTACTTCAGGCCGCGCGGGACGATGGGGATGCCCGTCTCGACGGCGTCGGACTCGGTATCGGTCAGCGCCTTCGCCAGAATCTTTAAGTCGCCGGTGGCGGGCGCCTCGACGCGCCAGTTAACGCGATACTCGCCTTGACTCGGGATGGTCACGGTCTGCTGCGCCGGATCGAGCAGGCGCGCGCCCGCCACCTCGATGTTGATCTTCGTCACCTTCTCCGACTTCAGATAGTTGTGCACGATGCCGGAGAGCGTGACGGTGTCGCCCACCGTCAGGAAGCGCGGCATGGCAACGCGGATGATGACATCCTTGCGCTCGACCACCTTCGAGACGGCGACGCCGACCTTCGTGTCGGCGGTGACGGCGCGCGCCGTCGCACGCCACGTCGTCAGGTTGTCGGGCAGCTCGAACTTGACGGTGGCCTTGCCGTCCGCGCCCGTCAAGAGGTTGGACTGCCAGAAGGCCGTGTCCTTGAAAATCTTGCGCACGAGCGGGTTGACCGTCTCGTCCTTCATGTCGGCGAGCTGACGCGCCCTCTTCTGCTTCTGCGCGAGGTCAATCGTCTTCGTCCCGGCGTAGCCGGAGAAGTAGTAGTTGACCGAGAAGGAGGTCGAGACGGTGCTGTAGCGCGCGCCGTAGAACTCGCGCCGGATGTCGCCGACCGACTCGGACGCGATGCTGTAGACGGCCTCGTCCACGACACCCAGGCTCACCTCGGCGCCCGCGGCGGGCGAGCCGTCCGCGTTGCGCGCGAGCACGGTGTAGGAGGCCGTCTCGCGGGGCTTGAACTCCTTCTTGTTCGGGATGATCTGAAGGTTGAGCATCTTGTCGCGCGCGGGCACCTTCAGGTCGAGCTGCGCCGTGAACATCTCGCTGTTGCGGACGTAGGTGACGCTGATGGTGATGTTCGGCGCGAAGCGCGCCTCGACGGGAATGTCGATGGTCGCCTGCCGGCCCGCGACATGGAGCTGCCGCACGGCGAGGATGTTGTCCAGCTCGGTCGTGACGAGCAGGTGCGCGTCCTCCTTCGGCAGATTGGCGAGGATGTGCGCCGTCTCGCCGGGTTTGTACGAGGACTTGTCGGCGACGAGCTGTATCTCGTCCTCGCCTTGATAAGACACGTCCGTCCAGTTCCCCGTCGGGTCTGCGACCCAGAGGTAACCGGCCTCCATGACGACGGGCTGGCCCGCCTCCTCGACGGTCGTCTTGATGCGGACGCTGCCCGGGGCCGGCGCCGTGAAGTCGGTCGCGCCCTTCCCTTCGGCGTCCGTGTCCACGTTGACGGACGACAGCTCTTTCTCTTCGACTTCGTAGTCGGGGTACTCGTAGCCGTCCTCGGTCTTCTTCACGACCTTCTTCCAGCGACGGTCGAAGAAGGTGAGCTTAACGCGCGTCTGCACGGGGCGCCCTTCGCGATCGCGCGCGGAGACGTTGACGTGCGCCGCCTCGCCCTGATTGTAGACGTAGCGGTCGGCGTAGGCGTAGGCCACGATGTTGCTGCGCACGCCCGTGAAGGAAGTGGAGCCGCTCATCGAGCGGCGCGCCGCGTCCGTCACTTCGGCTTCGAGGCGGTACTGGTAGTCCCAGTAGTCCTTCTGGTCGCCCTGCGGGACTTTGTATTCCACGTCGAGGTGCCCCTGCGCGTCGAGCTTGCCGTCGCCTTCGAGCACCATCTCGTCGCCGTAGCCTGAGCCTTCGTCGCCGCCCTCCTCGGCCGTCGGGTCTGCGCCGAACTCGTCCTCCTCGCCCTCGCCGCCCTCAGTCCACCAGCCGTAGTAGCGCGAGCGGTAGACGTAGTACTTGACCGAAGCCTTCGCGACGGGCGAGCCGAAGAAGTAGTTGGCCGAGACGGTGAAGTGCGTCGCGTCGCCCGCGCGGACGTACGCCTGCGGCGTCGTCACCTTTACCTTGTACTCGGGCTTCTTGTACTCCTGCACCTCGAAGCTGCCGCTGGCCTCATAGCCGTCGAGCGCAGCATGGATGGTGTAGTAGCCGAGCGGCGTCTCTTCGGGAAGGTCGAACTCACTGCTGAAGGTGCCGCGCGAAGAGAGCGGCAGCTCCTTCTCGTAGATGTTCGCGCCGTCGCCGTCGGTGACTGTGACGGAAACGGACTTGCCCTGTGGGAGGCGATAGCCGTCGTCGGTGCGCTCGCGGAGGATGCCGCGGAAGTAGACCTTCTGCTCGGGACGATAGACGGGGCGGTCGGTGTAGAGATAGCTCATCAGGTCTGCGCCGCCGCTGCCCTCCTCCTCGTCGCCGCCGCCGCCGCTGAAATAGTAAGAGTCGAGATCGGAGATGGCGAAGTTGTCGCCCTGACTCGCCATGACGAGGTACGAGTTCGAGGTCTCATCTTGAGGCGCGGCCTCTTCATCGTCCGCGGGCTCCTCCTCCTCGTCCGCGTTCGCCTTTGCGGGCGGCTTCTTCTCGGCGACCTGTAGCTTGAGGAGGCCCTGTTTGTCGGTCGCGCCCTTGGTCACGTCCTCCTTCTTGCGAATGACCTGCACAGCCACGCCTTCGCGCGGCGCGCCTGACTTGCGCTCGACGGCGTAGACGAGCATCGAGCCGTCCTTGGAAGTCTTCTGGACGGTGGCGAGGTCTGTGACGATGAGGATGCCGAAGGCGCGCAGGTCGTCGTGGACGGCCTCGACGAGATAGACGCCGGGGTCGCGCTTGCCCAAGGAGATCATCCGCCGGTCGTACACGTCTTCGAGCGGCGGCAGCTTCTCGCGCCAGTTCGAGACCATCTGCGAGGGGTTGAGGAGCGGCACGCGCGCAAAGTCGGTCGCGACGTTCAAGGGCGTGCGGTTACTGGTGTCGTCCTCCTCCGCGCGGAAGCGCTGGTTGAAACCCTTGCGCGACTGGTTCTGAAGCTGCTGGCGGACGTAGGTCTTGACGTAGCCGTAGCCCCAGCTCTTGAGCTGCCGGAGTTTTTCGAGAAACGTCGGCTTCTTCTCGACGCTCTTGCCGACCTCGGCCTCCTCGTCCTCGCCGACCTGATGCGGGTTGTCGAGCTGGCGAAAGAACTTGACGGGGTCTTTGACCTTGTAGACGCGGAAGTCGAGCGACTCCACGCCGCGGTAGTTGACCCAGAGCCGCGCGCGGTCGGTCGGAGCATACGTGCGGTTGGTGTGGAGCGAGAAGAAGGGCTTGGCGTGCGGGTCGGGCGGCTGCGGCGTGCGCCCGTACTCGTTCAGCTCGGCCGGCGCGACCTGCGCGGCGTAAGCGTAGCGCGCCTTCACGCGCAACGCGACGAAACCCAGAACGAGCGCCAGCGCGCCCGCATAGACCGCAACGCCTGTCAGTAAAGAACGACGGGACATAAGCCCTCCGAACGAATCAGTCCAAGATTTTCAAACGGTAGAAGCCGAGAAAGTTTTTGTTGGCCGCGACGGGGCGCCAACGCGGATCGGGGTGGCGCGCGAGCACCGAGAGGCGCACCTTGCGGACTTCGCCCGCGTCGGCGGCCGAAGAGCCCGTGTGGTAGACGAGCCAGTCGGACGCGCCCTCGTTATCGACACGCGCGCGGCCGAGGTAGAGCATGACGTGGTACGGATACTTCTGCACCCACGGCTGGTGGAAGAAGAGGAGGTCGCCTGCTTCGGCCCTCGCGGGGTCGCGGCCAACGAAACGGCTGTTGAACTCCTTGAGCGTGCGCGCGTCGGCATACTCGGAGAAGGTGCCGTCCGAGAGGTTCGACTCCGAGAAGGAGCCTGCGCTCGTGCGAAAGAGTTTCTCGCCGATGGGACTGCGCTCAAGCGTGTAGGCGCGCACGTCGGGCGCGACGGGGTCGTAGCCCTCGCCCATCCGCAAAAGCCACGCGCGGTCGTGCGCGCGCAGCGCCTCGCGCCAAGCGAAGCGCACGAGCCCCGCACAGTCGCGCTGGCTCTCGTTCCATTCTTTGCTCGCGTCGTAGAACTGCGCCTCGGCGACAGCGGTGAACCACTCGCGGAAGCTCTCGCGGTCGCCGTAGGAGCGCAGCTCCAAGGGGTCGGGTATACCGTCGGAGTCGGAGTCGGCCCAGACGGGCGCGGGCGCGCTCTTGACGGAGTTGTCGCGGGCGGGCGGCGGTTGAGAAACGGCACGCGCGGCCGTCTGCTGGCAGGCTGCGAAGACGGAGAGCACTGCGACGCAGAGGAGTAGGCCGAGGGTTAGACGCAGAGGGGGAAACATCCTTTCGACTTGCACCGACGGATTCGACGACGAAGACGGGCGCGCTAAAACTACCACGGCTTTCAGAAATTGTCTCTCCCTTTTTCCAACGGCGCCCCCGCGGCCCTCGGCCGCACGCGCTACACGCCGCGGATTCTGCTCCCAACGCCCAAACCACGCGAGACGGCCCCCGACAGTACCGGCACGTAGGACGCTCCGCGGCAGGCTGTGGTTAACCACAGGGGAAGTAGGCAGTAGGCAGTAGGCAGTAGACAGTAGGCAGTAGGCAGTAGACAGTAGAACAACGAAGCGGCGCGTCTCGGTCTTCAGGTCGAGCGCGCCGCTTCGTCTTCCTACTGTCTACTGTCTACTGCCTACTGCCTACTTATTCTTATTATGCTCCCCGTTGCCGCCCCACGCGTACCAGCCGTCGGCGTCGAGCGAGCCGGTCTTGAGGCAGATGAGGAGGCCGTTGGAGGTGCCGACGTAGACGTTGCCCCCGGCGAGCGCGGGCTGGAAGACCATCGGCTCGCCGAAGTGGTACATGAAGCCGATGCGGCCGTCCTTCTGCCCGACCGAGAGCAGGTGGCCGAGCGAGCTGGACAGATAGAGGAAGTCCTCGCCGAGCGCGGGCGGCGAGAAGACCTGCTCGTCCGCGGAGTGCCCGCCGCCCGTGACCTCCGCGCGCCAGTCGGAGCGGCCGTCGTCAACGCCCACCGAGTTCAGGTAGCGACCCTGCGCGTTCAGCATCCGCCCCTTGCTGTAGGCGGCGCGCGAGCCCTGATAGGCCCAGCCGCCGACCACGGTCTTGACGCCGAGATGCTCGTTCGCCTTGTTGAGCTGCGCATCCTCGGGCGCGCTCCCGAAGCCGACCGAAGAGTCGAGCGACGCCTGCGCCTCCTTCTTGATGGCGACGCCGCCGCCCTTATCCTTTCCGAGGTAGCCCGCCTCGCTGCGCGCGAGCGGGCTCTGCGTCATCGCCACACCGCGCCGTGCGTCCAGCCGTTGGACTGACTCATAAGCCTTGCCGTCGCTCTCCTCCTTCTGCGTGACGACGACCTCGCCCGCGACGATCAGGGGCGCGCTCGTCCCCGCGTTCTCCTTCTTCCAGATGAGCTTGCCCGTGACCGCGTCGAAGCTGTACGAGGTGCCGTCGAAGGTCGTCGCATAGACCTTGCCGTCCGCGACGACCGGCGCCGAGATCACGTCGGAAGAGATGGCGCGCTCCCAGAGGTGCCGCCCCGTCCGCAGGTCGGCGCAGAGGAGACGGTGACTGGCCTGCTGCTCCTCCTCCGAATCCTGCTGCTGCACCTTCTTCTTCGACGGGGGCAGGGCGTGCTTGTGTGGACTGCTATCCTCGCCGCCGCCCCCGCCCGACGGGTAGGCCATGTAGAGCCGCCCCTTCGAGACCGCGGGCTGGCTCATCAAGGGGTCGCCCAGCCACTCCTGCCAGAGCACCTTGCCGGTCTGCGCGCTGACGACGACGAGCGTGCAGCTCTCCGTGTTGAAGGCGACGCGGTTGCCCTCGACGACCGCGGCGGTCGGCCCGTCGTCGCCCGTCTGCGTCTTCCACACGAGCCGACCCGTGCGCGCGTCGAAGGCGTAAAACTCGTTCGAGCCGTAACCGCCGCCGACGAAGACGCGCCCGTTCGCGTAGGCAGGCGTTGCCAACGGCAGGCCGCCCGGGATGCGCACGACCCAGCCCGTCTTCCCGTCCGGCGTCCTGAAGTTCGCCGGCTTCAGCTCGCGCGTCTCTGCGGGGAGCGAAACCTTGATCGACTTGCCGAGGTCGATCTTCAACTGCTTCGCCGCGCTCGCCACCCCTTGCGGCGGCTGCTTCGGCGGAGCCGCCGCGCCCGCCGCCCCTCCGGTCTGCCCCGCCGCCGCCGCATAAGGCCGCGGCGCCGTCAACGACAACGCAGCGCCGACCAGTGCCGCCGCCGTGAAGAACTGCCAACTCCCCTTGAAGCTTCTCCGGGTCTTCATCGCACACACCTCCGCTCTCTTTCATGTCGGGAATGAGTCTTCGCGGGGAGACTCGCATGTTGTAACGTTTGAATGTGCGAGGCGGGGAAACTTGCATCCGAGACTGCGTGCCGTTATCTTTCATCTCAAATCAATCACGCGAACAAGGAAGGGTTTCAGACTGATGGCCGAGACGGGCAAACTGCGCGACGACCCCCTCTGGTTCAAGGATGCGGTCTTCTACGAGGTCTACGTCCGAGGCTTCTACGACTCGAATGGCGACGGCGTCGGCGACTTCCGCGGCCTGACCGAGAAGCTCGACTACTTGGAATGGCTCGGCGTGGACTGCCTCTGGCTGCTGCCGATGTACGCCTCGCCCTTGCGTGACGGCGGCTACGACATCGCCGACTACTACTCGATCCTGCCCGAGTACGGCACGCTCGAAGACTTCCGGCAGTTCATCGACGCCGCACACGCGCGCGGCATCCGCGTCATCACAGACCTCGTCGTCAACCACACCTCGAGCGACCACGCCTGGTTCCAGGAGGCGCGCTCGAGCCGCGACAACCCGAAGCGCGACTGGTACGTCTGGTCAGACACCGACGAGCGCTACAAGGGCGCGCGCATCATCTTCACCGATACGGAGAAATCGAACTGGACCTGGGACCCGGCGGCGCGCGCGTACTATTGGC
>JBJMGQ010000456.1:0-5987 GCA_045807845.1 Pyrinomonadaceae bacterium | reverse complement strand
GCCACGCAGCGCGAGCACACGGCGCGCGTCCGTGTTCACGCGCCCGAGCGCATCGCGCTGTTCCGGCGCGAGGTCTGCCGCCGCCGCGCGCACGTAACTCTCAAGCTTACCGCCCGCTTCGACGCCGGCAGATGGATTGGGAGATGCCTCCGGGCTCGGGCTGCTCAACGGACTCGGGCTGCTCTTCGGAGTCGGGCTCGGCATGGCGCCCGCGTGGCTCTCGTTCCCGTTCGCGCCCGCGCTCGCCGCCGGGGCGTTCGGCGATGGCTCGACCAGACAGCCGCCGCAGAGCAGCGAGGCGAGCGCCAGCGCACGCGCGAGTTTCCCGAGTGACATCCAAAGCCTCCTTCTGAACCGGCCCACGACTCCGGCGCATTATGCCGCAGAGTTGTGCGATACGATTTTCAGCCGTCTTGAGCGTTTAACACAATCTTCGCCCGTAGTCATGCTAACTTTAGGTTTCTTAAAGACTTGTACCGAACTTTTACGGTCAAATAGATAGTTAAAATTGTTCAACCGTGTGTTGACAATTTAGAACGATTTGTTAAAATCCGCGTTACCAGAACCCCCATTCTGGGCAGAGCGTGTTTTTGCCCCAGTCGCTTGCGCCCCGACCAAGACGACCCCCGTTCGGCCGAATCCTCAGAGCTGATGTCTCTGTTTCAGCAGGCCCCGACGGCCTCTGTCTGTCTCAAGGAAGAACTACATGCGTCGTCTTGTCGTCTGGCTCTCCCTCGCGCTGACGCTCGCCACGTCCGCGTCCCTGCCGCTGGCGCCGCCCACGCGCGCGCAGTTGTCGGATGATGTCACCCAAACTCTGAATCAAACTCTAAATCAAGCTCTGAGCCCGGGCCGCAAAGTCTCGGCCGAGATCATACGCAAGGTCAACAACGGTCAGGCCGCCGAGCGCGTCCGCGTCATCGTCCGCCCGCGTGGCGACTGGTCGGGCGAGTTGGACACGGCGCTGCTCCTGAACGGCGCGAGCGACGTGAGACAGTTTCAGAACTTCGAGTTTCGCGCGCTCAACCTGACGGCGAGTGCCGCCGCCGCGCTCGCGCAACGCTCGGACGTGACCTACGTCTCCATCAACAAAGAGGTGCGCACGCTCGGCCACGTCTCTCTGACCACGGGCGCCGACGCGGTGCGCACGACCGCGGGGACGAACACCTCCGGGCTCGACGGCACAGGCATCGGCATCGCCGTCATCGACTCCGGCATCGACACGACGCACAAGGCGTTCCTCGACAAGAGCAACGGCCTGCGCGTGGTCGCCAGCGTTGACTTCACGGGCGAGGGACGCACCGACGATCCCTTCGGGCACGGGACGCACGTCGCCTCCATCGCCGCGGGCAACGGCCGCATCTCGAACGCCGCTTACACCGGCATCGCTCCGAACGCGAACATCATCAACCTGCGCGTCTTGAACTCGCAGGGCGCAGGAACGACGACCTATCTGCTGCGCGCGCTCGATTGGGTGCTGACCAACCGCGCGCGCTTCAACATACGCGTCGTCAATTTGAGTTTGGGGATGCCGGCCATCGAGTCCTATCGCGACGACCCGGCGTGTCAGGCCGTGCGCAGGCTCGTGGACGCCGGCATCGTCGTCGTCGCTGCGGCGGGCAACAACGGCAAGGACGCTTCCGGCAACAAGATTTACGGTCACATACACTCCCCGGGCAACGACCCTTCGGCGCTGACCGTCGGCGCGGCGAACAGCTTCGGCACCGACGCCCGCGGCGACGACGTGATCGCCTCTTACAGTTCGCGCGGGCCGACGCGCAGCTATCGCACGGACGCATACGGCGTGCGCCACTACGACAATCTCGTCAAGCCCGACCTCGTCGCCCCGGGTAACAAGATCGTGGACGCGGCAGCCGCGAACAACCAACTGCTCGCGCAGCACCCGGAGCTGGACGCGGGCGTGAGCCCGGTCGATAACCGCAAGCAGATGTTCCTGAACGGCACGTCGATGGCGACGCCCGTCGCGGCGGGCGCGGCGGCGCTGATGCTTCAGGCCAACCCGTCTTTGACGCCGAACCTCGTCAAGGCTCTGCTGATGTACACGGCGCAGCCGCTCGCGGGCTTCAACCAGTTAGAGCAGGGCGCGGGGCTCGTCAACGTCGAGGGCGCAGTTCGTCTGGCGAAGCTCGTCCGCACCGATCTGTCTTCAGCGACGCCGCTCGGCGACCCGCTGCTCACTTCGCCTGCGCCCGCGCCGCAGACGACCGTCGCCGGCCACACCTTCAACTGGTCGCGCGGCCTCATCCTCAACTACAACTATGTGACGGGGCCCGAACTCATCACGCGTTACCAGAAGGTCTACGGCCTCGGCGCACTGCTCGGCAACGGCGTCATCACGGGCGACGGCGTGATTACCGGCGACGGCGTCATCACCGGCGACCGGACGTTGATTACCGACGGCGTCATCACGGGCGACCAGATATTGACGAGCGACGGCGTCATCACGGGCGACGGCTCGGTCTTCCTCGCCTCGTCGGAGCTGCTGCGCGAAGGGAGCACGCGTCTGAGCGACGGCGAGCTGTTGAGCGACGGCGTCATCACGGGTGACGGCGTGATTACCGGCGACGGCGTCATCACGGGCGACCTCTCCCTACAGGCGCAGTCGGCCGCTACCGGCGGCGACGCCACCGAGGCGATGGAGGCCGCGACCGACGACGGAGTTGACTGCCTCGACTACTGAGCCCGAACGAAGGTTTGACCGGCGCCACCGGTCTTGGTTTGAAAGACTTCACAGTTGAACGACTTCACAGGTGCCTCTCTCCCCGTACGAGGCGCGCACGAGTCCGCGCCAGCCGAAGCAAAGCAGTTAGAAGAATTCAGGAGGAGCTGTGGAGGATAGAAGAGATCGTGCACGGCCGTGCTTCATGTGGGCCGTCATCGCGCTGGGCTCGGGGGCGATAGTCTTCTCCGCGGCTTCTCTGCCGCTCGCGCGGCTCGACGGGCGCTTTCTGGTGTTGGCACTGCTGGTCTGCATCGGCTCGCACGGGGCGGTGCGCATCCCGCGCGTGAGCGGGCGCATCACGGTCTCGGACACGCTCATCTTCCTCACGCTGCTGCTCTACGGCGGCCCGGCGACCGTCATGCTCTCGGCGCTCGAAGGCGTCTACGCCTCTCTGCGCATCAGTCGCAAGCCTCTGACGATTCTCTTCAACGCGGCCGTGCTCGCGCTCTCGACCTTCCTGACGGCGACGGCGCTGCGCGCGCTCTTCGGCGCGGCCGACGTGGCGGCCAACGACTACTCGCCCTCGGCGCTCGCCGCCGTCTTCGTCATGGCGCTCGTGCAGTACGCGACCAACACGGGGTTCATCGCCGTCGAGAAGTCTCTCAAGCTCGGCGAGCGCTTCTGGCCGACGTGGAAGACTTACTATCTCTGGACTTCGGTGACCTACCTCGCGGGCGCGTCCACGGCGGGGGTGACGGCGCGGCTCGTGCAGTCGGTCGGCTTCTACGCGGTGCTGGCGACGCTGCCCATCATCGCCATCATCTACTTCACGTACCTGACTTATCTTAAGAACATCGAGCACTCCGAAGCGCACGTCGAAGAGCTTTCGCGCTACCTGCGCGAGCTGAAGCTGTCTGAGGCCGAGCGCGAGAAGATTCTGCTCAGAGAGCAGGCCGCGCGCGCCGAGGCCGAGGCCGCGAACCGTCTGAAGGACGAGTTTCTCTCGACGCTCTCGCACGAGCTGCGCACGCCGCTCACCTCCATCATCGGCTGGACGAACCTGATGCGCGCGGGGCAAGTGCGCGGCGAGGTGCAGGCGCAGGCGCTTGAGACCATCGAGCGCAACGCGAAGATACAGTCGCGGCTCATCGACGACCTGCTAGACCTTTCGCGCATCATCTCGGGCAAGCTCCTGCTTGAGACGCGCGAGGTCAATCTCGACACGGTCGTCTCGAACTCCATCGAGGTCGTGCGCCCCGCGGCCAACGCGAAGGGCATTCAAATCACGTACGAGTGCGAGCCGGGCGGCAAGACCATCGCGGGCGACTCGGCGCGCCTGCAACAGGTGGCTTGGAACCTTCTGTCGAACGCGGTGAAGTTCACACCCGAGGGCGGCGGCGTCCGCGTGAGCCTCGTGCGCGAGGGCGCGCGTGTGAAGTTTTCGGTGAGCGACACGGGGCGCGGCATCCCTTCGGAGTTTCTGCCGCACGTCTTCGACCGCTTCCGGCAGGCCGACAGCGCGACGACGCGCGCATACGGCGGGCTCGGTCTAGGCTTAGCCATCGTCCGGCACCTCGCCGAGCTGCACGGCGGGACGGTGCAGGCCGAGAGCGCGGGCGAGGATCAGGGCTCGACCTTCTCCGTCACCTTCCCGCTCGCGCAGACGGCGGCGCCGTGCTCGTGTCAGACCGGCGAGTCGATGGAGAGCGCCCTGAGCTTGAACAAGCTCGAAGGTCTGACGGGCGTGCGCGTGCTCGTCGTGGACGACGAGCAGGACACGCGCAGTCTCATCAGCACGGTCATCGCGCAGTCGGGCGCGGAGGTGACGGCCTGCGCGTCGGCGGGCGAGGCTTTGGAGAAGCTGAAGACGTGGCGGCCGCACATCCTGATGAGCGACATCGGCATGCCCGGAGAGGACGGCTACGCCCTCATCAGACAGGTGCGCGCGCTTCCGCCCGAGCGCGGCGGCTGCACACCCGCCGCCGCACTCACGGCCTACGCGCGCGACGAAGACCGCGGCCGAGCGCTGGCCGCGGGCTATCAACTCCACATCGCCAAGCCCTTCAACCCGAAGGAGCTGCTCGCGGCCGTCTCAGATTTACAGAGCTACGTCGTCGCCACTTAAAAGAAGTAGGCCGTAGGCAGTTGGCAGTTGGCAGTAACGACGGTGGGTTTGCCTGAAAGTAACGGAGGCGGCGAGTAATGAATCTCGCCGCCTCCGTTACTTTCAGGGTGCCTTCTGCTCTGAACTGCCTACAGCCATCTGCCTACTGCCTACTCCCCCTTCAGCGAGGCGATGTCGATGACGAAGCGGTAGCGCACGTCGCCTTTGACGGTGCGCTCGTAAGCCTCTTCTATCTTCTGAATCGGGATCAGCTCGATGTCGGAGGAGATGCCCTTCTCGGCGCAGTAGTCGAGCATCTCCTGCGTCTCGCGGATGCCGCCGATCATGGAGCCCGCGAGCGAGCGCCCGTTGGTGATGAGCGAGAAGGCGGCCGTCTCCAGAGGCTTCTCCGGCGCGCCGACGAGCGCGAGCGCGCCCTCGCGCCGCAGGAGGTTGAGGTACAGGTTGATGTCGTGCGGCGCCGAGACGCAGTCGAGCACGAAGTCGAACTTTTTGGCGAGCGCGTCCGACCAACCCTGCTCGCGCGTGACGACGAAGTCGTGCGCGCCCAACGCGCGCGCGTCCTGCTCCTTGCCGGGGGAGGTGCTGAAGACGGTCACGCGCGCGCCCATCGACGCGGCGAGCTTCACGCCCATGTGCCCGAGGCCGCCCAAGCCGACAACGCCCACCCTCTGCCCTTCGCTGACTTTGAAGCGGCGCAGCGGCGAGTAGGTCGTGATGCCCGCGCAGAGCAGAGGCGCGGCGTTCGCGGGCGGCAGCCCTTCGGGGATGCGCAGCGTGTAGTCTTCGTCAATCACAATCCGCGTCGAATAGCCGCCGTAGGTCGGCGTCTTCTCGTCCTTCTCCGTGCCGTTGTAGGTCGAGACGAGATGGTTCTCGCAGTACTGCTCCTCGCCGTCGCGGCAGTTGCGGCACGTGCGGCAGGAATCGACGAAGCAGCCGACGCCTGCGAGGTCGCCCTCCTTAAACTTCGAGACCTCCGCGCCCGTGCGCGTGACGCGGCCGACGATCTCGTGGCCGGGCACCATCGGGTAGATGGAGCCGCCCCACTCGTCGCGCACCTGATGGATGTCGGAGTGGCAGACCCCGCAGTATTGTATGTCGATGAGCACGTCGCGCGGGCCCACGTCGCGCCGCTCGAACGAGAAGGGCTCAAGCGTCGCGCTGGCGGCCGGCGCG
>JBJMGQ010000455.1:0-14412 GCA_045807845.1 Pyrinomonadaceae bacterium | reverse complement strand
TCCCACAGATCCGCCCGTCGAAGCAGCCGCAGACGGCAGTGACTCCGACCGGCTCAGACTCCGAGTCACTGCCGGTTCGTGGCGCGAGACTCAACGGCATTCAGGCCACGGCGCGCGAGTCGGCCACACAGGATGCGACCACGCCGCCGATCATCGAAGTGACCATCGGCCGCATCGAGGTGCGCGCGGTGCCGCCGCCCGCGCCGCCACCACCGCCGCAACGCGCAAGACAGGCGCCGCCGAAGATGTCGCTCGACGACTACCTGCGCGCGCAGAGCGGAGGGCGGAGATGAGCAGCGCCCTCGCCATCGCCTCGGTGACCGCCGTGTTGAAGGACTTGCTCGACAACGCGTTGATCGACCATTCCGTGAGCACGACCGTCGGCGGCCCCGTCACGGTCACGGCGCTGTCGCCGGGTCAGATCAAGCCGAGCGATGAGGGTGGTGCCATCAGCCGCCAGCTCAACCTCTTCCTCTATCACGTGACGCCCAACACCGGTTGGCGCAACGTGGGACTGCCGTCGCGCGATGGGCGCGGCAATCGCGTCACGAACCCGCCGCTCGCGCTCGACCTCTACTACCTTCTGACGGCTTACGGCAAAGAGGACTTCGAGGCAGAGATACTGCTCGGCTACGCGATGCAGCGGTTTCACGAGACGCCCGTGCTGACGCGCGACGCCATCCAGCAGGCGCTCGCGATGCCGGGCGGGCCCGTCAGCGGCGTCGGCATTCTGCCTTCGGCGCTCGGCGCGCTCACGGCCTCCGACCTCGCCGAACAGGTCGAGCAGATAAAGCTCACGCAGTACCCGCTCAACGTCGAAGAGGCTTCCAAGTTATGGTCGGCCTTTCAGACTAACTATCGCCCTTCGGTCGCCTACCACGTCTCGGTCGTGCTGGTGCAGACCGAAGGCGTCGTCAGGTCGTCGCTGCCCGTGCTGCGACGCGGGGTCGATGATCGCGGCGCGGTCGCACAGCCCGACACCAGCTCGCCCTTCCCCGCCATCTTCTCCGTCGAGCCGTCGAACAAGCAGCTCGCGGCCGTGCTCGGCGGGGAGCTGTTCATCGAGGGACAGCGACTTGATGCAGCGACGTTGGCCGTCGTCATTCGCAACCCGCGACTCGCCGCGCCGCTTGAGCTGACGCCGCTGGCGGGCGCGACCGCCGAAGAGGTCAAGGCGCTGCTCCAAATCGACCCGGCCACAGATGCGGCGACGTTCGTCGCGGGCGTCTACACGCTCTCGCTCGTCCTCAATCGCGGCACGGCGCAGGAGCGCACGACGAACGAGGTGCCCTTCGCGCTCGCGCCGCGGCTGCCCATGCCGCCGCCCGCCGCCGCCCCGCCGACAATGGTGGCCGTGCGCGGCTCCGACGGCACAGTCACCGTCACAGTGAGGTGCCGTCCCGACGTGCTGCCGACGCAGCGCGTGACGCTCGTCGTCGGCGAGAGCGAGGCCGCGGCGCAGCCACACACGGCGCAAACCAACACGCTCACCTTCCGCTTCAGACAACTACCGGCCGGCGACTACTTCGTGCGGCTGCGCGTGGACGGCGTCGAGAGTCTACTGGTCAACCGCGCCGCCAGCCCGCCGTCCTTCGACAACTCGCAAAAGGTCACGGTGCCCGCATGAGCGCAAGCCGTCCGGACTGGTTCGAGTTCAACCAGCGCCACCTCGTGGCGGCGCTCGGACAGGTGCGCCAAGCCCTTGAGCGTTACGCCGCGCGCGAGCCTTCCGAGCCTCCGCGCGCCACTCAGCCCGCGGATGAGACGGAAGCGGGCGACGGTCGTGCGCGCCCCTCGATTGATGTTCTGTGTGAGAAGTTCGGGCTGTCCGACTTCGAGCGCAACGTGCTGTTGCTGTGCGCGGGCGTCGAGCTGGACTCGTCCCTCGCGCAGCTCTGCGCGCGCGCGCACGGCGACGCCGAGCGTCAGCAACCGACCTTCGGCCTCGCGCTGGCCGCGCTGCCCGGTGCTCATTGGAGCGCGCTCTCGCCGGTCGCGCCGCTGCGTCGCTGGCGGCTCGTCGAAGTCGCCGGCGAAGGCGTGACGCGCAGCTCCTTGCGCATCGACGAGCGCGTGCTTCATCACCTCACAGGGCTCGACTACTTGGACGAGCGTCTGGCGACGCTTGCCGAACCGGTCAGGTCTTCGGGGATGTTGGTTCCGACGCATCACGCGCTGGCCGAACATCTGGCCGCCGTGTGGGCGGAGTCTTCGTCGTCGGCGCCGCTGCCCGTGCTGCAACTCTGCGGCAACGAGGAGACAGGCAAGCGCGATATCGCAGCTCATGCCTGCGCGATGCTCACGCTTGAGCTGTCCGCGATCAGCGCGAAGGTGCTGCCGTCAAGCCCCTCTGAGTTGGACACGCTGGCGCGGCTCTGGATGCGCGAGTCGGCGCTGAGCAACTCGGCGATGCTACTCGACTGCGACGAGCTGGAAGCGGGCGACGCGGCGGCAGAGACTTCCGTTGCGCGCCTGCTGGATAAATGCGACGGGCCTCTCATCCTCCTCACACGCGAGCGGCTCCGCCCGCACGTCCGCCGTGCCGTTCTGACGTTCGACGTGAACAGGCCGACCGCGACGGAGCAGCGCGCGGTCTGGCAACATTCGCTCGGCCCCGAAGGTGCTTCGCTCAACGGCGCCATCGAGACGCTCACGTCGCAGTTCTTCCTCGGCTCGCGCGCCATCGACGCGGCCAGCCACACGGCGCTCTCTCTCGCGCGCGCGGACGGCGACGGCGCGCGGACGGGGCTGGCCGATGCGCTGTGGGACGCCTGCCGCGCGCAGGCACGCCCGCGGCTCGAAAATCTCGCGCAGCGCATCGAGCCCGCGGCCTCTTGGGACGACCTCGTGCTGCCCGCGGCGCAGCTCTCGCTCCTGCGCGAGATTGCGGCGCAGGTGCGACAGCGCGCGACCGTCTACGAGAAGTGGGACTTTGCCTCGAAGGGTTCGAGGGGCTTGGGCGTCAGCGTGCTCTTCGCAGGGGCGAGCGGCACGGGCAAGACGATGGCGGCCGAGGTGCTCGCGGGCGAGCTGCGTCTCGACCTCTATCGCATCGACCTCAGCTCGGTCGTGAGCAAGTACATCGGCGAGACGGAGAAGAACCTGCGACGTGTCTTCGACGCGGCCGAGACCGGCGGCGCCATCCTCCTCTTCGACGAGGCCGACGCCATCTTCGGCAAGCGCAGCGAGGTCAAGGACAGCCACGACCGTTACGCCAACATCGAGGTCAGCTACCTCTTGCAGCGCATGGAGTCTTACCGCGGCCTCGCCATCCTGACGACCAACCTCAAAAGCTCGCTCGACACGGCCTTCATGCGCCGCATCCGCTTCGTCGTGCCGTTCCCGTTCCCGGACGCGTCGCAGCGCGCTGATATCTGGCGGCGCATCTTCCCCTCGGCCGTGCCGACCGAAGGGCTCGACCCCGAGCGGCTCGCGCGGCTCAACGTGGCGGGCGGCAACATTCGCAACATCGCGCTCGGCGCGGCCTTCCTCGCGGCCGACGCGGGCGAGTCCGTCCGCATGTCGCACCTGCTGCGCGCCGCGCGCGGCGAGTACGCCAAGATGGAGAAGCCGCTGACCGAGGCGGAGATTGGGAGCTGGATATGAGACCGGGCGCCATCAAGCTGCACATCGGCGAGCTCGTCCTCCACGGCTTCGAAGCGGCCGACCGCACACGCATCGGCGCCGCGCTCGAAACGGAACTCGCGCGCCTGCTCGCCGCGGGCGACCCGGAGATGCTGACTCGCATGAACGAAACGGCGCGTCTCGACGGCGGCGCCTTCGAGCTGCCCGCGCACGCCGCCCCCGAACTCACCGGCACGCGCGTGGCACGCAACGTCTACGACGGCCTGACGGGAGAGACGGTAGGGAAGCGGGAATAACGACGTGAGCGACAGAACTTCAATACAAGTTGAGAAACCGAGTGCGGCGGCGCCCGCGCAGGCCACACCTGTGACTGCGTTCACGCGCATAAAGGGCACGCGACTGCAACGCAGTTGCGGCTGCGGCGACAAGGCCAGCGCAACCGGCGACTGTGACGAGTGTGGCCGCAAGAAATTGAGCCGTCGCGCCTCGGGCCACGACACCGCGCCCCGCACCGCGCCGCCCATCGTCGGCGAAGTGCTGAACGGTACTGGCCGCCCGCTCGACGACGCCACGCGCGCCTTTATGGAGCCGCGCTTCGGTCATCATTTCGGCAACGTGGAGGTGCTCAGCGGCGCCCGCGCGAGCGGTGCTACTGAGGTCGTCCCATCAACTGACCGGTCGGAGGTGGAGGCCGACGAAGTTGCGCGGCAGTTGACGAGTCCGACTTTTGCAGTGCAACAAGGTGCGCTGGGCCACGACTTCAGCCGCGTGCGGGTGCATCACGATTCAAAGGCGGCGGAGTCGGCCCGTGCGCTTAACGCCAGAGCCTATAGCATCGGCGACGACATCGTGTTCGCCGAAGGTCAATACCAGCCCGCGACCTCAACCGGACGTGAACTCATTGCACACGAGTTGACGCATGTAGTGCAGTCACGCACGAGCCACTCGCCGCAGATTAGGAACGCCCTACATTGTAAGCAGTTTGACGCGAACGAAAGTGACTGCACCGCAACCATGACTTATCTAGTCCAGTTGCTCTTCAAAGACGAAGGAGCGGACAAGTGGGAGACGGGCTCTGTGACCCTTGCCATGCAGCGGAAGGCGGACTTCCGACGTACGTTCAAGCAGTCGATAGAGGGCGCGTATAACGGAAACCCGTACCTCATCAAACCCGGAAATTCCTCGTTCAAAGAAATGGGCTTCTTCTCCATTGAGGAGTCCCCCTGTCCGTGCGCGAGCCAAGGCTTCAAGCCGCAGGTCAAGATCGAACTGGTCAAGGACGGCGAACTGTCGGCGGCGGAGGACTGGGAGGTGGACGTGGCGGCCAACCCGTCTCGAGGGTTCATCAGGTCGAGCAACTGGGGCAGGTATGCCGACCTCAACGAAGCCTCCGGTGAGATGCGTAAGGACTTGGTTAAACAAATCCCCGCCGCGCACGAGTTCGGTCACTTCCTCGGGCTGGATCACCCGGGCGCGGGGCTTGGCCTAAGCAAGCCGAACGAGAGGCCGGAGTACAAATACTCAGGCCACGACATCAAGGGGCGGGAGGTGGACGGGCCGAGAGACCTCATGGGCCGCGGGATGGGACTGCGCTCCTTTTACTTCGACCCGTGGAGAAACGAGTTGAAGAACAAGTACGGGGCGCCTTGTGGCTGGGAGGTAATTGACCCGAACGCCGCCCGCGTTAAAGACCCCGGCGCGCTGGAAAAGCCCGAGCGGAGTGTGACGCCGCAGGATGCCACCGCGATATCGCCCGACTTCATCCCTAAGAAATAGAAGCAGGAGCTTTCATCTAATGTCTTCATTTCCCGGCTCGCCAAAACTTTTTAAGGGCGCCATCATCGGGCTCGACCCGTTCAACCCTTTGGCGAGCGTCGTCGTCTTCCAGTACAACCCGGAGACGTTGACGCGCAACATTGTGGCGCAGACTTCGGGCGGCGAGGCCGACCGCGGCGAGGCGCTGCGGCTCAAGGGGCCGCCCGAAGAGACCATCACCCTCAAGGTCGAGATTGACGCCGCCGACCAGTTGGAGCAGGCGCAGCCAATCGCGACGAAGATGGGCATCTATCCCACGCTGGCCTCTTTGGAGATGCTCGTCTATCCGAAGTCCATCCCGACCATCGCCAACGAGGCGCTGGCCGCCGCCGGGGTCATCGAGGTCGTGCCGCCCGAGGCGCCGCTCACGCTCTTCGTCTGGGGCGTCAAGCGCGTGCTGCCCGTGCGGCTCACGAGCTTCAGCATCACCGAGGAGGCGTTCGACCCCAACCTCAACCCCATCCGCGCCAGCGTCAACTTGGGACTGCGCGTGCTCACCTATCAAGACCTCGGGCTCCTGAGCGCGGGCGGCGCGCTCTTCATGGCGCACCAGATAATCAAAGAGGTGATGGCGACCATCAACGGCGTCGGCACCGTCGCCGCCGCCGCGAGCGGCGCCGTGTCGGGCGGCGCCGGCATCAGCATCGGCTAAACAGCATCGGAGGCTGACGAACATGTTCGAGACCAACAGCCGCTACTACTCAATCGAGACGGTGAAGATGACCGTCAATGACTCGTCGGGGCAGCCGCGCGTCATCGCCTTCAAGCGGCGCCGCTTCATCGCGCCTTCGGCCGGCACGGTGACGCTCGTCGAGCACGCGGTCACGCGGGGCGACCGCCTCGACTTGATTACGGCGCGTTACCTCGGCGACCCGACGCAGTTCTGGCGCGTCTGCGACGCCAACGACGTGCTCAGCCCCGAAGAGCTGACGCGCGAAGTCGGCATCCGCATCCGCATCGCCCTGCCGCTGCTCTAAAGGCCGCACGAGTTCCGGAGTCGAAGAAGATGCTCGCCAGCACCCTCGGCATACGTCTCATCCTGTTGGTCGGGCCGACCGTCCCTTTGCCCGCCCCGGCCCCCTTGAGCCAAGCGCTCACGAGCGCCGAAGTGACGAACGATGCCTCGACGGGCGACGGCTTCCAGCTCACCTTCACGCTCGGCAAGGATGCCGCCGACTACGGCCTGCTCTTGAGCGGCGCGCTCAATCCCTTCAACCGCGTCGTCGTCGGCGTCATGATGGGTGCGATGCCCGAGGTGCTCATCGACGGCATCATCACGCACCACCAGCTCACGCCGAGCAACGAGCCCGGCAAGAGCACACTCACCGTCACGGGCAAGGACGTAAGCGTCATGCTCGACCTCAAAGAGAAGAACGAAAAGTATCCGAACCAGACCGACTCGATCATCGTCGCGCAGCTCCTCGCGAAGTACGCCATCTACGGGCTCGTCCCGCGGCCCGCGCCGACCACCGACATCCCCATCGAGCTTGAGCGCATCCCGCGCCAGCACGAGACCGACCTCAAGTTCATCAAGCGTCTCGCGCATAAGAACGGCTACGTCTTCTATGTCGAGCCGGTGACCTTCGGCGTCAACACGGCCTACTGGGGGCCCGAGAGTCGCGCGGGCCTTCCCCAGCCCGCGCTGACGACGAACATGGGTCACTACACCAACGTCACGTCGCTCAACTTCTCGAACGATGCCTACGCGCCCATCGGCACCGAGGGCACGTTCGTCGAGCCCATCACGAAGTCGGCGATTCCCATCCCGCCGCTGCCCTCTTTGAAGGTGCCGCCGCTGGCCGCGATGCCGGCCGTGCCCCGGCGCACACAGCTCATGCGCGAGACGGCGAACCAGAACGCGTCGAGCGCCGCCGTCTCGGCCATCGCCGCCGCTACCAACTCGCCCGACTCCGTGACGGGACGGGGCGAGCTGGACTCGGTGCGTTACGGCCACGTGCTGCGCGCGCGCAAGTTGGTCGGCGTGCGCGGCGCGGGCTTCAACTACGACGGCATCTACTACGTGCGGCGAGTCTCGCACCACATCTCGCACGGCTCCTACAAGCAGAGCTTCGAGCTGAGCAGAGAGGGGACGGGCTCTTTAACGCCCGTCGTCAGGATATGAACAACACCTTCTACGGCAAGTATCGCGGCGTCGTGACCGACAACAATGACCCGCTCATGACGGGGCGGGTCAAGGCGACGGTGGCCGACGTGCTGGGCGAACAGGAGAGCGGCTGGGCGATGCCGTGCGCGCCGTTCGGCGGCAGCGGCGTCGGCTTCTTCGCCGTCCCCACGGTCGGCGCCGGAGTCTGGATAGAGTTCGAGCACGGCGACCCGGACTATCCCATCTGGTCGGGCTGCTGGTGGGGAGCTGCCACCGAGATGCCGCCGAAGCTTCTCTCCCCGCCGCCGCCGTCGAAGAAGGTGATGATCGTGACCGAGGGCGGCCACAGTCTCCTGCTCGACGACACGCCGGGCATCGGCGGCATCACGCTTGAGACATCCGACGGCGCCAAGATCGTTCTCAACTCGCTCGGCATCGAGATTAACGACGGCAAGGGCGGCGTCATCAAGTTCACAGGCCCGAAGGTGTCGATTAACGACGGCGCCATGGACGTTATCTAGCCACGCACACGCCGCCGCGGCGGAGAGAGGAGCTGAAGCGGATGCCCGGATTCTTACTGCACGTCGGAGCCACCGTCATCTGCGCGCACGGCGGGCAGGCGCAAGCAACGGTGCCCAACTCGCGCGTGCTCGTCGGCGGCCAGCCGACCGTCACGCAGTCGGGCCCGTACGTGATCGCCGGCTGCTCGTTCGTCCCACCCGGCGGCAACGGCCCCTGCGTCACCGCGCAGTGGGTCACGGCCGCGACGCGCGTGATGTCGAACAACCAACCGCTGCTGTTGCAGGACAGCCAATCGGTCTGCACGCCGACGGGGACGCCGCTGACCATCCTCGTCACGCAGGTGCGCGTAAAGGGGACTTGATGCAGCTCGACTACCCGTACCACTTCGACGGCCGACGCCGCACCGCCGACACGACGGAGGACGAGCACGTCCGCGACCTCATCGAGCAGGTGCTCTTCACCGCCCCGGGCGAGCGCGTCAACCGCCCAACCTTCGGCAGCGGCGTCCTCCAGCTCATCTTCGCGCCCAACGGCGACGCGCTCGCCTCGGCCACGCAGCTCACCGTGCAGGGCGCTTTGCAACAGTGGCTCGGCGACGTGATTCAGGTCGAGGCCGTCGAGATTGAGAACGACGACTCGACCCTCGAAGTGAAGGTGCAGTACGTCGTCCGCCGGACGCAGCGGCGCCAGATTGCGCAGTTCAAGCGAGGGGGGAGCACATGATCTACTTCTGTTGCGACGAGCGGCGCCGCGGCGCGGTGCGACTCCTGAACGGCATCGACGCGGTGCTCCTCTGCGAGCCCTCGTCGCCGGTCGCCTTGAACGTCCTGAGCGCGATGGGGTGGCCCGCGCACGACCTCCTGCTCGTGCGCTGCTTCGGCGCCGTGCCGCCCGAGCTTGGACTTGGTAACGTCGAGATTAAGACGCTCGACGGCCGACCGATCACCGTCGTCGATGCGAGGCCCGCGGCCGGACTCGCGGGCGGCATCAACGACCCCGATATCCATTTCGTCGTCGTCGTCGTTCCGGGCGTGCTCAATCTGGCGCTCCGTCACATGCTCTATCTCGTGAAGACCGCGAGCGCGCCGCTCGCGGAGTTTCGCGAATCGCTTCGGAGCATCAGTCTCTTCTCCACGCCGCGCGCCATCTGGCAGCCGACCACCGATGCATTGGCGCGCGCCTTTGTGCGCGACTTCAACGGCATCGACTACATCGAGGTCGTTGACGCCGAGGCCGCGACGCCAAGCGAGCGGCAGCGGCTCCTCAAGGTCTACTTCGTCAAGCCGTTCGCGCCCGGCCGTCTGGTGAAAGAGAACATCCGCATCGAAGGCGGCGAGCGCGTGCGCGACATCAAAGTTGAAAGAGTCGTGCCCGACGCCGTGACACCGCCGCCAGTCGGGCACCCGCCCGACCTTCTGTTGGTGCAGGTGGATAAGCCGGGCGACTTCTCGACCTACACGCTGCGTCTGGTCGATGCGGCCGGCCATCCCGTCAACGACTTCGACCCGCTGCTCTCGGCCGTCGCCTTCTCCTTCAAGGTCGAGTGTCCCGACGACTTCGACTGCCGCGCGCGCGTCGTCTGCCCGCCCGAGCAGACGGACGAGCCCGAGATTGACTACCTCGCCAAAGACTACGACAGCTTTCGCCGCCTGATGCTCGACCGCTTCTCGGTGCTCATGCCCGAGTGGACGGAGCGCAACGCGGCCGACCTCGGCGTCGTGCTCGTCGAGATGCTCGCTTACGTCGGCGACCATCTGAGCTATCAACAGGACGCCATCGCCACGGAAGCGTATCTCGGCACGGCGCGGCGGCGCTCCTCCGTCCGGCGCCACGCGCGCCTCGTCGATTACTTCATGCACGACGGCAGCAACGCGCGCGTCTGGGCGCAGTGTCAGGTGACGGCCGACCGCGTCCTGCTGCCGAAGGGGGCGCAGCTCTTCACGCGCGTCGGCCAATTGGAGCCGCGCGTGGCGCGCGACTCAAACACCTACAGCGAAGCGCTCTCGGCCCGCCCCGAGTTCTTTGAGACGCTCGCCGATGCCACGCTCTACGAAGCGCACAACGAAATCTCCTTCTACGCATGGGGCGAGCGCGAGTGCTGTCTGGCCGAGGGCACGACGCGTGCGACGCTGTGCGACGGCACGGCTGCGACGGGCCGACTCCGCCTGCGCGCGGGCGACGTGCTGGTCTTCGCCGAGCGACGCGGCCCCGATACGGGCGACACGGCCGACGCAGACCCCGCGCACCGCCACGCCGTCCGCCTGACGCGCGTCGCGCCCGAGGCGGTACTGACCGGCGGCGGGACGAAGCGTGAGCCCTCAACCTTGCCCTTGAACGACCCGCTCACGGGGCAGGCCGTCGTCGAGATCGAGTGGGCGGACGAAGACGCGCTGCCGTTTCCGCTCTGCCTCTCGGCCGTGACCGAGACCTCTCGCACGTACTTCTCAGACATCTCCGTCGCGCTCGGCAACGTCGTGCTGGCCGACCACGGCCGCACGGTCAAGGACGAAGAGATTGAAGTCGTCCCCGACGCAGACCCGCGGCTCGCCGTCGCGCGCGGGCACGGCGACTGTTGCGAGTCGGCCGCACCGGAGGCGCATGCACAGCGCTTCCGGCCGCGTCTGAAGGAGGCGCCGCTCACCTTCACGGCCGCCGTCACGCGCGCACAGGCACGCGGGAGGAAGAAGGGGACGGCGGCACCTGCCTCGTCCGTCTACGAATGGGAGATGAGAGGAGTGCTGCCGGCCGTCACGCTCGAACCTGCGGGCGGCGGGACAATTTGGCGACCGCAGCGCGACCTTCTGTCGAGTGATGAGTTCGCGCCCGAGTTTGTCGCCGAGGTCGAAGAGGACGGCGGCGCGACGCTGCGTTTCGGCGACGACGAGTACGGCATGCGGCCTGCGGCGGGCACGAAGTTTCGCGCCACCTATCGCGTCGGCAACGGCGCGCGCGGCAACATCGGCGCCGAGTCGCTGGCGCACGTCGTCACCACAGACGCGCGCATCGCCGCCGTCACCAACCCTCTGCCTGCGCGCGGCGGGCAAGACCCCGAGAGCATCGAGCACGTTCGACAGAGCGCTCCTTCCGCGTTCCGCACGCAGGAGCGCGCCATCACGCCCGAGGACTACGCAGAGGTCGCCGGTCGTCATCCGCAGGTGCAGCGCGCCGCCGCCACCGTGCGTTGGACGGGGAGCTGGCTCACCATCTTTCTTACCGTTGACCGGCTCGGCGGCCGTGCGGTGGACGACGACTTCAAGGCCGAGCTGCGTCGCCACCTCGAACGCTACCGTCTCGCGGGTCACGACGTTGAGATCGACGGCCCGCGCTTCGTGCCTTTAGAGATCGAGCTGTTCGTCTGCATCCTGACCGGCTACTTCCGCAGCGACGTGCGCGCGGCGCTGCTCGAAGTCTTCAGCAACCGCACGCTCGCCGACGGGCGGCGCGGCCTCTTCCATCCGGACAGTTTCACCTTCGGGCAGACCGTCTACCTGAGCAGAGTTTATGAAGCCGCGCAGGAGGTCGAGGGCGTGCGCTTCGTCGAAGTCAAGAAGTTCACGCGCTTCGGTTCAGGCTCGGCCTTCGCGGGGCTCGAAGGCGGGCGGGTCTCCATGGGTCGGCTTGAGATAGCGCGGCTGGACAACAACCCGAACTTCCCCGAGAACGGCGTCCTGCGCTTAACGCTTGAGGGCGGAAGATGAGCAGCGCGAACACACCCGAGAAGTTGAGCCCGGCCGACACCGGCGGGTCGTGCGGCGAAGGCACCTGCGGCTGCTGCGAAGGCACGCGCGTGCAGACGCCCGCCGAGATCACGAACCGCCCCGGCCTCGCCGCCATCAACTACCGCGTCGGCACACACTCGCAGTTCAAGCGAAGCATGCTCGCGCGGCTGACCGATTCAGAGCGCCCCGCGCTGCTCAACCTGCGCACGCGCGACGACGACGACTTCACCATCGCGCTGCTCGACGCATGGGCCGTCGTCGCCGACGTGCTCACGTTCTATCAGGAGCGCATCGCCAACGAGTCCTACCTGCGCACGGCGACCGAGCGCGTGTCGGTGCTTGAGCTGGCGCGCATCGTCGGCTACGAGCCGGCGCGCGGCGTCGCCGCCGGGACGTGGCTCGCCTTCACGGTCGAGGCCGCGACGGTTGCGCCCGGGCGCGCAACCGTCCCCCGCGGCGTGCAGGTGAAGAGCGTGCCGGGGCAGGACGAGAAGCCGCAGACGTTCGAGACCGTCGAAGAGATCGAGGCGCGCGCCGAGTGGAACGCGCTGCGGCCGCGGTTGACGAGCTTGAAGTATCCGACCAATCGCGATGCCTACGTCTACCTGCAAGGCACCGCGACGAACTTGAAGGAGGGCGACGCGCTACTCTTCGTCGGCGAGGAGCGCGAACGCGAGCCGAACACCGAACAGTGGGACTTCCTCCGCGTCAAGAAGGTCGAGCCGGACTTCGTCGCCGGCCGGACTTTGGTGACGTTGGATAGGCCACCCGGCACGCTCGCGCCGCGCACGGCGCCCGAGCGCCCCCACGTCTACGCGATGCGGCTGCGCGCCGCCATCTTCGGCTATAACGCGCCCGACTGGCGGCTGTTTTCCGACACTATCAAAGCGAACTACCTCAACATCACCGACCCCACCGCCATCACCGCGGCTCAGAGAAAGGAGTGGCCCAACTTCACCATCTTTACCCCGGTCGAAGCGGGGCCTTTCCCCTACGGGCCTATCGACCTCGACGCCATCTACGCGCAGATAAAACTTGGAAGCTGGGTCGTTCTCTCGACGCCCGAATGGACAGAGGTCTACGGCGTCACGTTAGTAGCCGAGGCTGCGCGCGCCGACTTCGGTCTGTCGTCGAAGACGACGCGGCTCGGGCTGGACGGCCCGTATCTGGTAGACAGGTTCGACCAGAAGGTGCGCTCGACCGTCGTCTTCGCGCAGAGCGAGGAGTTGCCGCTCGCCGAGACGCCGCTGGCCGAGCCCGTCTGGGGCAACACGATAGAGCTCGACGGCGTAGTCGAAGGGCTCGAAGCCGGTCATAAGTTGATCGTCTCGGGCCGACCCCTGCGAGCGTCGCTCCGCATCGCGCAGTCGGTTCGGGGGCTCAAGCTCACCCGAGCCGACGACCCGGAAAAGTTCGTCGAGCTGCTCCCCGAACAGTTGCTTTCCGTCGCCGGGCCGCCGTCCGACGTTGAAGGCAACCCGAGCCGGCAGCGTTGGCACGTGCTCACCAGAGCCGGCGTCGAAGGATACTTTACCGACCTCGCCGAAGCCTTCAGCTATGAGGCGCCGCCCGGCGTCTCCGGTCTATACGATAAGCACCTGCTGCTCGTCTCTGACGTTGACGGGACGGAGGTGGCGCGCGAGCCTGCGACGCTCGCACGCACCGTCAACTCCGATCCCAAACACACGAAGCTCATGCTGTCGGGGCCGCTCCAAAACTTTTACGAGCGCGGAACGGTCATCATCGCGGCCAACGTGGCGCAGGCCACGCACGGCGAGTCGGTAGGCGAAGTGCTCGGCGGCGGCGACGCGGCGCGCGCCAATCAGAGCTTCAAGCTGCGGCAGGCGCCGCTCACCTACGTCGCGGCGGAGACGGCGAGCGGCGCGGCCTCGACGCTCGAAGTGCGCGTCAACGATCTGCTGTGGCAAGAGGTGCCGGCGCTCTACGGGCGCGGCCCCGGCGAGCGCATCTACGTGACGAAGCTGCACGAGGACGACAGCATCACCGTCCACTTTGGCGACGGGCGCAACGGCGCGCGGCCTCCGACGGGGCAGGAGAACGTCACGGCCGCTTACCGCAAAGGCATCGGCCGCGACGGGCTGCTCAAGGAGAATCAACTGAGTCTGTTGATGACGCGCCCGCTCGGCGTCAAGGCAGTCAACAACCCTCTGCCCGCGACCGGAGGCGAAGACCCCGAGCCGGAAGAGAGCATACGCGACGCCGCGCCGCTCACGGTGTTGACGCTCGGGCGCGTCGTCTCGCTGCGCGACTACGAGGACTTCGCGCGCACCTTCGCGGGGCTTGATAAGGCGCACGCGGTCTGGACGTGGGCTGCCGGCGCGCGCGGCGTCTACGTCACCGTGGCGGGCAGCGAAGGCGCGAAGGTGCCGGAGGGCAGCGACCTTCAGACCAAGCTCGTCGGCGCGCTGCTCTCGGCGGGTGCGCCCGGCGTTCACGTCAGCGTCGGTTCGTATCACGCGGCCTACTTCCGTGTGGAAGCGACCGTGCGCGTTGACCCCGTCTACATCAAGGAGAAGGTGGCGGGGGCGGTCGAGGCTGCGCTGCGCGAGCGCTTCTCGTTCGAGGCGCGCGCCTTCGGCCAGCCCGTCGCGCTGAGCGAGGTCGTCGCCGTCATGCAGAACGTCGATGGCGTCGTCGCGGTGGACG
>JBJMGQ010000454.1:0-6402 GCA_045807845.1 Pyrinomonadaceae bacterium | reverse complement strand
GTAAGAAGCGCCCGCCGCGCCGACGCGGTCTTTGTCAATGAAACTGTTGTTGGAGATGACAGAGGCCACGCCGTTCATAATGTCCGTGTAAGCCTTGCCGCCCCAGTCGCCGGAGATTTCGTTCGTGAACTGCTGGCCGTAGCCGGTCGAGCCGCGCGGGTTCGGCAGAAAGGCGACGTAGCCGGCCGCCGCGTAAATCTGCGGGTTCCAGCGATAGCTCCAACCGTTGTTCCAGGAGCCTTGCGGCCCGCCGTGGATGAGCACGACGAGCGGGTACTTTCGCTTCGGGTCGAAGTCGGGCGGCTTCACCAACCAGCCCGCGACCTTCGTCCCGCCCGCGCCCGTCCACGTCAACTCCTCCGCGGGACGGAGCGAGAACTGCTGCATGAAAGAGTCGTTGGTGTGCGTCAGAGCGGCGGCCTGATTGTTCGAGCCACCCGCCGGCACGACGCCGTCCATGCGCGCCGTGTAAATCTCCGTGGCGTGGGCAGCGTCCGAGCGCGTGAAGACGAGGAAGTGACTGTCGTTCGATATCTTCACGTCGTCGTTGAAACCATTGACGAGCTTGCGCACAGAGCCGTCGTCGAGCGAGATGTTGAAGATGGGCTGCTCGCCGCGCTCGCCCGAGGCGAAGTAGATCGAGCGCGAGTCGGGCGCAAAGATGAAGCCCTCGACGTTGGCGTCGAACTTTGCGGTCAGCTCGCGCGTCGTGTGCGCCTTCAGGTCGTAGAGCATCAGGCGCCAGCGGTCGCTCTCGAACGCGGGCGTTGCCTGCGAGCGGTAGGCGAGGAAACGCCCGTCGGGCGAGTAGAGAGGAGTCGAGTCAGCGCCCTTGTTGTCGCCGGTCAGGCGGCGCGGCTCGCCGCCCGTGACCGAGACGACGAAGATGTCGCTGTTGGTCGAGGTCGCCTCTAAAGGGTCTGTGTTGCGCGCGTAGGCCAGCTCCTTCGAGTCGCGCGAGAAGGCGTAGTCGGTCGGCCCGCCCAAGGAGAAGGGCGGGGCGTCCCAGTCGCCCGGTGTCAGGTCGCGCGCAGCGCCGCCCTCCACGGGTACGACGAAGACGTGCGTGCGCTTCGGCCCCTTCCAGTCCACCCAGTGGCGCACGAAGAGACGCGTGGTGACGTGTGGCTTGACCGGATTCTTCTCTGCCTCCTCGTTGCGCGCGCGGTTGCAGGCGTCGCCGGCGCAGTCGGGATAAACGTCGGAGGCGAAGGCGAGCAGACGGCCGTCGGGCGACCAGACGGGGTCGCTTGCACCGGTCGAGATGTTCGTCACCTGTTTGCGTTCGGAGCCATCGGGATTCATCGTCCAGACCTGCCCGCCCGACGTGTACGTGATGCGGCGACCGTCTGGCGACCAGCGCGGGGCAGTCGAAGAGGCGGCGCCGCTCGTCAACTGTTTCGGCTCACCACCCGCCACGGCGACGACAAAGATTTGCGTGCGGTTGCGGTTGGCGGGCACGTCGGGGACTGTGACCTGATACGCGACCCAGCGCCCGTCGGGCGAGAGCTGCGGGTCAGCGACGCGCTGAACCTTGAGCATCTCCCCGACGTTGAAGCGCGCGCTCTGCGCCTCGGCCACAAAGGCAGAGGCCGCCAGCGCCAGCGCGACGGCGCACGCGCGTGTGAAGAGACTGTTCATGAACTCCCTCCTACGAAACAGATCCGGCATGAAAGATTGGCAGGTTCGCGCACGAAATTTAACACAGCCCGCGCGCAGGCCACTACCCCGCCATTCGCTGCGCCGTTATAAAGTCTTCGAGCCGCGTTCCCACGAAAAAAAGAGTTGCCTCCCACGGCCGGGGCGTGCTTTAGTTCCGCCCGTCGCCGCATATTGCTACCGTCATCGAGGATAAGGCGAACCTGTTTATCCCTTGAGGTATGTGTCCGCTCGAACGGTGCTTCTCTGTGCGCTCCTCGGGGCCGTGTCTCTGTCGCCGGTCGCCGTGGGGGCGCTGGGCGTCATTCCTTATGCGCCCGCAGGGGTCGGGCTCGTCCTCTTCGCGGCTTATGCTTTCGGGCGCGCGCGTGGGCGCCTGTCGAAGCAGGTCTCGGTCGTGCTGCTCTCGGCCTGCTTCGCGGTGACGCTCTTCGACCTCGCCGCGCGCCCGCTGCTGCTCTACCTGTCGAGCGTCAGACCTTCGGAGCGTTACATCTATCGCTGGCCGGAGCAGCCTCTGCTCCAACGGTACGTCGCCGGGGTGCATTTCGAGGGGCTGACGTACGGCGACCTCGCGGCCGTCTCAGGGCGCGGGGACTGGCGTGAGTGGCACCCGATAAGATTCTTGACCGACGAGTACGGGTTCAGGAATGAGCCTCCGGCGCAGGGCTCCGCGTCGCGCCCACTCGACTTGATTCTGCTCGGCGACTCGTTCGGTGTCGCTGCCGCTACGACTCAAGGTGAGACTTTGAGCGGCGTGCTGGCGCGCGACTACGGCCTCAACGTCTATAACCTTTCCATCTCAAGAGAGAGCCCGCAGCAGGAGTACGCCAACCTTGTGCTCGAAGGCGGAAGGCTGAAGACGCGCGAGGGGACGCGCGTGCTCTGGCTCGTCTTCACCGGCAACGACCTCGACGATCCTTATTACAAGGAGCTTGAAGACCCGCAGCCCACACGGCCGAGTGCGTTCGCGCGAATCGCCGTCGCTCTCGGCGACTTCCGGGCGCGCTCGCCCGTGCGCCGGCTCCTGACAGAGGGCGACTCGGCGTTGATTATCGAGAGAAGATTCGTTGACGGCCGGCGCGTGCTCTTCCATAAGAATTACGCGGAGCGCAGGGGGCGCACGGCGGAAGAGATCATGCGCCATCCGAACTTCGTGCACTTGAAGGCGACGCTCGGCGCGATGGAGAGACTGGCCGCCGCGCGCCGACTCAAAGTCTCCGTGGCGCTCGTGCCGAGCAAGGAGGAGGTCTATTCATGGTTGCTCGACGGTGCGCCGCCGTGGCGGTCGGGCGCGGAGCCCTCGGGCTTCGCCGAAGTGATGCGCGGGTTGTGCGAGCAGCAGGGTTTCGGCTTTCTCGACTTGAAGCCGGCGCTTGTGGAAGAGTCGCGGCGGGAGTTTGAACAAACGGGCGCGCTGCTCTGGTGGCCGGACGACACACACTGGAACGAAGAAGGTCAACGCGCCGCCGCACGCGCCGTCTATCAAAACCTGCTCGACGGCACGCGGGACAACCTTCATCAAACAGCCGAAGGGATACATCCCTAACTGCCATTCGACTGCAAACTGCTATCGGCCGCGCGCGCCGCTTCGTCTTATCTACTGCCCGCCGCTCTGCGGCAGGCTCGTCAGCTCGTCGATGCGCGCGCGGACGGCGCGGGCGAGCAGGCGCGTCTCGGCGGGCGTGTAGTTGGCGGCGCGGAAGAGCGAGGCGAGCTGACCGTCGGTGAGTCGCGCGAGCCGCTCGCCAATCCAGCGCGCGTGCTCGACCTTGACCTTCTCGACCAGCCCCTTGTTGACGCCCGTGAAGTGAAAATCGACGTAGCCGTCCTTGACCTTGTCAACGAACTTCGAGCCGGCGTAGTCCTCCGGGTCGTTGCGGCTGCGCGTGACGCGCCAGAGCGGGCCGAGGCCGCCCGTCTTGCCGAAGGTCGCGCCGAGGTCGCTGATGGCGTAGCGCAGCTCGCCCTCTCCGGGCGCGTGCAGGATGACGTTGTTCTCGTCCTTCAAGTCCCAGTTGTTGATGAGCACCATCAAGACCTTCAGGCCCTCAAGCTCGCGCGTCCCCTTGAAGGGGTTCTGCGTCCAGCTCCACTCGCCCTTCCGCTTGATGCCGCTCGGGCGCGCCTCGAAGCGCACGTTCTCGAAGGTGCCCTTGCCGGGGATGGTCACGCGCGGGACGAGGTAGGTGATCTCGGTCTCGTAGCCCGCGGCCCAGATGAGCCGCGTGGCGGCCGTCTCCGACTGCGCCTCCTTGCCGAGCTTGGCGACCCACTCACGGCCGCGCGCGTCGCGCACGCGGAACTTCTTCGACCAGCCGCCCTTCTCCTCCTTCACGAAGCGCAGCCCACGCGTGGCGGGGCGCATCGCCGTACCGCCCGGCCCCGCCGCTAGGTTGAGCTTCGACGGGTCGCGGTCGCGCCAGAGCACGGGCGTCCCCTTCGGCAGCGCCTTCGTCTTCTTCGACTTCTGCTGCGCGTCCGCCCCGGGCGCCCACAGCAGCAGCAACAGCGCGACGAGCGCGACGACGGTTCGAGTCATCCCTTTACCAAACATTCTCTTCAAACGCCCACGGCGGCCGACGACTTAACTTTACGGCCGAGGCCCTGCGCCCGTCCTCCTTCGAGTTGATGCGAGAGAAATTGGAGAGATACTACCAAAGGCAAGTAGACAGTAGCCAGTAGTCAGTAGACAGTAGCGCTCCGCGCGGCAGAGGTTGAGGATGACAATCGTAGGGTTCGAGCGATGAAGGTTCTTCTACTGGCTACTGACTACTGGCTACTGTCTACTGCTTGAGCCCCGGCTTGACGGCGCGCTCGTGGCGGGCCGCTTGCTCGTCGGGCGGGAGGAGTGACCAGAGCCAGCTCACGGCGCGTTCGAGCTGCTTGCGGTCGCCGGCCTGCAAAGCCTCTTGCCCTTGCGCGACCCAGCGCGCGGCCTCTTCAGCATTAATAAACTGGCGGCCGGGGCGCGCGAGGTACTGGAACCAGTCCTCCCAGAACCAGTCCTGAGCGTGGAGCACCTGCGTGCGGAGCGCGCGCAACGCCGTGGTCGCCTTCTTCACGCCGCGCACGTCGCCGCGCGCCGCCGACTCCGACAGCTCGCGCCTGAGGGCCGCCAGACGCTCGCGCTGCGCGTCGGTGCCGTGCGCGCTCACGGTCTCCGCGACCGAGTCGGCGAGGCTGTTCGCGTCGCTCGTGCCCGCGCCGGCGGGCGTCAGCCCCGAGCGCCGCTCAAGCTCCGCGACGCGCGCGCGGGCCTCGCGCAGACGCTCGACGACGCGCGCCGCACGATCCTGATCTTCCGCGTCGCCCGTGGGCTGGTGCGCGCCCAGCTCGATGTCGAAGTCTTCCAGCTCGCGCCGCAGCCGCTCGACCTCGGCGCGCCGAGGGTCTGCGGCGGGCGCGTCGCCCCACTTGTAAACGTCCTCCGCGTCCGGCTTGTAAGCGTCGTCGTAGACGACCTCCGGAAAGTCGAAGTCTTCGGCGCTCGCGCCCGTCAACATCAACTGCTCCTCTACGCGTTCGAGCCGCGTGAGGCAGTTCTCGATTTCGAGGTGCGCGCCCTTCAACAGCTCGACGTAGTCGGGCTCCTCTTCTTTTGGAATGAAGACGCGGTCGGTGAAGTGCTCGTTGAGATACGGAATGAAGACATCGACGGTGATGAGGCGCGACGCGTCTACACGGATGTGGAGCTGCACCTCCGCGCCTTCGGGGACGGGGCGGCGGATGGCCTCGCTGCGGACGTGGAAGTTGCCGACCCAGTTGTTGGCCTGCGGGTCTGTGAGCGCCTCGCCCTCCCAGAGCTTGACGGCGAGCGACGTGTCGGGCTCGCTCGGCCGGAGCGTGTGCGCGGCGCGGTAGGTGACGGTGCGCTCTGCCGGGAGCAGCGTGCGGCGCGGGAAGACCGGGCTCAGCTCTTCGCGGCCGTCGGCGTGCGCGACCTCGACCGAGAGGGTGTGCGGCAGCGGCGGCGCGTCGAGCGCGAGCCCGTGCCGTATCTGAAACTCATCGGGCGAGACTTCGAGCGCGCGCCCCTTTGCGTCGCGCACGCTCAAGATGAAACGGTTGAGACGCCCCTCCTGCAACACCAGAGCCATCTCGAAGAAGCCCTCGCGCGCGGGCGTCCAGCCGCTCGTCCAGAGCCCGCCCTCGGCGTCTATCTTCACTTCGAGCGCCGCGTCCGTGCCCTTCCCTGCGAGCTTGCCCGCGACGCGCGCACGCGGCTCCGCGCTCAAGGGGTCGTAGGCGAGTCGAACCGTCAACGCGCCGGTCTTCGTCTCTTCTTTGACGACGGCCGATGGCGCGCTGCGCTCGACGGTCGAGGCGTAGACGGCCGCGCCGCGTGCGACCACCGTCATCGGGTCGAGCGTTGAATCGACGTGCGCGCCGAGATGCGCCGCGAGCGCCTCGCGCACGCGCGGCATCTGGGTGGGGCCGCCGACGAGCAGCACACGGTCTAACTCCAGACCGCGCACGCGCGCGCCCGCCAGCGCCTCGTCCGCCAGACGCAGGCAGCGCGCGACGAGCGGCTCAATCTCACTTTCAAGCCGCGCACGCGTCAGAGGCAGCTCCGCTTCGATGAGTCGCCCCTCGCGGTCTTCGCCGAGGTCGAGGAGGCTGACGACGGTCTCGTCAGCGGTCGTCAACTCTATCTTCGCGTACTCGGCAAGCAGCGTCAGCTTGCGAAGCAAACGCGACAGCTACTGGGGATATCGTTAGTGGGTCGTGTTGGGTAAGTGT
>JBJMGQ010000453.1:0-5834 GCA_045807845.1 Pyrinomonadaceae bacterium | reverse complement strand
CTCGATCTGCTCGGCGAAGGACTGGCGCGCGGCCTCGTTGGCAGCCGGCTCGCGCTGCGCGAGCCCCGCGGCCCAAGTGTTCCAGGGCTCGCCCTCGTACTCGTCCTTGAGCGCGGCGAAGAGCGCCCAGTCGTCGAGCCACACGGAGGCGAACTCCTCGAAGCCCACATAGTCGCGCCGCAGCCCCTCGTCCTCTTTCAGCTTACGTGTGAAGTTCTGGAAAGCCTTCTCCAACAGCCCGCGCTTGTACTTGATGACCTTGCCGTAATCGACGCGCTCCGCGGGAAGGTCGGGCACGTCAACGAGGTCTGAAGCGTTGAGCAGCCCCGACTCGACGAGCTTCTCGGGGCTGACGAGGGTTGTGTTGCCCGCGAAGGCGGAGAAGGCCGAGTAGGGCGAATCGCCGTAGCCGGTCGGCCCGAGCGGCATGATCTGCCAGTACGCCTGCCCCGCCGACGCGAGCCAGTCAACGAACCTGTAAGCCTCGTCCCCAAGATCGCCGACGCCGAAGCGCCCCGGCAGTGACGTGGGGTGAAGCAGAATCCCGCTTGCTCTTTTAAGTCTCATTATTCACTCAGCGCTTTCGCCGGTCAGCACCCAGCATCTCAAAACTTCCGCGACGCTCCACGCCTGCGCGACGCAGCCGCGTGGTTGGAAGGGCTCGACGGCGTCGAAGACTTCGCTGATGGAGCCGACGCATGCTTCGTCGAGGTGCGGCAGAAAACCTTCGAGCATCTTGCGCGCGCCCGCGCGATCATTGGGGTGGACTTTGAGCCACGCGTCGATGAAGGGGCCGATGAGCCAAGCCCAGACCGTGCCTTGATGGTAGGCCGCGTCGCGCGTCTTCAGGTCGCCGTGATAAGTCGGCTTGAAGTCGAAGTGGTCGGGCGAGAGCGAGCGCAGGCCGACGGGCGTCAACAGCTTCTCTCTCGACACGTTCAAGACCGGCTCCCAGCGTTCGCGCTCCAAGACCGCGTGTTCGAGCGCGACGGCGAACAGTTGGTTGGGCCGGCAGGCCGCATCGTTCGCGCCGTTCAACTCCCAGCTCTCGATTACGTCGAAGAGGTGTTTGCCCTCCTCATACCAGAAGCGCTCGTTGAAGGAGCGCCGGCAGCGCTCGGCATGTGCTTGCAACTCGTCGGCGCGCGCCGCCTCACCGGCCGCGCGCGTCCAGCCTTCGAGCAGGCAGAGCGCGTTGTACCAGAGCGCGTTAATCTCGACGGCCTTGCCGCGTCGCGGCGTGACGACCCAGCCGTCGCACTTCGCGTCCATCCAAGTGAGCTGGTAGCCCTCCTCACCCTGCACGAGGAGGCCGTCCGCCGGGTCAACGTGGATGCCGAAGCTCGTGCCTTCGAGGTGACAATGGACAATCTCCTGCATCTTCGGCAGGAGCACTTCGAGCGTTACGCGGTCGTCGGTCGTCTTCAGATAACGGTCGAGCGCGTGGAAGAACCAGAGCGTGGCGTCGGCCGTGTGATAGAGCCCTTCGTTGGCGCCGTCGGGGAACATGTTGGGGATGAGGCCGTCGCGGATGTACTGCCCGAAGGTGCGCAGAATCCAGCCCGCCTCGCGGTGTCTTCCGGTCGTGCAGGTCAGACCTTCGAGACTGATCATCGTGTCGCGGCCCCAGTCGGTGAACCAGTGATAGCCGGCGATGACCGAGCGCACCTCTTCGCCCGCGGCGTGGGCGCGCGCGGCGTCGCCCTCTCGGCCCGAAGGCGTGATGACGAACTGGTCGGCGGCCAAGACGAGTTCGGCCGCGACGCCTTCACGCGCCGTGGGCGCGGCAGAGGCGAGGAGGCGTTCGCGCCGCTCCTGCTCGGCCCCCTGCGCGTCTTCGGGCGAGAGCGCGCGTATGAGTTCCCACGATTCGGTCGAGCCGACGAGCGTCGCCGTTGTCTCCTTCGTCACGTCCACGCTGAAGTAGCCCGGGCTCCAAAGCTCGCCCGTGTGGACGTAGCCGCGCCGCTCCTCCGTCCGGTAGTGGATGTTCTGAAGCTTGCCGCCGTCGAGCGAGAAGGTCGCGCGCAAACCGAAAATCTTCAGGCGCAGCGGCGGGTACGTGTGCCCCGTGCAGACTTCGAGCCGGTCTTCAATCGAGGTGACGGTGTAGGGCTCGTTGGCCGAGACGTGAACCTGCTCTTCGTAAGGGCGAAACTGAAGCGCGGGTCTGAGCTTCAGGCGCAAAGGCCCTTCGCCTTCGATGAGCTGGTAGGTGACGTGCACGGTGTTCTGGCTATGCACCATCAGGACGCGCTTCTCGACGACGTGATCGTCCAGCTCATAACGCCAGACGGGCAGTCCTGCTTCGAGCCGGAACTCGCGCAGGTGCTTCGCGCCGGGCCATTCGAGCTGGCCGCCCGTGCGCTCCTGCCCGCCGATCTGTAGGCGCTCGCCCGTGGGCATGCGCAGCCACTCCGAGAGGTGGTTGAACATCACCGTGCGCCCGAGCGGCGTCGGCAGAGACGCGACGAGCAGCCCGTGATACCTGCGCGTCGGCACGCCCGCCAGCGTCCCCGACGCGAAGCCGCCCAGCCCGTTCGTCACCAGCCACTCGCGCCCGAGCATCAACTCCGCGTCGTGCGTGTCCTCTTCGGTGAAAGTCAGACTGCGAACCGGTTCCCTCATTCTGCCCACTCCTGCAAACCCTCCTTGCGCACCTCTTCTTCTTCGCTCGCTTCGTCTCCACCTGAGGCGGGGTCTCCCACCAGTGCGGGGTCGGCCGGGGCGAGCGCGACGGCCATCTCGCCGGGGATGCACCAGTTGTTCTTCGTCTCAAGCGTGGGCGTCCCCGTCCCGCCGTATGCGTAGTCTTCACTCGACCAGACTGTTCTCCAGACCTTGCCCGCGGGCGGCGCGAGCAGAGGCTCGGGCGCGGGGTTGAGGTTGAGGTCTATGCCGAAGTTGACGACGAGCAGGCGGTCGTCCGACTCGACGCCGAAGTAGCGCAGCACGAAAGCCTGTGCGCCGAGCACGGCGCCGTCGAGCGCGCGCGGCTCCTGCGCGTTGAAGACCGCATCTTCGCGTCGCAGACGGAGCAGGTCGCGGTGCAAGGCGTAGACCTCTCGATGAGAGACGCGCTCCGTGTGGTCGAGCTTGCTGCGCTCGAAGGTCTCAAGCGCGCCGGGGTCTGGCAGATGTCTGCGCGTCTCGCGCGTGGCGATGCTGCGGAACTGCGCGAGAAAGTCTACGCGACCCTGTTTGACCTTCTCGGCCAAGTCCGGCTCGTGGTCTGCGAAGTAGTAGAACGGCGAAGACGATGCGAACTCCTGACCCATGAAGAGCATCGGCGTCGAGGGCAGCAGCAGCGTGAGCGCCGTCATCGCGCGCAGGCGGCCGGGGCTCGTCTGCCGGTGCACGCGCAGGCCGCGCGCGGAGTTGGCGATCTGGTCATGGTTCTGTATGAAGCTGACGAACGCGTGCGGCGCTACCCGGAAGGTCGGCGTGCCGCGCCGGTGGCGCTGCCACTTGTAGCGCTGACCCTGATAGAGGAAGCCGTACTTGGCCGCCGAGACAAACTCCTGCGGCGTGCCGCGGTAGTCGGAGTAGTAAGCCTCGCTGCGACCCGTGAGCGCGACCATCGCCGTGTGATGAAAGTCGTCGTTCCAGAGCCCGTCGAGCCCGAAGTCGAGAATCATGTGCGTCTCCTGCGGCTCGTTCTCGCCGACGATGATCGTCTCGCGCCCACGCGCCGCGTCGCGCACCTCGCGGCCGAGGGCGGCGATGATGTGCTCGCGCGAGGTGTCCTTGATGCTCTGCGTGGCGTCGAGGCGCAGGCCGTCGAAGTGGAACTCCTCAACCCAGTAGCGCGCGTTCGAGAGGAAGAACTCGCGCACGGGCGCCGCGTGCTCGTCGTCGAAGTTGAGTGCGTCGCCCCACTCGTTCTTGTAATGATCGCTGACGTAGTATTCGGAGAACTGCGCAAGGTAGTTGCCGTCCGGCCCGAGATGGTTGTAGACCACGTCGAGGATGACGGCGATGCTGTGTCGATGAGCTTCGTCGATGAAGCGGCGCAGGTCGTCGGGCTCGCCGTAGAGTCGCGTCGGCGCGAAGAGGCAGACGCCGTCGTAGCCCCACCCGAAGCGCCCCGGAAACTCCGCCACCGGCATCAGCTCAATGCAGGTCACGCCTAAGCTCGCCAGCTCTTTTAACTGCGCGGTCGCCGCCGCGAGCGTGCCTTCACGAGTGAAGGCGCCGACGTGCAGCTCGTAGACGACCTGCCCCTTGAGCGACGCGCCGCGCCAGTCGTTATCCGTCCAGCGGAACCGCGCCGGGTCTACGACGCGCGAGGCGCCGTGCGGCCCTTCGGGTTGAAAGCGCGACGCGGGGTCGGGGTAGAGATAATCGTCGCCGTCGAGCCGGAAGCGATAGAGCGCGCCGTCAGTCGCGCCCTCCGCGAGGCCGGAGAAGTAGCCGCCCTCCTCCGCTTCGAGCGCGAAGGGCGCGGGCGCACCTTCACCTGCAAAGACGACCTCGACCCGGCGCCTGCGCGGCGCCCACACACGGAAATGCACGCCGCCCCCCGGCAGTGCCTCAGCCCCGACGGGCAGTCTTCTCGCCAGCTTCGTCGCCTCCATCAAATGAATGTTTACCGTCACATTGATTTCTTAATCCAATTCTAAACGCGCCCCACGAAAAAAGGCGAATACTCGCGCACCGGCCTCGCGTAAGTGTCGCGTTTGTCTGACAAAAGAGAGTGGGCAGTAGGCAGATGGCAGTAGGCAGTACGCTCCGCGTTGTGGATGTTAAGAGATTGCATCAGAGTTTCCGGCAGCAGTGCTCTTAACTGCCTACTGCCCTCTGCCTACTGCCCTCTGCCTACTGCCTACTATTCCTCCGCTTGCCAAAGCGCAGCGGCTTCGGTTACGAACACTCTTATGGAGTCGCTGCCGATTGACGAGATTCTGCCGCGCGCCGTCGAGACACTTAAGCGCGAGCGGAGCCTCGTCGTGGAGGCTCCGCCCGGGGCCGGGAAGACGACGAGACTGCCGCCCGCGCTCCTCGATGCAGGGGTCGCGGGCGGCGGCGACGTGCTGGTGCTTGAGCCGCGACGACTGGCCGCGCGCATGGCCGCGCGCCGCGTGGCCGAGGAGCGCGGCGAGCGTTTGGGCGAAACGGTCGGCTATCAGATCAGGTTCGAGGAGGTCGCAGGGCCCGCCACGCGCCTGCGTTTTTTGACCGAGGGCGTTCTGACGAGAAGGCTGCTCGCAGACCCGCAGTTGAAGGGCGTCGGCTGCGTCGTCCTCGACGAGTTTCATGAGAGACACTTGCAGGCCGACCTCGCGCTCGCGCTGCTCCGAAGACTGCAACGGACTGCAAGACCCGACCTCAAGCTCGTCGCCATGTCCGCGACGCTCGACGCCGCGCCCGTGGCTCTCTATCTGGACGACTGCACGGTGCTCCGCTCCGAAGGCAGACGTTACGACGTATCCGTCGAGCACCTCGCGCGTCAAGACGAGCGGCCTCTGGAAGCTCAAGTTGAAGCGGCGGTGCGGCGGCTCGTCTCGGAGGGGTTGGACGGGCACGTGCTCGTCTTCCTGCCGGGCGCGGCTTCGATACGTCGTGCGCAAGTGCAGTGCGAGCGCGTCGCGAACGAGCACGACCTGCTCGTTCTGCCGCTGCACGGCGAGCTGCCCGCGGCCGAACAGGACGCGGCCGTGCGCACGTCGGAGCGGCGCAAGCTGATTCTCTCGACCAACGTCGCAGAGACTTCGGTGACGATTGAGGGCGTGGCGGCCGTCGTCGATTCAGGGCTGGCGCGCATGGCGACGCACTCGCCGTGGTCGGGGCTGCCGCTGTTGAAGGTCGCGCGCGTGAGCCGTGCGAGTGCGTTG
>JBJMGQ010000452.1:0-4369 GCA_045807845.1 Pyrinomonadaceae bacterium | reverse complement strand
GACCTGCACGGGCCGTCCGTTGACGGCGGGAAAACTCGCGCGCAGGACTTCGTGACGCCGAACGATCTCGCGCAGACTTCGCTCGAAGGCCGACACGTCGAGCGCGCCTTCGAAGCGAACGGCGGCGTGGATGTTGTAGGCGGGGCTGCCCGGCTGCAACTGGTCTAGAAACCACAAGCCCTCCTGCGCGAACGACAGCGGGAAGGAGTTGTAGCGTGCGCCCTCTTCGCGCAGCAGAGCTTCGAGCAGCCTGAGCTTCTCGGCGGAGAGCGCGACCTGCTTCGGAGACTTACTCATCCCGAGCCCCTCCCACCGCCGAGGGCTGCTCGCCGAGGAGTCGCCTGACCTCGTCCTCCGACAGCTCGTCGAGCCTTGCCAGCAGCTCTTGAAAACTCTGGCCGCCACGCGGAAGCGTCTTGACCGAGGGCGCGCGCCGCCCCTTCTCGCTCTCGTCAATCAGAGCGGCGAGCGCGGCGACCGTTGGAGATTCAAAGAGACGGCGCAACTCCAACGCCACGCCGAACGCCTCCTCGCATCGCGCCACCACCTGCGTTGCTAACAGCGAGTGCCCACCCAGCTCGAAGAAGTTCTCTTCGGCTCCGACCCGCTCGACTCGCAACACCTCGCCCCAGATGCCCGCCACTACCTCTTCGGTCGGCGTCCGCGCCTCGCGCCACTGCACGCCCGACTGCTCGGCACGCTCGCCGCTTGGCGCGGGCAGCGCCTTGCGATCAATCTTCCCGTTCGGCGTCAAAGGCCATTCGCTCAACCTCACAAAGGCCGACGGCAGCATGTAGTCCGGCAGACGCTGCTTGAGGAAGTCCCGCAACTCGCGCGCGCCCGCCGCTTCTCCCTCCGCGCCCGCCTCGCCGACGACATAGGCCACCAGACGTTGGTCACCCTCGACGTTCGCGCCGTGGCCGTTGCCGGCCGCAGCGTCAGCCGCCGACGTGCGCACCATCACCAACGATTCACGCACCGACGGGTGCGCGTTGAGCGCCGCCTGCACCTCGCCCAACTCAATCCTGTAGCCCCTAAGCTTCACCTGATGATCAACGCGACCGAGGAACTCCAACTCACCCCCCCCTACCACCCGCGCCACATCTCCCGTCCGGTAGAGGCGTGCTCCCACTTCTCCCGCATACGGGTCGGGCACGAACCGCTCCGCCGTCATCTCCGCTCGCCCCAAATACCCCCGCGCCAACCCCTCTCCACCCAGGTACAACTCTCCCGCTACTCCCTCCGGCACTATCTCCATCCACGCATCCAGCACCACCGCTCGCCCTCCTGCCAACGCACGCCCGATGCTTATCGACTCCGCGCCACGACCGACCAGCACACCCGTCGAGTAGGTCGTGTCTTCAGTCGGCCCGTACAGGTTGTAGAGCCGCTTCACTCCACTGCACTCTGCATAGACTCTGCGCGCCAGTGTCGCCGTCAGCGGCTCACCCGCCAGGTTCACCGTCACGACCGAGCGCGGCACCGCCCGCAGTCGCAGCAACTCGGTCATCGCCGACGGTACGGTGTTGATGAGCGTCACTTCATTCCACTCACCTGCACCTGCCAACTCCAGCGCACTGTCGGCGAGGAGAACACAGCCACCGCAACTCAGCGGCGCGAACAGCTCAAAGATGGAGAGGTCGAAGCAGAGCGAGGTGGCCGCCAGCACGCCCGCCAGTTCTGCTTCGCTGTAGGTGGAGTGTGCCCAGTCGAGCAGAGCCGAGGCGCTGCGATGGGTGATGGCAACACCTTTGGGTGTGCCGGTCGAGCCTGACGTGTAGATGACGTAAGCGAGATGGTCGGGTGTGACGCTCGCAGGTAAGTCGTCGCGCTCCTCGCTCGACGCTGCACTCTGTTCCCACTCGTCGAGCAGGATGATGTGCGCTGATGTGGGCGGTAGTGAGGAGGCCAATGCTCGCTCCGTGAGTACGACGGGCGCGCGCGTGTCTTCGAGCATGAAGGCGAGGCGCGCGGGTGGATAGTTGGGGTCGAGCGGGACGTAGGCCGCTCCGGTTTTCAAAATCGCTAGAAGTGAGACGACCGTGCGCGGCGTGCGTCCGGCGAGCACGGCGACGAGCGCCTCCGGGCCGACGCCGACGCGTCGCAACTCCGCGGCCAGTCTGGAAGAGCGCTCATCAAGCTCTCGGTAGCTCAAACGCTCGCCGCGATGCGAGAGGGCCGTGCGCTCGGGCGTGCGCGCCGCTTGTTGTGTGAACAACTCGTGGAGACAGGTGGGCGCGTGCACGAGCCTCGGGCCGGAGGTGGAGTCGAGCAGTCGCCGCCGCTCGGCCTCGTCGAAGAGCGGCAGGTGCGCGACGGGCGTGCCCGGGGCTTGGGTCGCCGCGGCGAGTAGAGCGCGGAAGGCCGCGGCGAAGCGCCGGACGGTGGCAGGCTCGAAGAGGTCTGCGTTGTATTGCAGCGAGCCGATCAGTCCGCCGCCGGCTTCGGCCATCATCAGCGTGAGGTCGAACTGCGCGATGCGCTGCTCAAGCGAGAACGATTCGAGCTCAAGACTGCCGAGCGTCAAACGCGCGCCCGCTTCGCCGAGTGCGAACGATGCGATGCCCGCCTCTTCGTGCAGGTGGGTTTTCTGCAAGACGAACATCGCCTGAAAGATGGGCGAGCGACCGGGATCGCGCTCCGGCTGTAGGCGCTCGACCAGCGTCGCGAAGGCGTAGTCGGCATGCGCGAACGCGTCGAGCAACGTCCGCCGCGCGCGCGCGAGCAGAAGCTCGAAGCTCGGCGACCCGGAGAAGTCCGTGCGGACGGCGACCGGGTTGACGAAGTAGCCGACGAGCCCTCCGAGTTCGGCACGGTTCCGCCCGGCGGTCGGCGTCCCGACGAGAATCTCCGTCTGTCCCGTGTAGCGATGCAGGAGCGTCTGGAAGGCTGCGAGGAGAACTGTGTTGAGCGTCGCGTCGCTCGACTGGCCGAGGGACTTGAGCGCGGCCGTCAACTCCGCGTCGAGCTTGAACGACTCGGACGCGCCGCGGAAGGTCTGCACCGGCGGGCGCGGGCGGTCGGTCGGCAGATTGAGCACCGGCAACTCGCCCGCGAGTTGCTCGCGCCAGAAGGACGCGAGGCGCTCGCCTTCTGGCCCGGCCAGTAGACGCTCCTGCCACTTCACATAGTCTGTGTACTGTAGCGGGAGCGGCGGAAGCGTGGCCGCATCGCCTCGCCTCTCCGCCTCGTAGAACACGCCCAGCTCATGCATGAGCACGGCCAGCGACCAGAAGTCCGCCGCGATGTGATGCACCACGACGAGCAGAACGTGCTCGGCCTGCCGCGTTCGCGCGTAGAGGCTCACGCGCATCAGCGGCCCTCGTTCAAGATCGAAGGGGCGGTGCGACTCCGCGTTGAGGCGCGCGCGCAAATCCTCTTCGCTCCAGTCCGAAGCGTCCTCCTCTTCGAAGCAGACTTCGGCGTGCGACGCGACGCGCTGCACGGGTGCGCCGCGATGCGCGACGTAGGTCGTGCGCAACGTTGGGTGGCGGTCAACGAGTCTCTG
This sequence comes from Pyrinomonadaceae bacterium, assembly GCA_045807845.1. Lineage (GTDB taxonomy): Bacteria > Acidobacteriota > Blastocatellia > Pyrinomonadales > Pyrinomonadaceae > QHXN01. The sequence continues at coordinate 861 of JBJMGQ010000452.1, read as the reverse complement.
GAAGGCGCGCTTGAGCGTCCCCGCGTCTAACTCGAAGCGGACACGCAACGCGCCCATGATGTTGTAGGCGGGGCTCTCCGGCGCGATGCGGTACATGAACCACAGAGACTCCTGCCCGCGCGAAAGCAGGTGCTCATGCGCCGTCTCCTCTTCGGGCGCATGAGGCGCGTGAGTCTCTGTCGCTTGCAGTTCACGACCTCGCAGCGTGAAGCGCGCCGCGAGGTCGTCGATGCTCGCGCTCTCCAACAGGTCGGCGGGTGAGACGACGAGGCCGAGCGCGGATTCGATAGCGTGCGCAAGCTCGATGGCGGCGAGCGAGTCTAAGCCGTAACGCGTGAGTGGTTGTTTGACATCTATCGTCGCGGCCTCCATCCCCAGACTCTTCGCCGCCTGAGCCGTCAACCACTCCTCGACCCTTGCGGTCGCGGGCGCGTCGGCTACTGAAGCGTCCGCCGCCGCGCCCGTGTCGCTCGCGCGCCACAGCGCCAACACTTCGAGGCTCGCGTCGAGGAACGCCGCGCGCGCGGCGCCTCTTTGAATCTTGCCGCTGCTCGTCTTCGGAATCGTGCCCGGCTTGATGAGCGCGACGGCGTGTGCTGTCAGCTCGTGCTCTTCGGCCACCTCCTGTCGAATCTGTTCGATGACCTCCGACAGCTCGCCCTCGTGACGGTCAACTTCCTGCACCAGCACGAGCCGCTCCTCGCCGGACGCCTCGATAGAGAAGGCCGCGCCGCAGCCCGGCCGCAAGGCCGTGTGTGAGCGCTCGGCGGTCAGCTCAATATCTTGTGGGTAGTGGTTCAGGCCGCGGATGATGAGCAGGTCTTTGAGGCGACCCGTGATGAACAACTCTTCGCCGCGCAT
>JBJMGQ010000451.1:0-2807 GCA_045807845.1 Pyrinomonadaceae bacterium | reverse complement strand
TGAGCGTGTTGAGGCTGCCGTCGTGCCCGCCATCGACGAGCGGCACGGGCGTCTCCGCGACGGGCGGCATCGGCAACTCGACCCGCATCGTGCTCGAACGCGCGCCCCGCGCGGGCTGTTGCGGCGGCGGATTAGTCTGCACCCTCCCCGGCTGCTGCGCCAAAGCCTCCAACAGCCCCAAAGACGCCAACAGCGCCACACACGCCAGCGCGCGGACGCCCGCGCGCCTCAACCTGTTCCTATTCATTGCGAGGTAATTCCTTTCCAACTTCACTGCGAGGTCTATCTTTGAAATCCGGTGGCGTGCCTAGACGAAGAGGTCGTCCACGGGCATTGTCCAGCCGGGAAGCGCCGGCTCGGCCTCGGCCAACTCGCCGCGCCGGTAGAGCGTGGGGTTCTCGGGGTCGCTCGCGCGGAAGACGCGCACGGGCGCCTCGCTCAAAAGGTCAACGTCCCAGACGACCTGCGTGCCCGCGGCGAAATAGTCGGCGCGCTTCCGCGCCATCGCCTCTTCCGCCTTCGGGCCGTAGTCGCCCTCGCTTCGCACCTCGACGGCGAACACAGGCGCGCCTTCAAAAAATTTCATGGTGAGTTCGCCGCCGACGTAGTACGCAGCATCAGGACTGAACGACTTTCGATGTGGCAGATTCACCTTGAATGCCGCGTTATCACTGACGGCGTATCCGCTTTTCGTGCGGCGCTGGTAACCCCGGAGAGAAACGAAGATTTCTCCCGCAGCATAGTTGGGGCGCCCCCCCGTAGGTGACATGTGGACTATCTCCCCGTCAACGAGTTCCGCCTTGCCGTCTACTTTGTAGAGGTCTTCGATGGTGGCTTCGGTCTTCGTGCTCATAACCAAATCCTTGTCGTCAGGGCATTAACCGCCGATGAGGCTCATCGTGCGGGCGGGCTGTTCGAAGTAGGTCTCGTTGATGTAGTGGCGCGGCTCCTTCTTGAGGACGACTGATTTGATGTAGTCGGCCGTCTCGGCGGGGGTGGCGCCGGAGCGGATGACATCGCGCAGGGAGTGTTCGACCTTGGAGAAGAGGCACGTGCGTATCTGGCCGTCGGCCGTGAGACGCACGCGCGAGCAGGCGCCACAGAAGGGCTCGGTGACGGGCGCGATGATCCCAATCTCGCCGGGGGCGCCGTCGGCGAAGCGGTAGCGCGTGGCCGTCTCCGACCCGCGCTCGATGCGTCGAGCGACCATCGGGAAACGCTCGTTGATGGCCTGTCGAATCTCCGCGCCCGAGACGACCTGCTCGCGCGCCCAGCCGTGGCCGGAGTCGAGCGGCATGTACTCGATGAAGCGCACATCGACGCTGTGCTCGCGGGCGAAGGCGGCGAAGTCCGCGACCTCCGCTTCGTTGTGGCCGCGCACGATGACGGCGTTGACCTTGACGGGCGCGAGCCCAACGCGCTGCGCGGCGCGGATGCCTTCAAGCACCCGCGAGAGCATGTCCACGCCCGTGATCTCGGTGAAGGCCGCGCGGCGGAGACTGTCGAGGCTGACGGTAACGCGGTCGAGCCCTGCGGCCCGGAGTCCCGCGGCGCGCTCGGCGAGGTTGAAGCCGTTGGTGGTGAGCGCGAGGTCGCGCACGCCGGGGACGCGCGCGAGCTTGGCGACGAGCGTCTCGATGTCGCGGCGCAGCATCGGCTCGCCACCCGTCAGGCGCACCTTCTCGACGCCGAGCGCGGCGAAGACCTCGACCGCCCGTTCTATCTCTTCATAAGTTAAGAGCGCCTCTTTCGGCGCCGTCTCCTCGGGCGCGCCGTGCGGCAGGCAGTAGAAGCAGCGGAAGTTACACCGGTCGGTCACCGACACGCGCAGGTCTCGGATGGCACGCCCGTATGAATCTTTGAGTAAGGCTTCCGGCATAAAGATTTATTAGATACTGAAACTACCTCGACAGTAAGTTGTTAATTCTAACAGGTCGCCGACGCTTCAACGACTCTTGACGCGCTTCCGGTAGAGGTCTGCGACGCCGACGGTGAGACCGGCGACCACGCCGAAGCGCGGGGCGTCGGGCGTGAGCCCGAGCCGGAGGCCGCAGTCGAAGACGAGGCGGCGGTTGGGTTGGTACGTGACGACGCCGAGGCCGAAGGCCGCGCCCGCCTGCGCGTCGTTGCGCGTGAAGCCGCTCAACTCGCCCTGCCAGCCGACCCGCTCGTTGAGGTTGCGTGAGGCGGCGAGCGCCGCCTGCGCGCTCGCCGCGTGGCCGTTGCCGGTCGTGCGCCCCGCGAGCAGGTAGACGGCGTTGAAGTCGAAGACGGTCGCGCCCGCCTTCTTGCTGACGAGCGCGAGCAAGGAGTGATCGACGCGCCCCGTGCCCAGACCTTTGTCCGCGCTCGCCGTGGGGAGCTTGACGTAGTAGGCGAAGGCGACGCCGGGTCGCGAAGCCGCCTCGTGTTGCAGGACGATTTGGAGCCCGAGCTGCGTGTCGCCCGAGCCCGTCGTCCTGGCTCCTCCGGCGGCCTGCGAGACGGGCGTGTCGCCGTCGAACTCAAGCAGCAGGCGGCGGCTCACCGCAAAGCGCAGGGCCAGCGGGGTGTCCTCGGCGGAAGCGCCACCCGGCTCGCGCCAGTTACCGTTGAAGCCGTATTCGAGTTGCAGCACGCCCGGCCTCTGGAACTCCGCCGGATTCGAGGCGGTCGGCCGCGCCGGGACGATGAAGTCCGGCGCGCCTTCGTCGTCGCTCGCGGGCGGAGTGGTCTGGCCCTGCGCCTGCGCGTGTGCCGCGCCGCACGCGCAGACGCACGCGAGCGCGAGTGCGAGCAGGCAAAGCGGCGGCGCAGTGCTGTGGAGT
>JBJMGQ010000450.1:0-3895 GCA_045807845.1 Pyrinomonadaceae bacterium | reverse complement strand
GATGGAGACCTGTTTCGAGTCCTCCACGGCCAGCACGCTCACACGCCCCGTGCGGTTCTTCACGCGCAGCTCCACGGCCGAGGCCGCATCGAGGTCGCGCTCGAAGGCTGCGTCCGAAACCTGTGCCCGTGCGCGCGGCAGCGGCGCCGCCAGCAGCAGGATGACGAGAGCTATCGTTTGGAGGCGGAAGGCGCGGCCGGACAGCTCCGCGCAGGGGGCTCGGTAAAGCATAGGCTGAAATCTTGCCCGCCGGGGGCGCGTGGGTCAAGGGGAGGGTGTGGGTTTCTGGGTTTTAGGTTTTGGGGAAGAACAAGCTTTTAACCAAAACCTAAAACCCATAACCCAGCACCCCTTCACCCCTCAACCGTTCCTCTTATGTATGTACTCGCCGATGGCGTCGCGCAGCTCCGCGGCCTGCTCTTCGGAGAGGGTGCCGGTGACGGCGCGCCCCTCCTGAAAGCCGATGACGGTGACGCGGCCGTCCATCTGGAAGTTAAAGGTGAAAGTGCTGCCGTTCTCCAGCTCGAAGACGAGCGCGGGCGAGACGCTGGCCGCGCTGTTTGACTCAAGTGGCATCTCTGTGGCCTTCTCCGCAATGCTTTCGGGATTCTCTTTCGGGAGCGAGCGCCCGTCGAGCGCCCGCGCCATCTTAACAGAGTCGGCGCCCGGCCGCGCAGTCTGACCGTAAACTTTGCGGACGCGCCCGCGGGGCTAAATTTACGCGCCGCGGACGAACCGCCGGGGCTCCCCACGCATCTTATATGCTGTTCGCGAGAAGCAACCCTCAACACGATTTTCGGGCAGCAATCCTTCGACGTTCGGCCGCGCAGTTTCAAGTTTAAGCATGAAGCAGAAGAAGACACATCTCGTCGTGTTCGCCGTCGCACTCGCCGCGCTCGTCGGCTTAATGACGCTCGTCGCGCGCACCGGCTACGGCCAGTCGCAAGCGGAAGAGAAGGCGTCGGTCACGCCCGTCTTGAAGCCCATGGCCCTTGTCGAGAAGAGGACGGCCGCCGCCGACGCCTCCGAGAAGAAGGAGACTTCCCTCTTCGCGGAGGCCGCCACGCGCAACACGCTTCTGAAGTACGAGCTGAGCTGGGCCTTCGGCGGGAAGCAGCAGCGCGGCTGGTATCTCTACACGCCGCTCATCTCGCGTCTGCTGGAGACGGAGGGCGAAGCGGCCGGGTCGGACTTCGCCTCGTCGCTCGCGCGCTGGCAGGCCGCGACGGGCTTGCAACCGAACGGCGTGCTCGACGACGAGACGCTCTACCGCATGGTCTCGACGTGGCAGGGCGCGCGCCTCAAGAACAAGGCGTACGCGACCCCCGACCAGTTGTTACAGGCGCCCACGTCCGACTTCTACGACCCCACGCGCCCCGACGAGCTTCGTCAGGTCGAGCGCGAGACCTACGCCGCCTACAAGCGCATGCTCGCGGCGGCGGCGGCCGATTCTTCGCTCGGCCTTAAGGTGACGGCCTCCGGCGAGCTTGCGCCCGAGGAGAAGTTCTTCAAGATCGTCTCCTCCTTCCGCTCGCGCGAGCATCAGGAGCAACTGCGCGCGCAGTCGCCCGGCTCAGGCCGCGCCGGACTTGCCGTCAACAGCCCGCACTTCACCGGCCGTGCGCTCGACCTCTACGTCGGCGGCGAGCCCGTCGAGACCAAAGACTCAAACCGCGCCCTACAGGTGCAGACGCCCGCCTACCGCTGGCTCGTCCGTAACGCCGAGCGCTTCGGCTTCCGCCCCTACTATTATGAGCCGTGGCACTGGGAGTACGTCGGCACGGCCGCCGTCAAGTAGAACAATCAACATGCAGACAGAGAGAGACGGCTCGAAGTTATAAGACTTCGAGCCGTCTCTCTGTGTCTCAGTTCTCGCTGCGCCTGTTCACTCGGCGTTGTTGGTGGACAGGTTCCACTTCCCCTCCGCGCCGCCGCCCTCGTGCTTCTGCGCGGAGAAGTTCCAACTGATCTGGTTGTAGTTGAACGTCACGGTCTCGACCGGCTTGTCGCCGCCTCCGCCGCCGATGGACATTGACGAGATGAGCACGTTCTTCATCGTGTAGCGCATCAACTCGACGGCCTGATCGTGATCGTTGCGCCCGATGATGATGTCCACCTGCGGGAAGCTGCGCCCCTCGCAGCAGCTCTGGTTCAGGACGGGCGAGGCGAGGTCGAGGTACTTCGTCACGGTCATATCCTGATGGTTGGGTCTGCCCGAGGTGCGCTCCGAGTTGCTGATGTCGCCCGTGATCTGCATGGCGACGCCGTGGCTGAACGAGAGCAGCTCTATCTTGTCCTTGAAGCTATGTTGCATCGACTCGCCCTTCACGTCCGGCCCCATGTCGAGAATAATCAAGTCCATCTTCTCCACTCCTTTCGAGTCTGTCCGAAGTTCAGCCGCCCTACTCACGTTTCAGGGCGTTACTGCGTGACGCCCATCTGGGTGAGGATGAAGGCGTAGTCGAAGGCCGCTTCGTGGAGCGCGTCGTAGCGTCCGGAGGCGCCGCCGTGGCCGGCGCCCATGTTGACCTTGAGCAGCAATGGGTTCTTGTCGGTCTTCATGGTGCGGAGCTTGGCGACCCATTTGGTCGGCTCGTGGAAGAGCACTTGGCTGTCGTTGAGGGAGGTCTTGACGAGCATGGCCGGGTAGTCTTTGGCGGCGACGTTGTCGTAAGGAGAGTAGGAGAGCATGTACTGGAAGTTCTCCTTGCTCTTGACGGGGTTGCCCCACTCCTCCCATTCGCCCGCGGTGAGCGGGAGCGTCTCGTCGAGTTCCGTGTTGATGACATCGACGAAGGGGACGTAGGCGACGACGGCCTTAAACAGATCGGGGCGCATGTTCGTGACCGCGCCCATCAGCAGCCCGCCCGCCGAGCCGCCCGTGATGACCAGTCTATCCTTCGACGTGTAGCCCGCCTTCGACAGATACTCGGCCGCGGCGATGAAGTCGGTGAAGGTGTTCTTCTTCGTCATCATCTTACCCGCGTCGTGCCACTCCTTGCCGAGGTCGCCGCCGCCGCGGATGTGCGCCGAGGCCACGACCACGCCGCGGTCGAGCAGCGACAGCCGGTTCGAGTTGAACGTAACGTTCGTCGGGATGCCGTACGAGCCGTAAGCCTGAAGCAGGAGGGGGCGCGAGCCGTCGAGCTTCAAGTCCTTCTTGTAGACGAGAGAGATCGGCACCTTCGTCCCGTCCGAAGCGGTCGCGTAGACGCGCTCGGACTTATAGAGGGTCGGGTCATAGCCGCCTAAGACCGGCTGCTGCTTGAGCAGCTCGCTCTTGCCCGTCTTCACGTCGTAGTCGTAGGTGGACGCGGGCGTAATGAATGACTGGTAGCCGTAGCGCACCTTGTTGGTGTCGTATTCGCGGTTGGTGCTGAACGAGATGTTGTAGACGGGCTCGGGCACCGCGATGTCAGTGGGCTTGTTCGTCTTGAAGTCGAAGACGCGAAGGACGGGCGTCGCGTTGCCGCGCTCCGAGACGACGTAGAAGTCTTTGAAGAATTCGACGCCGCTCATCATCACGCCCGGGCGATGCGGGATGACCTCTTTCCAGTTCTCGCGTCGTGGGTCGGCGGCGGGCGCCGAGACGAGCTTGAAGTTGCGCGCGCCCTTCTCGTTCGTGCGGATGTAGAAGCGGTCGCCGTGATGGTCTGCGTAGTACTCGTGCCCCGACTCGCGCGGGAGGATGAGGTGCCAGCTTTCGTTGGGCTTGTCGGCGGGCAGGTAGCGCACCTCGCTCGTCGTGTGGCTCGCAGAGGTGAGGAAGAGGTAGCCGCGCGAGCGCGAGCGCTCGACGCCGATGCCGAACATCTCGTCCTTCTCTTCATAGATCAACTCATCGGCGCCGGTCTGGCCCTGCGTGTGCTTGTAGAGGCGGTAAGGGTTCTTCGTC